>JAQWFL010000066.1 GCA_028704435.1 Anaerostipes sp. | reverse complement strand
TCTTATGCGTATACAATTATAGATTTTGGTAATTTAGGAGCTGCAGAGTATGAGCTTTCTTTTGATTGGAAATCTGGAGGAGAATCAACTTGGGATTTCTTTAAAGTTTATTTGTTACCTATTGATGCAGAAATTCCTGCTACAGGATTTCCTTCAACCCCTGATATAAGTGGAATTTTGAATTTGAGTGATGGTTGGGAAAGGGCTACTTATATTTTACCAACTAGTTTATATGAAAATACTGCAAAAAAACTTTTATTTGTTTGGAAAAATGATGCTTCAGGAGGAAATGGAGTTTCAGCAGCAGTTGATAATATTCAAATTATTCCAGTGACTTGTGCTACTCCATCAAATCTTATAGTGTCTTCAACAGACCAAACATCGGCAACATTATCATGGAATGAAAATGGAACATCAACTTCATGGCTAATTGAATACTCTTTTAATGGAATAAATTGGACATCTGAACTTGCTTCAACAAATACTGATTTTGTTTTAAGTAACTTAAATCCTTCATCAACTTATCAAGTGAGAGTTTATTCCCTTTGTTCTTCAATAGATACAAGTTCTTTTGTTTCTAATGTTTTCCAAACAGAATGTGGAGTAATATCACAATTCCCATGGTTAGAAGGATTTGAAGATGCATTTGTTGGTACATCAGCATCAAATTCATTATCTGCTGCTCCACGTTGTTGGTCAAACTTTAATGGAGGATATACTTCAACAACATATCAATGGAAGAGAGGAACAACAGCATCAAATATTTACGCAGGTGCTGGATATGCTTATATGGATGGTTATGGTTCTACAACAAGTGCCACATACACAAATAATGATTGGCTAATAACTCCAGTATTACAATTAACAGGAAATGAAAGATTGAACTTCTGGATTAAAAAAGAAGGTTCAACTTATACTCCAGATTTAGCAATCTATGTTCTTGATATTACAAATGGTGATGTTAATGCTACTGATAGTATTTCAAACTTTACTTTATTAACAAATATTCCTGATTATTCAATCTCAACTACATATCAACAACAAGAAGTTGACTTAAGTTCTTTGAATGGTCAATATCGTTTAGCATTTGTTCGTTTACAACCATCTCAATACGATTTATATGTAGATGAAGTAAAAGTAAGTGCATTACCAAATTGTAGAAGAGTAAGTGATGTTGCATTATCATATGTTTCTCATGAAGAGGCAACTATTACTTGGACTCCTGGTCAAGAAACTGATGCATCATGGAATATTTACTTGACTCAAGGCTCTTCTACAGTAACTATTCCTGCTACTCAAATTCCAACAACCATTACAAATCTACTTCCTAATACTGATTATTCATTTGTAGTTAAAACAGATTGTGGTACTGAAGAGTCAGATCCAACAATTCCTATATCATTTACTACATCATGTACTCCAATTTCTGTACCTTTTTTAGAAGAATTTAATACATCTCCTCTAACAAATGATTGTTGGAAGCAACATAATGGATTATTAGCAGACACTGTTGTGTTTACAAGTAATACATCTTCTTGGGCATATAATAATAACGCATATCCAGCTGCATCGCCAATAACTTCAATGAGATTGAATATTTGGTCTACAACAACAAGATCTTGGTTAATTACTCCAACTATTGATTTAGGAAATACAAGCAATCTTTATCAATTAGAATTTGATGTTACTAATTCTAATTTAGCTATGTTAGTTCCTGGAGTTTTAACAGGAGTAGATGATAAATTTGCTGTTGTAATTTCTACTGACAATGGTTTAACTTGGACAAGTGCAAATGCTCATATTTGGTCAAATGAAACAGGAGCAACAAGAGTTTATAACGATTTGATGAGTACTACTCCAATACATATAATAATACCTCTTCAAGACGAAAATCTAATTCCTTACCAAGGATTGATTAAAGTTGGATTCTACGGAGAAAGTACTGTAAGTAATGCTGATAATTATTTGAATATTGATAATGTTGCAATTAATGAATGGGCAGATTGTCAAAGACCAACAGGCCTTGCAGTAAATGGTGTTTCATTCGATCAAGCTACAATAAGTTTTACAGAACAAGGAACTGCAACTTCTTGGGAATATTCACTTGGTGAAGTTGTAACTGGTGTTGATAATGATCCTAATGCAGGAACAATCGTTTCTATTTTTGATAATCCTCACACAATTCAAGGACTTACACCAAGTACAGATTATTATATAGCTGTACGCTCAGATTGTATGTCTCCTTGGTCAGATATAGTAACATTTAGAACTGCTGCTCTTAATGTAACAACATTCCCATATACTGCTACATTTGATGAATTCGATCCTGAAAGTTATAATTGGACATCATTAAGTAATTCAGTTAATAGATGGGTTGTTGGAAATGCTACAAGTTCTAATTTAGGAACAAGTACTGATTTATCATCTGCATATATTTCATTTAATGATGGAGATAGCAATTCTGCAACAACAGCAACTACAAGAGCATATTTCTATCGTGATTTTGATTTTGGTTCTACACCTACAACTTATGATCTTTCTTTTGATTGGAAGTGTTTAGGTACTTATACTTCTTCAACAAATACTGTTTCTTCTGGAATTATGGTAATACCTTGCGAAACTACAGATTCAATTAATTTAGGAGGACTTCCATTAAATCAAAATCAAAGAGTATTAATGTTGCATAGCCAAACTGATTGGCAAAATGCTACTGCTCAGCTTGATAATATGTCTGGTGTTAAACGTTTAATATTCTATACTTGGGGATATAGTTCAAGTAATAGATATAATCCTGCTGCAATCGATAATATTACTATCGAACAATCTACTTGTGCAAGACCAAATGGTTTAGTTGCTGCTAATCTTACTACAAATTCTGCTGACATTACATGGAATGGATCAGCTGATAGTTATATCCTAACATATAGAGCAAGTAATGATACAACTGATACATATATGTCTCAAATTGGAACCGCTGCATCTTTATCAAACTTATTACCTGGAACTTCATATTATGTTTGGGTAAAATCTATTTGTGGAACTGATACTACAATTAATTCTGTGTCATTATCATTTAGAACTCCATGTGATGATAATGCAATAACAACTTTCCCTTATAATGAAGGATTTGAAAGTGGACTTTCTTGTTGGACACAAGACTATACTGTTGGAACCATTGATTGGACTAATCCAGATTATTATAATAGCACATCTACACCAGCACATGGAGGTCAAAAATTAGCTTATTTCTATGATAATAGTTTTTCTGGATATACAACAAAACTTGTTTCTCCACTTTTAGATATTTCAGGATTAGCTACACCTTACGTTAGTTTCTGGCATCTACAAAAAGCTTGGGGATCTGATCAAGATGAATTAAAAGTATTCTATAGAGCAAGTTCAGATAGTTCATGGACACAATTATTCCACTTTACTTCTAATATTACAGCATGGCAATTAGATTCAGTTGCTTTACCTTCAGCATCTTCAACCTATCAAATAGCTTTTGAAGGAATTCAAAATTATGGATATGGAGTTGGATTAGACGATATTACAGTTTACGATGCTAATTCTAATCCTTGTTCTCCTCCAACTGATATCACAGTAACACCTTCTAACATCACTGCTAACATGACTTGGACTGCAGGAGGTGGAGAGGCTTCATGGGAAGTAAGATTAGGAGAGACTGGTACACCAGAAACGGTTTCAAGTACTAGCCATTCACTATCAGGACTAACTCCAAACACTACATATACTGTATATGTTAGAGCAAATTGTGGAGAATCGTTTTCAGCATGGATACCTAAACAATTTACTACAACTACTGACCCAACACCTCCAATTGTTACAACAGCAGTTCCAACAACATTAATTACACAAACAACTGCAGTATTTAATGGGGAATATGTTGAGACCTCTTCACCTATCCTTACAAAGGGATTTGAATACA
>JAQWFL010000065.1 GCA_028704435.1 Anaerostipes sp. | reverse complement strand
CTTTACCCACTCGCTTAGCACCCTGCATTACTGCAACGCACCGAGTTTGGCTACACGGCTCACTGGTGATTACCGCGACCGGACTTACACCGGCTAGTGTGGTCCAGCTTTGCTGGACACACAACATTAAAAAAGGGCATCTGCAAAAAGCAATGCCCTTTAAAATTCTGTTTATTTATTCTCGTAATCTGTAATTGCTTGTACTTTTCCACCAGATCTTCCGTTTGGATCAAAGGTACAAGAAAGGTATTCTTTTACCATGACTTTGGCTAATTCGATTCCAATTACTTGAGATCCCATAGTGATAATATTGGCATGGTTTGATAATTCAGCTCTTTGTGCTTGATATACATCGTGAATACATGCAGCATAAGCTCCCTTTACTTTGTTTGCAGCGATAGAAACACCAATTCCGGTTCCGCAAACTACAATACCACGATCAAATTCTTTTGCAGCAACTGCTTCAGCTACTTTAATTGCAGTGTTTGCATAGATTGGATCTTCGCTTCCGTAATCTGTAACGTCATGTCCTAGTTCCTTAACATATGCCATAAGTTTTTGTTTAAAATCTTCTGCGTTAGGGTCGCAACCAAATACAATGTTCATAAACTCCTCCTTGAGTGTGTGTGTGAATAACCTATGAGTTTATTATAAGACACCTATATGGGAATTGTCAACACATACGTGGGAAATTTCCCAAAACTATAATGGATTTGCTTGAATTACTGATTTTGCAGCAGCAGCATCAATATATAAACTATCACATAAACCACCTTTTAATGCGGCGGAGATAACATCAATCTTTTCATTTCCAGAGATTAATAGTAGTTTGTTTGGTATTTTTTTAATGGTGTCAAGGGAAGTACCAACCACTCTTGCATCGATTTCTGAATCAAAAATTTCTCCATTTTTATTAATAAAATGAGAGCAGCAGTCCCCAATAGCACCTCGTCTACTAAAGTCCATGTAGTCTTTTTGGTTAATTAATCCCATCTCGTAGAGGATGGAAGGACGTTCTAGATTCCCTACAGAGAAAACAGCTGTTTCACAGCGGTCTGCCATATTTAAAACTTCTTTAATCTGAGAATCTTGCTTTAATGCATCTGCAATAAATGCCTGATCTACCATGGCGGGAGCTGGAATCTGATATCCAGTGCCACCTACACATTCTGTGAATTTTTTAAGGATTTCAAGGGCGTCAGATTCATATACAGCTCGGGAAAATCCACCAGTTAATTGAATCACTGAAATTCCAGTGCGTGATATTTTGGGTAATTGCTTTGCAAGCACTGTAAGAGAATGCCCCCAGGCAACGCCTAAAACGCTGTCATTTTTTAAATAACGTGGGAGATCTTCAGCGAGAGCAGCACACACATCTTGTAGTAAAATCTGTGGGTTCTCCACCATATCAGGAACAATTACAGCACGTTTAATGGGAAAGCGTTTAATTAGTTCTTCTTCCATATGACTATTGTATAGAATGGAATCCTTAATGCGAACTTCAATAATGCCGTCATTCATGGCGGACTTTAGAATTCGACTTACAGAGGACTTACTGATCCCTTCCTTTTCTGCAATTTCTAGCTGGCTGTAATGAAGTTCGTAATGCATTTTCGCAATACGAATGACTTGAGCCATTTTTTTCGTATCCATAGTATTCTCCAATCTGTAGTAATGTCTGAGTTTGTTTAATTAAATTATAGATTTTATAAGAAATGAAGTCAATGTTGACATGTGATGTGGCATAAGATAAAATAAAACAATAAAGGGAATTTTCCCAGAAGCGTGAAACATATTTCTAAACAGAGATTCAATGATATTAAAGGAGGATTACCATGAGTGTAGTTACATTAATTGGAGCAGGGCAGATGGCATCAGCATTAACATTTCCACTGATTGAGAATGGGCATGAAGTACGATTGGTGGGAAGTCCATTAGATGACGAGATTATAGACCGTCTGAAAGAAGACAATTATCATGTGAATTTACGAAGAACATTGCATGAGGGAATCAAATATGTAAAGTGTGTTCAGGTAAAGGAAGCACTGAAAGGTGCAGATTTAGTCGTTTGTGGAGTCTCTAGTTTTGGAGTAGATTGGTTTGCAGATAATATTTTAGCAATTTTAGATGAGTGTGTTCCTGTGATATCTGTGACAAAAGGAATGCTTGACTATGAAGACGGGACAATGAAAACATATCCAGAATACTGGCATGAAAAATTGCCAAAAGACAGTAAGTTAAGGCTGTATGCCATTGGTGGACCTTGTACTGCAAGGGATTTATCAGATCATGATCCTTCTTTTGTTGGATTCTGTGGTCCAGATTTTGAAACATTACGCCAGATTCGAGATGTTTTTGCAACAGATTACTATGTGATTAGTTTGACACTAGACGTAGTTGGACTTGAATGTGCTGTGGCACTTAAGAATGGATATGCACTTGGAACTGCCCTTGCCATTGGCATGGCAGAGAAGGCAGGGGATGATGGTATTGATCATAATAACTCTGAGTCGGCACTATTTCAGGAAAGCGTCAAAGAGATGCTGGATTTATTACGAATTGTTGGAGGCGGAGTGGACAACATTATGTTTGCAGCAGGGGATTTAAATGTAACAGTTGCAGCAGGTCGAAGTAGAACTGTGGGACTTCTTCTTGGAAAAGGATATACAATAGAAGAAACCATAGAGCAGTTGCAGGGGCAGACATTAGAGGCTGTTGTGATTGCAACAAGAACGGCAAGAGCAGTTAAAGCCCTTGCAAATGCCAAAAAAGTGAGTATTGACGATTTTCCATTGCTAATGCATGTGGATGAACTTTTAAATCAGGGAAAGACCTTAAATATTCCATGGGAAAAGTTTCAAAAAGAAATGTAGAAATTAAATCATGACAAAATAAAGAGGCTACAATTGTAGTCTTTTTTTCATATTTAAGGAAATTATGTATAGATGACATGTTTGTCACTATTTTATATAGACAAAAGTGAAATATCATTGTATTGTGATAACAAAGATACCGTAATATAATGAAATACATAAGGGAGATGCTTTTCTAATGACAAAAAGGAAAACCGAGTTAACCACAAGACAAAAGTCAATTATTAGAATTATAACACAATTTTCACATCAAAATCCTGTGACAGTAAAAGCAATTTCAGAAAAGTTAGGATTGAGTTCTAGAACAATTCTACGTGAGATGCCGGATATTGAGAACTGGATGGCACTAAATGATTTTAACCTTGTGAAGAAGCCCAGAGTCGGCCTATATTTAGACGAAGAAGATGAAGCCAAAGCATTAATACTTGAATTGATTGATTTGGATAAAGTAAAGTTTCAATATTCAAAGAAAGAGAGAAAAAGATTAATTGTTGAGGATATCTTATCAACAGAAGAACCGAGAAAGTTTTTTTATTTTACGTCGAAGTATGGAATTTCAGATAGAACATTGGGAAGTGACTTGGATGAGCTAGAAACCTGGATGGCAAGCTATGGAATTGAACTTGTAAGGAAACCAGGATTTGGTGTTTATTGGAGTGGTAATGAGGAGAACTATAGACAGGCAGTGAATAGTCTCATTGTAGAATTATGTGGTGGTAGGAAGCTTCGCTCATTATTACAAGAAGAAAAGAGAGATGAGAATCAAGATCCCTTACTTATGCCCTATGATAGGGAGAGTGTTGCTAGTGTAGAAGACATTTTAAGAGAGACCCAAGAACGTTTAAAGATACAATATACAGATAATGCCTTTAATGGATTGTTAGTTTATCTGATGGTATCGATTCAACGGATGAAAGAAGGAAAGATGGTTGTATCCCAAGGGAAACAGCCAGATGCTTTGCTTCGTTACCATGAGAGGCAAGAAGCAGCCAGAGTTGCCAATGAACTTGAAAAAGTATTTAACATCAAAGTTTCAAGAGCAGAGATTATGTTTATCGCAGTTCAATTAATCAGTGCAAAGATTTGGCAGCCATCATTGAGAACAAAGTATGAA
>JAQWFL010000064.1 GCA_028704435.1 Anaerostipes sp. | reverse complement strand
CATATCTGTGAATATTCATCTACATACAATAGTTCATAACCACGTCCAAATATGGAACATATCTTTGATAACTCCGCATTATGATCATCAATATTGTTGTATTGTTCAAACATTTCTACATATTCAGATATGCCGCTAGTAGCTTCATCAATTGAAATTTTTACTGGATTTCCAAGAATGAAACCATCCATTGTATCAACGATATACTTTGGGAAATTAACTGCAATTCTGTTATCTGGCTTCCATGGTGGCTTTTCCGGTCCATAAAGTATTTGGAATTTCGTATTGTATGCATCCGCTAATTTCCTTAAGCGATTTCTTATATCTGCATTATGCTGATTTATGAAGTAGCTTAACTTTTCATCTGTTAGTTGTTTCTCTGCTGATAATCTATACACTATAAACCTCCTGTTATCTTTTTATTTAATCTCGGTGGAGCTTTTCTTTCCTGTTCAATGGAATATCTAAGCATTGCCATCGCATCATCAAAAAATGGAACTGGCTCATCAAGATAAGTATTTGTTTTCTCATCTTTCTTCCACTTCCATTGCTGAATTTCTTTAATTGTATTGACGCAAGAAGGGTATATATGTATCGCGTGTTGCTTTAAATAATCTATTTGAGCATGAACGCTATTACTTTCCTTCTTTACTCCTCTTGCCCTGTAACCAGCTTTTTTCCACATCTTAATCCTATCTGGTTCAGCTGAATCACACCACATAGTCAATCTCTTATTAAAATCCTTCTTGTTTGCCTCTCTGATAATTTCTTCTGTATCCATTTCGTAAACATACAGTTCTTTGCACAAATACAAATCTCCATCCTTAAATCCAACCTCTCCAATACAGTTGGCATGATTAAATCCAAAATCCTGTGCATTTACCATATAATCAAATCTATCGAAAGAAGTGTCAAATTCTTCGATAATATAATTATTTAAAATTAATCCACCTGTTTCTCCCCATTCACCAAGTCCATAAATGCGATATCCATCAGGATCTCTTTCTTTTCTCATCAACATTCGTCTATGATATGCTTCATCGATAAAACGATTTTGCAAATATGTTGAATGGTGAGTAAAAACATCTGCATTCTTAATATCAAAATACTTTCCCTTAATCCAATGCATTGCTGACACCGGGTTAAAGCTAAATGTTATTTGATAATATAAAAAAGGATTGAAAGACAAATCACCTCGAAGTCTGTCATCTAATATATCGATGTCAGCCTCGTATAGCTCTGTTGCCTCTTCAATCCATATCCATGTCAATTTACCTTTTTCAAATGTAATGGACTTTACTTTTTCTCTCTGTCCATCATCTTTCATCCCTCGAAATATAACTTTATTTCCAGTTACCCTGGATGTCAATTCCATTGGATTACTTTTAATCTGCCAATATCTATTGTATTGATCACCATAAATCTTGTAGATTGCACTCTTTAATTCTGCATAAGTGCTGTCTTTATTAGTTGTGTCAACTTTTCTAACACAAAGCAAGTTGGCACCTTTATATTTCTTATCTCCTAATTTGATAATAAAATCTTGTGCAATGTTTACAGATTTTCCACTACCAGCGGAACCCTTTGCTAACCTATATCTTTTTCGGCATTCGTTAAATTCTTTGAAGTTCCGATTAAATTTAATCCTAATCTCCTTCATCGCCATAATCAACCACTACCTTTAAATCCATATCTCCTGACAAATTAACATTGTCGGTGAACAGTGAATATCTTTTGCCAAGTAATTCCGCAGCCTTATTTGAATCTGACAGCCTTGCAGGTATTTCAATTATTTTTGGAATCTCTTCCTTAATTGTCTGCTTTCTTGGTGTTCCATTATCATCCGGAACATATACCGATTGCTCTTTGTTCAGCGTCACAACAACCGATTCCTTCTTTTCCCGCCTCATAACAGAAGTAAGATATTTCATAACCTCATCCTGTTCGGCTATTAGAGACTTGTCCTTCTCTTCCATGCGTTTTGTTATGTATTCCTTGAGGTCAAGTTTGGTCAAGTTCTGTTGACCTATCTGTTTAGCTGTTTTTTCCGAATACCCTGCCCTAATAGCTGCCTGCTTAGCATTAAGATCTATTAAATATTCATCACAAAATCTCTTCTGTTTATCAGTTAATGCCATTAGGCTCACCTTCTTTCTTATATTAAAAAAGAGCTGCATATTATATGCAACCCTGTATTCAATGGTAAAACAACGGTCTCCAACACCGCAGTTCATGTGTTGGAGACTATGAATAATAATCTTATTTAACTATATAATCTCTTATTAAGCCAATTGATGATTGATATGTTGCAACAATAACACCAATTGATGCTATTATGCTTAATAAAATCGTAATTACTATGCCCCACATAAATTTTCTATTTTCATCCATTTTATTATTTACAACATTCATCACATTATCTAGCTTCTGGTCATGTTTTTCTAATAAATTTTGTATTTTATCAAATTTCTTATCAATTCTTTCTTCTGATTCTGATACTTTATCAAAGATACGTGCTTCACTGTCTCGCATATCTTGTTTCAACTCACTCTGATCCTTATCTACTTTCTGAATATATATTTCTAGAATTTTATCATTATCCATATTTACTGCACCTTTCCCCTTTCCGTTATTCATATTAAACGACTTGGGCTTTGCTCTTTTTTTTTCATGATCAGAGTTTTTAAATTCGTATAATGTTCCCATTCAAATTTCTCCTCTAATCAAAGCTTTTTCTTAATTTCTTTAGTGCATCTATTAGGCTTTTAATCTCGTCAGAATTTAATCTAACATCTAAATATTTATCGTCATTCCTTATAAGTCTGATACTTCTTTTTTCACTACTTGTATTTTCATCCACCATGACCTTTTTGATGCCTAATGGATTATCCTCCATCATAAAAATTTTGTCAAATATAGGTTTAAGTGTAATGCAAAATGCTTTTATATCATTTTTAAAATTCTCTGCTATCCTATCGCCTTCTTCTTTGTCGTACTCGGATAACAAATCAATTGTTATATCTTGTGTATCTGGGTCAAAATCTTTTCCATCTATATTTAACGCTTCCCTTGGATCCCATATCATTTGTTCTTCTAGATATGTAACATATCTATTAATCATATATGCAAAATCACTTATGCTCTCTCCTAGTATATGCTTCACTGCTTCATCTAATTCATTAATACAATATGGATAATCAGATCTGCAACTAAAAGATTGCACTATTTGCAATGCCTTTACAAATACTAAACTATCATTTTTATATTTCTTAAAAGCGTGCTGACAGTAATCATACACATTATATCCATTTTCAAATGCCATATTATTCCCTCCAAGTTTTTTTATTTTATTCTACCACATACATGCAAAACATTCTACAAATTATGACAAATAAAAACAGCACCCATGTAGGATGCTGTAAAAACTTATCGGAGGATCATTTCTATACTGCTTCTATCATAAACAATATCATACTTCTTACGAACATTGCCGAACATTTATTAATTTTCTTCTAAAAATCTATTATGCCTCATTCTACAATTATCTTCTGTATAAGCAATTCTTCTCTTAGGAAACATATAGTTCATTTGCATGGCAACTTTTGACCAAGTAAAATTATCCATGTAATAAAATCTAAACATAATCCGCAACTCGCTCTTATCTATCTCTCCAATGTATTCCTCTGCCTGGCTTGTTAATTCTAAAAGCTTACTTTCCTTTTGGATCAATAGAACTCTTCTCATTTTTAATAGGTTTAATTTGTTTTGATACTCTGGTACTGGGAACCCTTCCACTTTAAAATGTTGGATTCCACCAGCTCCACCATTTACCGTATCAATTACACTTCCTTCCTCAACTATTTTATCTATCTGTCGTTCCAGCTTTGAAATTCTTCGGCGTAAATCTTTTATTTCTTCTCTCATATCTGCGTATTCTACTAAAATGTTGTGATTCATTCTGTCGGTTAATCCTCCCCACGCTTTTATTTGTTCATTCTATGTATCGCACACAAGGCAAATATCAAAAATCCTA
>JAQWFL010000063.1 GCA_028704435.1 Anaerostipes sp. | reverse complement strand
TGGATATTCTGTTGAATGGTGAGCCGGTGGATGCCTTATCAACGCTTACGCACGTGGACAACAGCGTTACCTTTGGACGCAGAATGTGCGAGAAGCTGAAAGAGCTTATTCCCAGACAGCAGTTCGATATTGCCATTCAGGCAGCGGTGGGAGCAAAGATTATTGCCCGCGAAACCATCAAGGCTGTACGTAAAGACGTAACAGCCAAGTGTTACGGAGGTGATATCTCACGTAAACGTAAACTGTTGGAAAAGCAGAAAGAGGGTAAGAAGCGAATGAAGCAGATTGGAACAGTGGAAGTTCCGCAAAAAGCATTCCTGGCCGTACTGAAGCTGGATTAATAATAAAAGAAAAGGATGTCATATGGCATCCTTTTTTATTTCGAATAATTTCGAAAAACATCTGTCATCTGTCATTTTTTGTCTCCAAACCCTTTGCCGAAGCGGAGTTTGCCCAATGATAGATGGTTGTGACGGATCCATTTCATCTGTCATCTGTCATCCCCAACCGCCTCCAAAAGGTAACTTCCTCCGCGATATCATCTTGTAATTTCATGCGAGAGTCTTAACCATTATAAAGGCAGATTAGATTTTTTCTCTTAAGCAATTAACGCTTTTCATAACGATGATTAGCCGTTAACTCAAAGTATATTCTTCGTCTCTCAACTGAGTGATCATTGTCCTCCATCTGTGTGACTAATGTCCCTCAGTTGAGGGACATTAGTCACACAGATGGAGGACGAGTAAATGCAGGAATGAAAACAATTAATCTATCCCATTAACGGAGCTAATTATATAATAGAAAGTCAGTAAAACCCCTAATACCTATTTCTTCATTAAGTATTTATTATAACTATTGCCACATCCATGAGAAAAATATAAATTTGCAAAGAGACAGGTGGATGAATCGAGTTTTAAACTTTAAACAAGTATATGAAAATCATAATCCTGATTATTGGCATAATGGTGTCTACCATTGGTTTTGCTCAAAATGAAATATCAGGTTTTTATTCTATCGGTAGAGTTGCAAGAGGTATTGATTGTAACCTTTATTTGTATAATAATGGCAATTACTATATTGAGCTTTCTGAGTTTCTTTCAAATGATATTGTTTTCGCTGTAGTTTTATCGTATGGTAAATTTTCATTAGTTAATAAAGAAGTAATGCTTGTCGATGAAATTCATAACTTTAAAATTCGCTTGGTTGTAGACAATAAAGCCCTTATCGCAAAACAAGCTTTTAGCTTTTTAGTAAACAAGCGGTTTATTCGTAACGATTACGTTTATATGGAGGATTATGGGGCATATCGTTCCGATGTAAATCCGCTACTGGTACAAAAGGAACATAAAAGCTATAACATATCTCATAATAAACTTATTCCTTTGTATCTGGGTGTATATGAGGATGGGCAAGGTTATAAGCTCTCCATACAACAAAACAACAAATATAAATTGGAATTCAAAGATATTGTTCTTTCCGAAGGAAAGTGGTGTAGAAATACTAACGAACTGGAACTAAAAGACATAAATTTAAGATGCTCTTTTTACCTTCTAATAGACAATAAAAAGCTAGTTAGTAATTTGTTGCTTGGAGATTATAAAAACTTATTACTTATTAATAAATGAACGGTTAAACAAGATAAATAATTGAGATGTTATTTTAGTTATGAGAAAATACATTATCTTTTTACTGGTAACTCTTTGGGGATTTGAAACCCATGGGCAACAATTATCAATAGAATTGTCTGTGGAATGGAAAAAAGAAGAAACAGAGATCTATCATAGGTTGATTAGTCCCAGCACTCCATTTCTGAAAATTGTGTTTAATAATTTATCTAATGATTCAATATATTTACCAAAGATTTATAAAAATAAATATTATATACCTCAGCTTTCACCAGCGATAAACATCTCTGGAGATGATATAATTGATTTAATCAGAGTCATTTCTCCTGATACAAAACACAATGTCTTTATTGGGGGAATACCTTTTTATACTGTACGATGGGAAGTTTTGCCTGATTCCGTAGATTACTATTCAGAACATGAATATGATGTAATCAATGAAATATTAGCTGATGTTTACAATTATGTTTATCAACCGAAGGGAAATTTGACAGATATAAATGATTTAAGTCATATTATAACAGAACAAAATATTCTAAATGTATTGAAAGACAATTTTGTATTTTTACCTCCTAATTCTAAATATGTTGAATCTTATTCATTGGCAGGGTTTAAAATATTGGGGGGATGTTATACTTTTTTGTTAACTGGGAGTGAAATAAAAGACTTTGTACATTTCGGTCCAACTAGGGACCCTCTGCTGCAAGATTGGGTATATTATGACGTTATATTTCCGGATAAGATTAATAATTATCGTTTGTATAGAGGTGAATTTTATACCAATAAGGTGGATGTAACATTTAAAAAATCCACTGATCTGTAGTCGATAAATAAAGTTTTATGAGAAAAGTTCTTTTAATCAATTTGCTTTTGTGGTTGTTTATAACAATTCATTCGCAGACTAAAATTGAGTTATGGGGGAAGTTTCTTCAAAATGGATCGCAAACTGAAGATTGGGTGTATGATGATTATGCTTGTTTCTTTTTGCGTGATTCTGTTTTATATACTTCATTGTTGCAGAAAGGTTTTTTATCGCAGATTGATCTGGGGAAAAAACATATTCAAAACAAATTAGTACCCATGCCAGCTATAAAAAAAGAGGGTGTCAGCGTTTATCCAATTTCTTTTATTCCTTATAGGGATGGTTTCCTGACTGTATATTTTAATATGGTTTATTTTATTGATAGTAACGAAAAAAAACTGTTTTTTAGGACTGCAGATCAAGAGACGATTGAGCAAATATTACCTGCAAAGTCGGGTAACATAATACTGCATTGTTCCACTTTAAGTGGATCAAAGATGGTTCTTATAGAGGGCTCTGGAGCAATTTTATACCAGTTGCCACTTGATCTTTATTATATACCAGGTTTTAGTTGGTTGCCCGAAGGTGATACTTTAAAAACAGAATATTTTGACATAAAAATAGAAGAGAAGAGGTTGCTTAAACTGAAAGAAAAGGAACATGCTATTTTGGATAAATCCGGCGAACATGTAATAGGATACTATAATAATTTCTTTTTCCTCTTTTCTAAACACAGATCTAATAGATTGATTCTTAGAAACAGTGATACATTATCACAGATTAAGGAAATAACTCTTCCGGAAGAGGTGGTCCGCTTGATTAAAAGGACAAGATCCTATAAAGAAGAAATGGAGTATACTCCAATGATGAGAATTATTTCTCTCAATAACAGCCGACACTTTATCGTTTTTTCGTGTGATGGCTTTTTGTATATGTATGCGTTAACTTTAAATTGGTAATATCTCTGTTTTGTCATAATATAATTGAACGGCAATAGTTATTGTGTTAATAATTATTGCCGTTCAGCTTGAAGCATAGTTTCAACCAATTGTTATTTTGTCGAAGTATCTTCCGTCTCAATAAGTCGTATGCCTGCAGGCTCGATGGAGATAAGCTTCTTTTTGTACAATGCACCGATGGCTTGTTTGAAGCTCTTTTTGCTGCATCCAAACAGACTGTATATTTCTTCAGCAGGTGATTTGTCGTGAACCGGCAGAAAACCGTTCTGAACTTTAAGTGCATCCAGAATAATACCGGCAATACCTTCCACCTTTTCGTATCCAAGACGGGTAAGGCTCACATCGATCTTCTCGTCTTCGCGTACCTCTTTTATATATCCTTTAAGATGTTCGCCTCTTTCCAGACGGCGGTAGATTTCGTTATGATATACGAGTCCCCAGTGCAGATTATTGATAATTACCTTGTATCCAATCTCAGTCTCGTCGGCCACCAACAGATCCACCTCCTGATTAAATTCATAAACGGGAGGTACATTATCCAGAAATTTATCCACACGGGCAGAAGCAACGATACGCTTGGTAACATGATCCAGATGTACATACACCAAATACCATTTCCCTTCACGCATGGGCATTTTTTGTTCGCGGAAAGGAACCAGCAGATCCTTCATAAGTCCCCATTCCAAAAAAGCCCCCATATCATTTA
>JAQWFL010000016.1 GCA_028704435.1 Anaerostipes sp. | reverse complement strand
TTTCTTCTGTTTCTTGTTCTATCTTTACGTTATAACTCTTTAAATAAAAATGAATCTGTTCAATCTGCTCTTCAGAGAAACTTACCCCTGGGAAAAAATTTGAAATGTCCTCAGCTTTTAAAACATTCGCATTCTTTTTCCCTTGTTGTACTAATTCGTTCATTTTCTTAATAAATACTGTTTCTGTCGACATACATACGGCTCCTCTTTTTTCTTTCCCACAAGTACAACAGTATATCAAAAAAACAATAATTTTTCATCCTTTTTCGACAAATTTCTTAAACTATTTTTCCCATGGTCTTTTGTTTTTGGTCCATCCCTTTTCTTTCCAGTACTTACTATCTGCCTCATTCCATCCTCTTTTTTGCACTTTCCCCATCACTGCAAAGAAAATTCTAGTTTTAATTCCCGGTTTTATATGCCCATCTCGTCGCTTTATAAGGCGGGCAAGCATAGACATATCTTTTTGAATCTGTTTCTTTTTCTTATCGCTGATCCCATGGTAATTCGTTGCACGAACCGCCATACCATATTGATAGATTTTAGGAACTCCCCAATACAAAAGGCTATCCTTCATATCTTTGTTGGCAGATTTCATTCCTCCGCCTGCTGCCGTAGAAATGCAGACTGCCTGCTTTGAGAACATGCTTTCTTCTGGTCTATGTACCATCCACTGATATCCATAATGGTCTAACCAGCTCTTCATAGCTCCTGTTACGTGATAAACATAAGTAGGACTAGCCAAAATCAATACGTCTGCCTGTTTCATTGCCTCTGTGATTGGACGAAGTTTTTCCACGTGGGGACAAAGTTCTTCATCCTTCATAAAACACTGGGTACAGCCAATACAAAATTCATCAAAGTCTCTTGGAAGAAAAAATTCTTTTACTTCTCCTTGTAAATTCTTTGCTAACATTCTTGCAATATGGCAGGTGGATCCATTATGGTTTTGTCCATGTATCATTACTATTTTCATTTGCATTCTCCTTATCTGAAATTTTATCATATTAATATTTTGTTTTCAATTGAGTGTATGCTACAATAAGAACAGAAAATCATATGGGGAGGGAAAATTTTTGAAAAATTATAGAGGAATTGTTTTTTTTGACTATGATGGAACGTTGATTGACGAAGTAGACCATATCTTTGAAATGCCTGATTCTACCAAAGAAGCTCTCTTACGTCTTCAGGAAAATAGATACGTGACTTGTATCTGTTCTGGCCGCAACAAATTATTTTGTGAAGATGTAAAAGACTATATGAACGGATATATCACAACTGCAGGTGCCTACCTTGAGTTAGATGAAGAGGTAGTTCATAGCGTAGAGATTCCTGTTTCTGAGATTGAGAAGATGCGTGCCCTTTGTGCAACTCGGGGAATTGTCATGCTTATGGATGGAGAAACCCAAACCTACTGTGATGGAATGGATACGGATATTTATCCATTTTTTAAGTACGTCTTTGATGTAAGAGAACATTGGGTTTTACCTTGGGATACAAAAGATAAGTGTAAGATTAATAAAGTAACTTTCATATATAGGAATCCGGGAGATCATGAATTTGTCACAGAACACTTTTCATCCCAACTAGAGATTGCAAAGCATATTCGCTATGAATTTTCTGATGCCACACCAAAGGGTACTGACAAAGGAACTGGAATTCGTATGATGGCCGATTATTTGAATCTTCCCATAGACGCAACCTATGCTTTTGGCGACGGTGACAATGATGTATCTATGGTAAAAACCGCAGGAACTAGTATTATTATGGGACGTCATTACGAAGGATTAGAGCCTTACGCCAATCTAACTACAGACCTTGTAAAAGATGATGGAATTTACAACGCCTGCAAAAAGCTGAACTTAATTTAATGAATTTATTTGGTGGAGATTTGGGATGTTTTCCCAGTCTCCACTAGTATTTTCATAGACTCTACTGGATATTTTCCTGCTGCTGTTTCTCCTGTTAACATAATACTTGATGCTCCCTGCCTAACTGCATGGAAGATATCATTCACCTCTGCTCTTGTTGGATATGGGCATTCTATCATAGAATTTAACATCTGGGTTACCACCATAAATTCTTTTCCATGTCTTTTACATACATTAGCTATCTGCTCCTGAATCAATGGAAGTTTTGTCAATGGCACTGCATTTCCTAGATCACCTCTTGCAATTACAATACAATCACAGTATGGCATGAATTCCTCTACATTTTCCACGCCCTGCACATTTTCAATCTTAGCAAATATTTTAATATGTTCACATCCCAATTGATCTAGCTTTTGTCTTAAGCAAATCAAATCCTCTTTACCACGAACAAAAGGAAGCATTACCTGCGTCACTTGAAACTCTTTTATATGTGATAAATTCTCTAAATCCTCTGCTGTTAATGTTGGATTCTTAATATCACATCCAGGAAGTGCAATGCTCTTTCTAGAGGATAGAATTCCACCTTGTAGAACTTTACACACCCTTTTGTGCTCTACTTGAAGTTTTACCTTTCCATCATCAAACAAAATCACTTGTCCTGGCTTTAAAAATGGCTCTATTTCTTGTGGAATCATAATCTTATCTCCCAGACAAATACTTTCTCCCTCTTTTAATATTATATTGGCATCCAAAGTTCCCATACGAAGTTCCGGTCCCATCAAGTCAATCATAAAGTCAGCATCTATTTTACTCTCTTTTTTCGCCTTTAAAAAATGATCTACCCATTCCCTACTCTCCACCAAAGATTTGTGTGATAAATTTAAACGAATTCCAGTCATTCCCACATGAAGCATTTCCATAAGAATCTTTGCGTCCTCACAGGCAGGACCTAAGGTTCCATAATATCTTATGCTTTTTTCTCTTCCGTGGTTATACGGATTTTCCTTGATACAATCATCTAAAATTTCCACTGCTATCCCCACAATTTCTTTGCATGGACGTTTTTTATAATACTCCTTGGTTCTTTCTGCAGCTTTTGGTACATCATGTTTCACTGACAATCCCAATAATTCTCTACAGACAATAGATCCATTTTTTTCTTCAAATTCATGTGCTAGATACTGAATTCTGGCATAATGATCTGACTTAACTTGTCCAGTTTCTGGTCCGTCATATCCATAAAGAAGGCCTGCCACAAGAAACATTCCACTGACAGAACCACAGACTTCACGAAGTCTTCCCATTCCTCCACCAAAAGAACAGCTAATTTTCATCAATGTCTCTTCATCTAGAGAAAGAATGTCTGAAAATGCAAGAACCACCGATTGTGCACAGTTATATCCCTCTAGAAAATAATTCATTCCTACTTCTTTTCTTGTCATTTTACTTCTCCTTTTCCTTGTATCCTCTGTATCCATACGCAGATTCCGCACTCTTTACAGCAACCATAATTGCTTCACTCATAACTTTGGCTCCAAGAGTCCCTGCCATATCCTCATCCGCAACAACTTTTCTTGTACTCAATGCATAAATACTGTCTCCATCTGCACTTGTGTGCACAGGCCGAATGGATCTTGCATATCCATTATGTGCCATAGCTGCAATCTTTCCTAGTCTTGCTTTGTCAAAATCTCCATTGGTCAAAATTGCTCCAATGGTTGTGTTTCCAACAAATCGATTTTCGAAGACTTGGTCTGTTCCTAGCATTTTACTTTCTGAATCCAAAAAATTTTGACTTTCTTCATCATACAAACCAGCAAGAATTTCTCCAGATTTATAATCCAATATATCTCCAAGTGCATTGACTGCAACAATGGCTCCCATTTGAAACTCTCCCACTTGAACTGCATAACTTCCAATTCCCGATTTCATGCAATTGTCCATTCCGTTTAATTTTCCAACCGTAGCACCAGTTCCCGCTCCAAAATTCCCATTTTTAAAATGATTTTTTTGAGCCTCTTCACATGCTTTATATGCCATCACAGAATCTGGGCGTATCAATGGATTTCCTACTGTCAAATCAAATAAGCAGGATTGACATACCAATGGGACTCTCGTCACACCCACATCAAATCCAATTCCATGTTCTTCTAAATATTTCATAACACCACCTGCTGCATCTAATCCAAATGCACTTCCGCCACTTAATAATAATCCATGAATCTCCTGTGCTGTTGCAGCTGGCTTTAACAATTCACTTTCTCTAGAGGCTGGTCCTCCGCCTCTCACATCCAGTCCTGCAGCCATTCCTTCTTTGCAAAGAACTACCGTACATCCAGTTCCTGCCTTTTCATTCTGGGCATTTCCAATTTGAAACCCTTCAATATCTGTAATCTTTATTTCTTTTATCATCTAGTTTGCCCTCCTTATTTAATTATACAACGAATCTCTTCTGTGATAAAATAAAACAATAAACTTTTAAAAAGAAATGGAGCTTTTAATCAATGAAATGGAATGATAACAAGCAACGATGCACATGGGCAAATCCAAAAAATCCTCGTTACATAAAATACCATGACGAAGAGTGGGGCGTTCCTGTTTATGACGATCATAAACTATTTGAAATGTTAATTTTAGAATCTTTTCAGGCAGGTCTTTCCTGGGAATGTGTCTTGAATAAAAGAGAAGCCTTCTACGAGGCCTTTGACGGATTTGATCTAGATAAGGTTTGTAATTATGGTGCAGAAAAAGAAGAATCCCTTCGTGAGAATGCAGGGATTATAAGAAATAAATTAAAGATTCATGCTGCTGTTACTAATGCAAATATTTTCAAAGAGATTCAAAAAGAGTTCGGAAGTTTTTCTGACTATATTTGGAGTTGGACCAACGGAGAAATCATACATGAGGTTCATGAAACTTCTTCTCCTCTCTCAGACAATGTATCTGCCGATTTAAAAAAGAGGGGAATGAAATTCGTAGGGACAACGATTATTTATTCTTATATGCAGGCCGTGGGAATCATATATTCCCACGAACCAGGCTGTTATATGACATATTGATTCCGTCCATTTTCCTTTGCCACATATAATTTCTTGTCTGCTTTGGAAAGCAAATCAGAATATCTTGTTGAGCCTTGAGCTGCATATGACTCCCCGCCGATACTAATTGTCAAATGTATCTCCTCATATTGTGAAAATTTTATCTTCTCTACATCTTTCACGATTCCTTCTAATTTCTTTTGGAATCGTTCTTTGCTTATATGATTCCAAATAATTGTGAATTCGTCTCCACCCTGGCGAATCACACAATCTCCATTGATAGCACGAACATATCTTTGCAGTACATGCACAACAGCACGTATTGCCTGGTCTCCCACATTGTGTCCATACGTGTCATTGATATTTTTAAAGTTATCAATGTCAACAATAGCAAGGGAATATTTAGCTCTTGGATCATTCCATTCTCCTGTTCCATGGTTTATGAGAACAGTATTTAGATAATGTCTAGAATAACACTTCGTTAAACCATCTAGATGTGCAAGCTGCTCTAATTTTTCATTTACATTTCGGATTTTAATTTTATCCACAAGGAGTAATGCAATAAGTAGAGATATCCCCAAAATTACAATTAAAATCGCAGCACCCTGGGTACGGCTATACCAATGACCTTTTGGTGCAACATCTAAATGCCACTTTAAATTCTGAATATCAAATTCATAACTCACTGGCTCCACAGCTTCCTTCTTTGATGCAGTAAGTGTAACTTTCTTCCCTTTTTCATCCTCGTACCAAAGTTTATAGTTTACTCCCTGTTCTTCAAGATTATGCAAATGAAAACTTTGAATCATCTTATCAAAATCCAGAGTAACTGTAATAAGCCCCCAAAAAGAATTCTTTCCATTTTTCTTCGTAAACACTGGCAGTCTTCCTGCCATACCGACGCCTCCCTGAACCAGTTTAAACGGATTGGTCACGACTACTTTTCCTTCTTTATAAGCTTTCACAGCTTCGTCGTTTCCTTCCTGAGAAGTATCCATAAAATCAAAATTAAGAAAAGATTCATTGGCTGCCAAAGGGTATACTTTCTTTACTATTCCATTTGGTGCAATGGCTATATTCTTAACAGGAATACCGCTATCCTGAGAAATCTCCTTATATATAAATTCAACTTGATTATCAAAAAAATCTGTTTTTCCATTATTGGCACGAATCAAAGCACTGAATGTATAAACTCGGGCAATAGCAGTGTCCACACTATCTCTCATAATGTTGGACTGATTTGCAGCAATGTATCTATAATTCTCCTTTGTCTCAAAAACGATTTTCCTCTCTGCTAATACAAATAGCCCCATTAAAACAATATTCAAAGTCAAAAAAACAACGATTGGTTGTATGTAGTGCTTTATTCTCATGAATGTCCTCCTCCCTTTATACTCTTATTTCTTTATGATATTTTGTAAATTAATGCTTATATTCACTCCACATATGTCTTAGAAAAACATACATAACAATAAAAAATGCAATTAAATATCCAAACAGTCCAAGGAGTGGAATTCCTGCTACTTTAGGTTTCATATTCGTAGTACATATGATACTAGAACTAATTAATAAGGCCATTACCCAAAGTCCCATAACGATATTTCGAATAAGTCTTCGCATGAGGCTCTCTAGTTCTTTTGATGTGCGCAGCTCCATATTGAATTTGTGCTGCCCTCGCATGTATCCATGAAGTACATCTGAAATAAGAATGGGAATCTCTGATGCTTTGTGCAAAGTTCGGTACAGATTTTGTCCCCCCTTTTTTAGTTCTTTTTTCCAATCCATATTTTCAAAGGAAGAATTCAAGATTCGCCTAGATGCAATACTGATCATATTAGTATCTGGACATAAATCAGTCATAATTCCTTCTACATGGGTTAATCCTCTTGCCAGCATAGTAAGTCCATGGGGAACTATAATCTTATTCTTTTTCATAACATCCATTAAACTCATTGTGATTTCTGCCACATTGATAGAACCCATGTCCGCATCTCCGTATTTTAATAGAAGCTCTTGAATCCCTTCATACAAAGTTCCCTGATTCGGCGGCTCTTTAAAATCACCTAATTTTAATACCGCCTCTTCAATCATATCAATATCTTGAAATGCAATCCCTTTGACTGCATCCTTTAAAAGACTTTGTTCCTTCCTAGACAACCGGCCCATCATCCCCATATCAATCCAGACAATCTTTCCATCTCGTATCTTAACATTCCCCCCATGAGGGTCTGCATGGAAAAATCCATCTTCTATCACCTGTTTCATATAGTTGTCAACCAGCTTAGTTCCAATTTCCTCTAAATCATATCCAGCATCTAAAAGTTCTTCCTTTTGATCCATGCCATACCCATGAATATATTCCATTACAAGAACATTGACCGTTGTATACTCTTGATATAATTTAGGAACTCCAACAAACTCGACTTCCTTATTCTTAACTGCAAATTCCAGCATATTAGCCGCTTCCATTAAGAAATTCATCTCTTCTTTTGTCACTGCCCAAAGCTCATCTAACACCATATCAATATCAACAACTTCCTTGATTCCAATAGGTGGCAATAGCTTTGCAGCCTTACGAAGAAGTGCAATATCTCTTGCAACTAACCTTCCTATATCTTTCTTTTGAACCTTAACAACTACATCTTCTCCATTCTTTAATTTGGCCCTGTGAACCTGAGCAATGGAAGCTGAACCTAATGGCCGTTCCTCAATCTCACGAAATATCTGTTTCCACGAATATCCATAAGAATCTTCGATTACATTTATTATCTCCTTAAAATCAATAGGGAGAACCCCTGCCTGCAACTGCATTAATTCATCACAATATTCTTTAGAAAGAATATCAGAATGCATGGACATAATCTGACCAAGCTTAATAAACGTTGGTCCCAATTCCTCTAGAATCAAACGCAGCTTTTTGGGAGTAAGTCCCTTTGTAATTTCATACTTATGGAGAACCGCTGTAATCTCCTTTAGCCGTCCTCTATATTCCACTGACTGCTTACTCATCCGCCTCTTCTTTCACATCCATTTGTTGAAGTTTCTCTTTTAACATTTCCTTTTGTTCTGGTGTCATACTGTCTATAAATTTATCAAAATCCTCTGGTGTAGATGGTGTTTCTTTCACATCCATCTTATCCTTGACTGTTTCTTTTATGTTGTGCTTTAATTCTTCATTGAGTGCTTTTCCCTGTTCTACTGTTAATTCACCCTTCTTTACCATCTCATCTAAAAGATCCTTGGACTTCTCTCCCGTTGTTGCAATGGCACCGATCCCTGCTAACATGATTTTCTTTAACCCATCTGTAAAATGTTCCATACTAAAAACTCCTTTCTATCAACTCTACAAGTTCTGGAATGAATATAATACATCCCGTAATTGCAGCCATTATAGCTGCTATCAAAACAGCACCTGCCGCAGTATCCTTTGCTAGTTTTGCAAGAGGTTTCTTCTCCTCTGTTACAAGATCTACCACAGCTTCTACCGCTGTATTCACAAGTTCTAATGCTAGAATTAAACCAAATAGAATAAGACAAAGACTCCACTTTATCCACGAAATCTCACATATAAGTCCTGCTGCTACAACAAGTATCATTATGACACAATGAATCTTCATATTCCGTTCTTTTTTTATACCCGTGAAAATGCCTTCAACGGCATAACCAAAACTTTGATGTAGCGGATTCTTTTTTTTCTGATTCATAGCTTACTCTCCTGTTTATTCTGTGTTCTTTCACCTCTAAATATACTTCACAATAACCTCATACATCATATTAACATCAATTGGTTTTGCAAGGTGAGCATTCATACCAGCTTCCTTGCTGCTTTCCCTATCTGATTCATATGCGTTAGCTGTCATTGCAATAATTGCCACCTTCTTCGCATCCTCTCTTGGTAGATTACGAATCATCTTTGTGGCCTCTAAGCCATCCATTACCGGCATTCGAATGTCCATTAAAACTGCATCAAAGTCACCAACAGGGGATTCCTGAAACAACTTTACTCCCTGTGCTCCATCTCCTGCCACAGTCACCTTACATCCTACCTTTTCAAGTAGTCTTACTACAATTTCTGCATTCAGTGGATGATCCTCACACAGTAGAATTCTCTTATCCTTCAATAAAACTTTCCATTCCTCTATATTATTATATTTTTTTTGAACCTTAGGATCCACTTTATCTTCTGAAACAAACTCAAAATCAAGACAAATTGTAACTGTTGTTCCTTCTCCTGGTTCACTCTCCACCCAGATAGAACCTTCCATCAATTCAATTAAATTCTTCACAATGGCAAGTCCCAGTCCTGATCCTGCATATTTACTTGTAATCTGATTCCGTTCTTGAGAATATGGGTGAAACAAATTATGTGTTAGAAAATCCTGATTCATTCCAATCCCAGTATCCGAAATCACAACTTTTCCATGGACAACATTTTCCTTTGTCCCAAGATTCTCAACGATAATCTGAATCGTTCCCCCCTCAGGGGTAAACTTTACTGCATTAGAAATAATATTGACAAAAATCTGATTCACCCTAACAGCATCCATTTTAATAAAATTACTTTCATTAAAATTCAGCTTTTTAAGTTTTAAATCAATTCGTTTCGCCTCCATTGACGGACGAAGCATCTCAAGGAGATTGTCCATAAAGTCTTTAACACAAACAAACTCTGGATCTAAGGTAATTTTCTTGCTTTCCAGACGCTGCAAATCCAATGTATCATTGATAAGGCTCAGCATATATTTCCCTGATTGCATTGCTTTTGAAGTATTGCTTTGCACTTCATTTATATCCGAGGTTCCCCGAATCAATTCTAGCATTCCAAGAATCCCATTCATAGGAGTTCTCAAATCATGACTCATTCTCGCAAAAAAATCAGAACGTTCATAATTCACCTCTTCTATTTTCTCTTTTTCCTTACGCATCATTTTTGCATAAAGGACAAGGCTGACACATACAAATAATATAATAATTATTACTATACATCCCCCCACAAAAAGGTGAAAATGCTCTTGAAGTATATAAGACAACGTCATATTTGGTGTCGTATTTGCCGCATATTTCAGCATAGTATCATTGACCTTATCCGAATCAATCAACGGTATTCCCTTGTCAACAATCTCAGATAATAGCTGAGCATCCTCTCCATGAAATTGAAGTGCAATTCCAAGATCCTTTTGAGTCAACGGCACAGATGTCAATTGGTTGAAACTATTGGTTATAATCACATCATCGGCAATATGGGTATCAATAAACGCAAGATCTGCCTCCTTTTGAAGGACTCGCTTCATACAACTTTCTGGGGATTCATACTCCACAATCGTACACTTTGGATATTTAGACTGCACATAGCTTTTCAATCCATCTCTATTTTTAACAATTGCTATCTTGTAAGATTTTCCCTTTTTGTACTTATCTCCAACTCTATGATACATCTCAAAGGACTGCTCCAAGATAGCATTGGTTACCCCTATTTCCTCGCTCGCATCCTTACCCAATTCATAATATAACGTTCTATAAGTTACTGTTGTGTCCTTTTTGGTATTCACAGAATCTGTCCTTGGTTTTATATCAAACTTAATTCCTGTATTCTTTTCTAATTGACTACAAATATTAACAAGGACTCCTTTCATCTCCTGCTTTTTACTATCATACCAGACAATAGGCTTGGTCTCTGTATCAAAATAAACCTGATAAGTAAGATTCTTTTCAATACACTTCTTTTCTTCTTTATTAAATGGTGAATTAACCATAATTGGAAAATAATTTTTCATTAAGTCATTTTCAAAATTTGACTGGTGTATATTTATTTTAATAATTGCCTGACTAATATCTTCTATTGATTTTCCATTTCCTTTCCACGATGCAAAATAAAATGGTGCATAGGCAAACTTTTCCACAACTTTCCACTCAGGACACATTGCATGAGCGTTGGCTGCGATTAAATCAATCTCTCCCTTTTCTAGTGCCTTTTCTAACTTTGTTTGTGATTTGTATGTACGAATCTGCAACGAAATCCCATGTTCCCTCATCCATTTTTTCAATTGATTTTCAATGACATATCCCTCTATATATCCAACTTTCGCCCCATTCATAGCATCATAGTCTTCATAAATATAAGCTGATTTTTTAAGAGCTCCCAACTCTGCCACTGTATACCCATAATTGGTATCACAAATCTCATACTTATCTTCTCTTTCTCTTGTCCACTGCATGGTTCCCAAAAGATCAATCTCATGAGCTTCTAACATATTGATTGCCTGATCCCATGTTCCACAATCCACGAACTCAAACTTCATCCCTGTATATTTGCCGATTTCCTCTAAATACGCCTTATCATAACTCTTAACTAACTTGTTTCCCTTTTTTTGATAGTAAGACC
Organism: Anaerostipes sp.; assembly: GCA_028704435.1. Lineage (GTDB taxonomy): Bacteria > Bacillota > Clostridia > Lachnospirales > Lachnospiraceae > Anaerostipes. Next base: position 52,876 of record JAQWFL010000016.1, on the reverse strand, counting down.
CCAAATCAAAATAACCTACCTTCACAATCTGTTGTGCTGCCTCACAATCTACATGAAAAAAGAAAGGGATTGCCAAGACACACAATATGACACATATTTTTTGAAATGTATGTTTCATATTCGCCACCTTTCCCTTTCTTAGAAAATCTTTATTTATACATTAATTATACATCGTCTACTCCTAAAATCCTAGCACATTCTAGTATTCACTTCTATGTTATGTTATGATAGTATGAGTATCGCATAAAGAAGGAGAATAGATATGAACTTTAGCCACAATAAATCAAACCAATCAGATAAAATAGCTTGGGAAGAACAGAATACTTCACAAAAGACAAGAACAATCGTCAACGGTGTTACCTCTATGGTATTCCTTATTTCAATTATTCTACAGTACTTTACAAAGAACAATACCTTTTATATTATGGGGTGTTGTGCCATCTCATGTATGGCAGTTTTCCATGCATATACAAGCTGGAAAAAAAGCAAGATTACTTCTGGCGTAATGTTAGTTCTTGCGGTTATCATTGTCATATCCGCCCTAATAGAATCTGGCATGCTTAAAATTTAAAAATTAAATCAAAAACTATAGCTGTTATTAACACACAGCTATAGTTTTTCTCATATTACATATTCTATTTTTCTAACAAATATGCTGCAATCTCTTCGTCTACCACCAATATATTAATAAATCCTGCATTAAGGGCCGCTTTTACTGTCTCTTTTTTCTCTGCCCCTTCCACAACACAAATCTTATCGGGAATTGCTTTTAATTCTTCTCCCGTAATTCCAATACATCGCTTTGTGATATTCTCACAGCACTCCTTACTGTCGCGATTTAAAAATGTAATTGAAACGACGTCACAAATAACATCCTCTTCTTTCAGCTGCTGCAGATTTTCTTCGGAAAGATAGCCTGACATACTAATACTACTACCTTTTACAATAGGATTTCCAAGGCTAAACACTGCATATTCTGCATTTGCTGTACAACTTAAAACATCCTTAATTCGCTCACTATCATGAAGAACTTTCTTCTCTTCCTCGCTGTCTACCAATGCGGGGGCTACTAACGACAATGATTTACTACCTGTCTGCTTTGCAAATCTTGATGCAATTGTACTTGCATGCATATCTAATTCTGTCTGTCCATGCCCACCTATGATTGGAGAAAATGTAAGTGTGCTATCTGACACTTGCTTTAAATACTTTGGAATCTGTCGAATTGTTAATCCCCATCCAACGGCAACGGTTGCTCCTGCCTTCAAATGATTCTCAAGATAGTACGCTGCTGCAGAGGCAACTTGCTCTTTTGAAGAATCTCCAAACGATGTATCTACAACTATCACTTCCTTTAGATTATATTTTTCTTGAAGTTCCTGTTCAAATTCTGGATAAACACCCGAATAATCAATAATTACCTTTACAATTCCTTCATTCTTTGCCTTTTGAAGCATTCTAGACACTTTCATTCTTGATACTTCCAGCCGCTTTGCAATCTGTTGCTGTGTCATATCATCTTCAAAATATAATTTGCTGACTAATGCCATCCTCCTTCGCTCCATATCCATTTGTACAGCACCTCCCCCTCTCATCTTACATGTATTTATATTATATTTACACTCCATTATTTTATAATGGTATCATAAAAATTGTAGAATTTCAAAATCCTCAAAAATGTAATTCTATCTCTAATATATGGTGCCACCTTTGCAGATTTTTCTTTCATAGAATCATGCAATTTGATTTCCTTTAAATCTGATACTCCTTCTACCTTTTTTAACATTTGAATGATTTCCTCAGGTGTTGGTATTCCCTGGATAATTTCAATGATTTCATCTGTTTTGTTTCTTAATACCTCTGAATCTATCATATCCAATAAATTAGGATCATTGGTCTTCTTTATATTCTCACATAATTGTTTGTTTGTGAATACTTTTTCAATGAGTTCCGTTTCAACGTCAACCTTTCTGTGAATTTTAAAAACACCAGATTTCATACACTGTGCCGCCCTATGGTAAATATCGCTTATAAGTATCAAACCTACCCCAACTTTTTCTCCATGGTAAGCCTCAAGCTCATTATTAATCACTGCCATTTCCCAAAAATGTGCCATATGATGTTCCGCTCCAGAAGCTGGCCTTGAATGTCCTGTCATCTGCATTGCAAGTCCGGATAACAGAAGTCCATACATCAATTCCTCATAGGCAGCAACCTGTCTGTTTTTTATCCCTTCCAAGGAATCCTTAAGTTTATTTAGTGCCTGGTACTCCATATCGCAAATTCGATTACAGATATATTCCCCATTTAATATATTTGTAATTTTCCAATCTGCAAGTGCTGTGTATTTACCCAATAAATCTCCAACTCCAGAAGCAGTTAACCGCATTGGTGCATCTGCAATTACCTGACTGTCTGCAACCACTAAAATAGGCGATACCGCAATCATACTCTTCTTGAATCCATGCCATGACATTGCAGCGACTGTAGATACATAACCGTCTACACTTGCTGCTGTAGGTATAGAAATAAAAGGAATTTCCCTTTCATAAGCACAATATCTTGTTAAATCATGAATGGTTCCAGACCCAACTGCAATCAAACAATCCACTTCTGTCAATTTATCCAGTTTTTCTTTTACTTTGGCAACTCCAATTTCATTGGCATGGAGTCCCATGGAATCCAATTGAATCTTAAATATTCCCTGCATTTCATCTTCAACTTGTTTTCCTGCCGCATTATAGGTGTTTTCATCACATACCATAGCAAAGTTTTTGTATTTTTTATAGGCATCCAATCTCAAAATTTTGGGAAGTTTTTTTATCGCACCTGTTTCCAAAAACATATCTTGAACAATAAGTTTATGTTCCCTCCCACAAGAACATTTTCCTGTAAACTCTTTTATATCTATTTTCATATCAGTTGCTGCTCCTTTCATTTTCTTTCTTTACAAAAGACTGGTGCAAGATATTCAGTATTAAATTTTTCTATAAAATAATTACATTTACATAAAAATAAATAATAAATGTTCTTTCCACAGCCATTAAGTGTCTCATAGTTTCCCTGTCCCTTTGCTATTATAACATCCGCATTATCTACAATTTGACTTACTCTTTTTGGCAGTCTATGCAGGCAAGTCCCCGCAATGGTGGTACCATTTCCTATAACCTGTGCCACCTCATCCAACCTAACTTCCATGGCATCTTCCATGGTCACATCATTGCCTACCTCGCTTCCCCTGACAATAACATCAACATTAATCTGTGGATATTTCTTCTGTATTATTTGAATCAAAATCTTATCAAGAACAATTTCGCCACAATTATCTGTAAAATAAACTACATTTTTTGCTCTATTTAAATCTTTTTTAAAACTTTCGTATATTTGCATATCAAAATCTTTATCCTTGAAATTTAAGAGTAGTTTTTTTAGTTTCTCCTCGCTAATTCCATTCATTGCAATAAAATCAATATAGTTTCCAGCCTGAGCCGCTTGAATTGCTGCCTTAAATGTATCCTTCGATTCCTTAATTAATCTTATAATTTCTTCTTTCTCTTGTAATAAGAATTTATTATATTTTGTTTTTAATTCTCCATAGGAAGGAACTTCCCCGTATTTTTCCATGAAAATTTGACTAAAAGCATCTAGATATTCTGGTGGAGAGTGATATAGTTTTTTATCTATAATTTCTTTTATTTCTGTAAGATACTTTTTTTGAAGTTTCTTATCTTCAATTTGAGCCGCTCGAACCTGTTCTTTCTGCTCTAAACAACGTACGCACTGTGCTTCTAATTCCATACTTCCTCCTAACATGAAAGAAAGAGGTCTGCTTCACACAGGCCTCTTTCTAACTTAGAATAACGATGATATCTTAATGAACAGCCATGTTAATATATTTGCTCGATCCAAGTTACCAATTAATGTTGCTCCAGATGGAATCTTAACTCCCGCAGCAACAGCTAAAGGTGTTTCGATTGGTCCCAGCGTTGAAGCCATTAATAATACCAACGCCATGACTACCGTTCCCACCAGGAGTGCTCGGAAGATATTTCCTCTACACATTGCAGTAAATAAACAAACAATATAAGGAATTACAGCTAAATCTGCAAATGGTAAAATTCTATTTCCTGGCATGATAACTGCTAATGCAATTGTGATTGGCACAAGTACTAAACCAACTGCGATTACAGACGGATCCCCAAGAGAAACCGCTGCATCCAATCCAATAAAGATTTCTCTTCCCTGAAAGCGTTTACTCATTAATTCTTGTGCTGCTTGAGAAATTGGCATTAACCCTTCCATTAAGCAGGCTACCATCTTAGGCATTAAATACATAACTGCTGCTAATCCAATCCCTGTCTGTAAAATAACCTGCGGTTTTGAACCTGCAAGGATTGCTAGAATAAAACCAATAATCAGCCCCATCATCATTGGTTCTCCAAAGATACCAAATTTCTTTCTCAAACTATCTGCATTAATATCAATCTTGTTAATTCCTGGAATACGATCAAGAATCCACACTAATGGATAAACAACTGGCAAACATCCCAGTGCTGTTAAATGAGGGAATGAAATACCCGGCATATTAAAGAATTTTTCAATATAAGGTTGTGTAAAGTCAGCTAGGATTAAGGCTAATGCTGAGATTAAAGCACCTGCAACCAATCCAATTGGAATACTCCCCGTTACCACTGATACCGCAGCTCCAACAAATGCGAACTGCCAATAGTTCCAAATATCTACGTTCATAGTTTTTGTTAATTTCAATGCTAATAAAACAACATTTACAATTAGACAGATTGGAATCATTAATCCCGCTGCACTCCATGCCCATGTAATAGATGACATTGCTGGCCATCCAATATCAATGATGTCCATATGCAATCCAAGTCTTTCTGTCATCTGCTGGGCAACTGGTCCTAGCTGGTCAGACAATAACCCTGTTACCAATCCAATTCCAGTAAATCCAATACCAATTGTAATACCTGATTTAAAGGCTTTGCTTACTCCTGCCCCCATAATAACACCTAGTATAAAGATGATGATAGGCAACATAACAGAAGCTCCACAATCTAAAATAAAATTAAGTATAAACATATATCTTTTTCCTTTCTCTATGTAGTTTTTATGATTCCTTTAATTTCTTTAACTCTGCTAATACTTCTGCATCAACGCCTTCTTTATTAATTCCTGTTAGATAATTAATGGCAAAGACATATGGTGTTTTCACTGTTTCTGGAACTCTTGTACTTGCAACAATTAGATCAAAATCATTTGCAATACCTTCAACCTCTGTCACCTTTACTTGTTGTACATTTACCTTATAACCATTAGCTTCACATACCTCTTTTACTCTTGTTGCAATGACTGTACTCGTTGCAATTCCACTTCCACATGCAACTAAAATACGATAAGTTTTCATAGCTGGGCTCCTTTCTTTTTATATGTTCCCATGAACATTACTGATTGCTTCGTTTCAAAGTTATTTTTTACACACGTAAATCAATTCTCTCATCAAAGAAACGATTTAACTCTTTGCTAATCTCCTCTGTAGAATCTATTTTCTCAAATTTACTCATTTCTTTTTCGTCTGAGATAAGGGCAACTAGAGTACTGAGCACTTCCACTTGTTGATGAGGAACTTTAACACCAAGAACAAATGCAAACTTTGCATTAACTTTTACTTCTGGATCCCCCATATGGGAATATGAAATCGGTTTTTTAAATCTTACAAAAGAAATACTTGCTTCCTTTACATATTTCACATCTGTGTGTGGAATGGCAACCTCATAAGCTTCTGTTTTTAATCCAGTTGGATACACTTCTTCTCTTTTTATTAAGGCTTGCCCAAAGTCTTTTTCTACTAATCCCTTGTTATATAATCGATCACCGATTGTCTCATAAAATTCTTCTTTTGAATCAAATTCATCATCAAGCCATACTAAATCACTGCGAAATATTTCTCCCATAACTTTTCCTTTCTATCTACTACTGCTCTACCACTCTTGACTCAATCTCACTGTATAATTCTGTCGTACTTAAATATCCATAGAGTAATCCAAGCCCTCCAACAACTGGAAGATTTGTATCCAAGGTTCCTGTCCCAACATTAATAATCAAATCAATACTGTCACTATATCCAGATAAATCAGAATTCTCGAATAGGTTTACAAAGCTCACTTGGGCTTCAATCTGCTTCTTTTGTAACTCTTCTTTTAACTCACCCATAATCTTTTCTGCTTTCTCTTGTTTCATTCCTCCTGTGAGCAGCAACGAAATTTGCTTCATTTATATCACCCTCTTCTATACATTTTCTGGAATTACAAGTGTTCCTTCTTTTTCTCTTTCCACTGCTTCTTTTAAAATTGCTTCTGTGGAACGAGTCCCCACGCGGACAGTTCCCGTTGCCATGACAGCTAGGGTATCATCTAAGGTTCTAATACCTCCAGCTGCTTTTACCTGCATTTCTGGTTTTGTATTTGCTCTCATTAATTTTAAATCTTCCAGTGTCGATCCTGATGGTGCATATCCTGTTGATGTCTTTGTAAAGTCTGCACCTGCTCTTTCACAAATCTGGCATGCTTTTACTTTCTCTTCATCTGTCAAAAATGCATTTTCAAGAATAACTTTTAACTTTACTCCACCTTCATGAGCTGCATCTGCAACTTCCTTAATATCTTTTTCTACATAGTCGTAATCTCCACTTTTGAAACGTCCAATATTCATTACCATATCAACTTCATCGGCGCCTTTTTCTAAAGCATCCTTTGTTTCAAACACCTTTGTTTCTGTTGTACATGTTCCATGAGGAAATCCGATAACAGTGGTAATAATAATGTCTGTTCCTTCTAATTCTTTTTTTGTGATTTCAATATCAGATGGTCTGACACAACATGAAATACAGTTGTATTTCTTTGCCATGGTGCAGCAGTCAATTGTATCCTGAATTGTTAGTTGTGGTTGTAAATTAGAGTGATCCATTAAGTTTGCAATGTCTTGCACAGTAACTGCTCCTGAAAATTTGTATTCGATTTTTCTTGTTGGTTTCATAATGTTTTCCCTTTCTGTTATATATGTTTTTTGTTTTATTACTTACTTTTCTTTTTTATGGTACTTTATGTCCCTTTACTGCTGTCCAAACCATATACCATTGCTCTGGTGTCAAATGATATTCCAATGCCTTTATTGGTCTAGATGCAAGTCCAATTTCTCCTGAACCCGTAATTGGAATTAATCCAGCCGGATGTGAAAACAACCATGCAAATGCGACTTCGTCAATATCTTCTGCTCCGATTTCTTCTCTAATAATTTCTAGAGTTTCTCTTAACCGAACTTCCTCTTCTCCATCTCCAGTGAAGATCCTTCCACCTGCAAGTGGTGACCAAAGCATTGGATGAATTCTCTCTTCCATACAAAGATTTATAACTCCATTTTCCATATTTCCCATCCGAAGTGGTGATAGTTCCACTTGATTCGTAATAAGTGGGGTATTCAAGTAGGATTTTAATAATCTAAATTCATCTGGTAAGAAGTTTGACACCCCAAAAGTTCTGACTTTTCCCTCTGCTTTTAATTCATCAAAGGCTGCTGCAATTTCGCCACAATCCATAAAAGGACTTGGTCTGTGTAATAACAATGTATCTAAGGTGTCAATCCCCATATATTGAAGAGATTTTTCAACCTGTCCCTTGATATGTTTTTTGCTGTAGTCATAATACTTCACTCTGGCTTTATGGGTTTCTGTTACTGGATAATCCTTATATACGATTCCACACTTTGAAATAATCTGCATTTTATTTCTTAAATCTGGTCTTTTCTTTAAAGCTTCTCCAAATCTTTCTTCCACCATGTAATTGCCATAGATATCTGCATGATCCATGGTTGTAATTCCCATATCCATGCATTCTTCCAAATATTTAATCAATTCATCTGTGGATAATCCCCAGTCCATAAGCCTCCAAAATCCAAGTACAACTCTTGAATACTCAAGATTATCTGCCATCTTTACATATTCCATATTCTTTTCTCCTCCTATCAGGTTTGTGCAATTCCTCTTACGAAACACATTGTTGTTTTTCGTTCTGTTCATTTGCACGTCATATGTTACTTTGCTCACTCTTATAATATACGAATCTATTTTTTTATGCAATAGAAAGTTACAAAACTAGCAAATTGCACATATTTTGTATTAAAATTTATGCAATTTGTCCTCAATAAAATTCTAGACAAAAAGAAAGAGCCAAAACATCTGTCGTAATGTTTTGACTCTTTCCCATGCATATATCATTTTGAACAAACACATATTTGCCTTGTCCACTCTTATCATAATCCCAACATCTAGTATAATCAACTATTAATTGAATCTATTACCGTCTGTAACTTGGGTATAGACGTCTGAGCCCCCAAGGATTCCGTAGATATCGCTGCTGCCATAGAGCTTATTTTCAAAATATCAATCAGTTTCATTTTTTTGTATACTCCATAGGCAAACGCTCCATGGAAAACATCTCCAGCTCCATTAGTATCTACGGTATTTACCTCATAAGCAGGAAAATGCTTAATTTTCCCATCCTGCCTATAAAGAAGTCCCCGACTTCCTAATGTAATCACCACATTCTTATGATTAATCTTCTCAACCTCTTTAAATATCTTTTCATAACTCTCCGAGTTTTGTAAGTTAATCACTTTTCCTGTGTACTGCTTTGCAAAATCCTCAGAGCACACAATATAATCTACTTCCTTTGCTACCTTGTATGTACTTTCCCTATAAGTTCCTGCATCTATAATGGAAACTGCATTTTTGTATTTCTTAACTGCCTGCAAAGTTATTTCAGGCTCATGTCCATCACTTAAAATGACATCCACATTCTCTTCTGGCATAGAAAAAACAACTTCTTCTAACTCGCCTGGAAAATTAAATAATGTTCGGCTTCCATTCCCCTTATTAGAGAATATAAAACTATATGGAGTTTTAATCTTCTTGTCTGGGATGAGATAATCAAGCCCAACTTTCTGTTCCTCTAGGACTTTCTTTATTCGTTCTCCGTACTCATCATCCCCAATTCGACTGATTAACTGAACTGGTGCTCCCCATTTTGCAATCAAAAAACTAGCATTCAGAGCCGGGCCTCCCCCACACTCAAACTGCTCTGTAATTCTATATTTTCGATTCTCCACAATTGGTTCCGTCATCGGAATAATAATGTCATAAGCCGATTGTCCAATACAAAAAATACACATAATAATTCTCCTTTTATTATTCCAACATTGCTGCTAATTCCTTTAAAATCTGCGGATAATTAATCTTTCTAATATCTGTAACATCTATCTCTATGAGCTTTCCTAACTGAAATTTATCATATCCTCTGTTCATACAACGATCAAAAAATATCTCTTTTGTCACAATACAGTCTGCCTTACTTCGATCTTCCAAAATATCACCCTTGTGATAGCAACTGACTAAATGTCCTAAATGCCGACTTGAATCTAAATCACGTCCTTTGGAACGATTATATAAAAATTCTATATCTCCCGTCAAACGAATGGTGATGACTTGATATTTATTTTTTTTTGCAACTGTTGCAATTTTATCCTTTTGCTTATCACTGAATGGATAATCTGAAATCAAAAAAATTCCATCTTTCATTTTTTGATCCATAACTTCATAGTATTGATTCCAACTCTTTTTTTCTAACTCATTTTTTTCTTCCATGTTGTTAAATCCATATTCATCCCATAATTTTTCTTTCATTTCATCCTGGGACAACACTTCAAAATCATGATTCTGTTCTAGGATTTTATTACATAAATATGATTTTCCAGTCGCTGGATATCCAGCAAGCAATATAATTGTTTTTTTCACACCTACTCCTTTCACAATTTACAATGATAAAAACGGGCAGAGCATTCCCGTAAGAGTGTCTCCGCCTGTTCTAAGATTTGATATGTATAATGATGATATGATTATAATTTAAATAATGATGCTTTATCTGTGATAATTTCAGCAATTCTCTCATTTGCAGGTGCTAAAAGTCCTCTTAATGATGTTAATGGTGTAACATCATCTGCTGTAAATGTTTTGCTTACAACTTCAATATATGATTTGTTAAGTTCAGTTCCGACATTAATTTTCTTCATTCCTTCACGTACACAGCGTTTCATATCTTCATCAGACACTCCAGTTCCTCCATGAAGAACCAACCCTGTATCACCTAATTTTGCTTTTAATTCTGTTAAAAGTTCATAGTTGATTTTCGCTTTTGATTTAAACTGTCCATGAGTTGTTCCAATGGAAACAGCAAGTGCATCAACTCCAGTCTCAGCTACATAATGAAGTGCATCTTCTGGCTTTGTATACATCGCTGCATCTTTTTCCACAACAACGCCTTCTTCTGCTCCACCAATAGATCCGATTTCTCCTTCTACAGATACTCCATTTGCATGAGCATAAGCTACAACTTCCTTTGTGTTTTTGATATTTTCTTCAATTGAAAGTGCAGAACCATCATACATTACAGAAGAATATCCTAAGTCAATTGCTTCCTTTAAAGCATCAATATCTTTACAGTGATCCATATGCAATGCAACACTGCAAGAAGATTCTTGGGCTAATGCCTTTACAGCTGCAATTAACGGTTTAAACCCTATATATTGAGCTGTTCCTAAAGAAGTTTGAATGATAACCGGTACTTCTAGTTTTTCTGCTGCATGAATCATTGATGGAAGCATTTCAAAACAATGTAAATTAAATGCTCCAACAGCTCCTTTTCCCTCGTTTTCTTTAAATAAATTAATTAAATTTTTGTACATGTCTGTCTCCTTTTATACTTTTCCACGTATTACGTCTTTTGATAATTGCATCAAATAAGAAATCTTATCCAAATACTCTTTTGTTAAGGCATCGTTTTTCGCCTCTGCTGCTTCTTGTCGTTTTACATTATAGAGTTTTAATAAATCTGTATAAGCCTTTCCTAGACTTTTGCTCTCATCAATACTAATCTCGTATTTTTCAATTGCCTTGTCATCTTCTCCTGCCTGATAATACAAAGATCCAAGTTCATTTAAACAGTTGATTCTTTCTTTCCCATTTAAGGAACTTAAATCTTTTTCAAGTTCTTGTGCCCTGACAAGCATCTCTTCTTTATTTACTGCTGGAACTGTCTCTTTTGGCACAGTTTCCTTTTTCTTCTTTCTTCTAAAAAGTCCCATTTGGGTTCCTCCAAACTTATCCTAGAAAATACCTGCTACTGATTTAAAAATCATAAATACAAATGCCGTTACAATAGTATCAACGTCTGTACATGTTGTTCCAATAAATCCGATATCCGCTAACATTGGCGACAACATTGCAGGTAAGAATGTGATGAAAATACCGTGACAGATACATCCAACAACAACACCTTTTCTTCCACCAACCTGATTTGCAAAGATACCTGCAGTACCACCTGCAAAGAAATTAGATAACACTCCTGGTAGTACGACTGGAAGTCCAAATAATGGAGTTACTACCATACCAATTAATGTTCCAATGGTTGTAAATACAAATCCCATAACGACTGCATTTGGTGCATAAGGGAAAAGCACTGGACAATCTAATGCTGGTTTTGAATTTGGTACAAGTTTCATTGAAATACCCTGAAATGCTGGTACGATTTCTGCTAATAACATACGAACTCCAGACATCAATACATAAACACCAACAACAAATTGCATTGCTTGTAAGAATGCGTAGACAATGAAGTTAGTATCTCCACAATATTTTGCACATGCTGCTGGTCCAGCAACTGCTGCTACAATAATATATAACGGAACCATAACTACCATTAATGAAAGGTATGTATCTGATAGAAACTCTAAGCTCTCTGGTAATGCAATATCTTCCGTTGATTTACCTTTACCTCCTGAAACTTTTTCAACAATTTTAGCAATTCCTGCTGTAAACATATAACCAATGGTACAAAAATGCCCTAAAGCAATATCATCAGATCCTGTAATTTGACGAACAATTGGCTGTGCAATTGCTGGCATAAATGTTGCAAAACATCCACCTACAATTGATGCTGCTAAAATTAATGGAGCACCTCTTAATCCACAGTAGTAACCAAATACAATACAAAGTGTGGATTCCCAAAGGAATGCTTGTCCTGTCAAGAAAATATATTTAAACTTTGTAAATCTTGCGATTAATACGTTGACAATGAAGATACCTAGTAATCCAACAGCAATCTCACTTCCTAGACCTAAGTCTGTCATTGCTTGTCCATTAATTCCTTCAATAGAAGCTACAACACCCTTTAGACCGAAGGCCTTGTTAAAAATATCTCCTAAAAATAATAATGATTGTTGTAATACCCCAGATCCTGCTCCTAAAACAAGAAATCCCAGCATAGTTTTCATTGTTCCTGATACAACCGTTCCTATTGGTTTCTTTTGCAGTACTAATCCTAAAAACGATATTAATGCAATAATAATTGCTGCCTGTGTAAAAATATTATCGATAATAAAATTCAATATTGACATAGTTTTTCCTCACTTTCTCTCTCTTATAGTTCTCCTAGTTCTTTTAATACTGGTGTAAGTTTTTCCTTTATTTCTTTCTTATCTACTAATCTATCTAGAAAAATAGTTGGACAAGATAGTTCATAACGCTCAAATTGCTTTTTGAAATTTGCTCCTGAAATCACAATATCTGCTTTTGTTCCTGAAACACTTGAAATATCTGTATGATCTAATTTTGCTTTTACCCCAAGTTCTTTTAAAACTGCATCTACACTCATTTGACAAGCAAAGCTACTTCCTAACCCGGCTCCGCATACTGCTAAAATATTTAACATATTGAATCCTCCTTTCCACTAAAATTTATTTATAATGCTTTCACATATAAAAATCATTTAAATTTCTTCTAAAAATTTTAGAAGTTTATCCACATCTTTCATTCTTGCTATTTTTTCAACGATACCCTGATCTACAATTTCAACTATCATTTTCAAAATATCCATATGGCTTTCACTATCCACTGCCGAAAAACAAATCATGACACTAACGGGGTCATTGCCCTCAAATATCACTGGCTCTTTCAACGTGATTAAGCTACATCCAATTGCCTTTGCGCCTTCTTCTGGTCTTGTATGTGGAATTGCAAGTCCATCTGCCACAACAATATACGGTCCTAATTTATTAATTGCATTTATAATTCCATCTACATATTCTTGTGTTGCTGTTCCTTGTTCTACTAACATTCCAGCTCCATATCGAATTGCTTCTTCCCAAGTATTTGCTTCCACTTGTAGTCTTACATTTTCCTTGTTTAGTACTAGTCCTTTCACTTTATATCCTCCATTTTCCATTTCTATATTCATTCTGATCTTGTGCTATTAGCTCCTGTATAAATTGCTCATAAGATTCATTTCGTATTAATTTTGTTACTCCTGAATCATTAATTAAGTATTGATATAAATTTTTAAATACAATTTCCCATACATCTGATTTGCTCTGAGGTATATTTAAAAGCAAAATAACTTGTACCTTTTCTTCGTCCCAGAAAATCGGTTTTTTGAGAATCATCACTGATACAACCGCCTCTTCCATATCGTTTAACAGTGCATGTGGAATTGCGACCAAACTTCCCAACTCTGTTGTTGCCATCTCTTCTCTTTTGTATATAGACTGTCTGACTCCTTCTGAAATAAAACCTTTTTCTTTTACTATGCTGGTCATATAATCCAAAATTTCTTGCTTTGTCTTAAACTCCATATTTTTAAAAAATAATTCTTTTCGAAAAATTCTATGATAATCCACTCTCTGTGATGTGCCACTTTGTTCGTTAATATAAATCCCCAGCTGTTCTAAATCTGTATCTTGTAAAAACAATTTTATTTTTCTTATTTTTTTTGAATGAAACTGAGGTAAATCAATGGTTGTAAATACCATATCTACACTATCAATTAACTCTTGGGATACATCCTGCAGCGAACAGGTTCTAACCACTTGGATTCGATGTCCAAAATTATGTTGAATTTTTTCTTTTAACAGCATCGCTGTTGCAACCCCTGCAACACAAACAATCACAACTTTTTTTCGCTCAATTTGTCGATTTAATCCCTTTCTTTCAAGTGCTGCTCCAAAATGCATTGCCAGAAATCCAATTTCATTTTCTTGTGATCTTAATTGATGCTTCTTTTCTAAAACATTACTTGCAACCACTGCAAGTTCAAATGCTAGTGGATATGAATTCTTAATAGAATCTAAAAATTCATTCCGTATATTCATATCAAACCTCAATCTTTGTAACGCTGCACTTAAATGCATTGCTAGTCCATTAATTAATTGTTTATCATCTGACAAGTCTATATTTGTTCCTGCCTTAATTTCCTGAAGAATTTCCTGAAGTTCTTCTTTGTATTCATATTCTTCTTCTGGATCATCAATAAGAAATCTTTGACTTGCAATTAAATGTTGTGTCAAATAGTAAACTTCTTCTCCAAGCTTAATTTGAAATTGATAATTCATTTCCTTTATAATACATTTGGCACAATTAAACTCTTCTGTTGATGAAAACAACTCTATATCTTCCTTAGCATATCGAACCATTTTTTTATTTTTAAATCTTTTTAGCATAATCAAACTGTGAACAAGTAAATTTTTAAATGAAAGGTCTGAAAGTTGTAACTTGTATTCTTCTATCGCCTGCATCAAAATCTTCTCTACCCTTTTCGTTGCCTCTTCTGAAAAGACATGTTGATAAAAATCTTTCCCTTTATCTTTGATTTCGCTTTTGTTATTAAAAATATACTCTGAAATTGCATACCTGATTTTTGCCTCTTCTCCAACCACCCGCAGTCCATATCTTTTTGTGTTACTGACTTTTAAACCATATTTATGAAGCTGCTTTTCTACCACTCTCATGTCTTTGTTCAAAGTTGATGTGCTAATATAAAGCTCTTCTTCAATATCAAAAGATTCAATTTTTCCTTCACTAATTAATGAATTTAGCAACAATTTCGTTACAATATAGCGAATTCGGTCTTCTGGATCAGAAGGTATAATCGTCTGTTTTTCAGTCTTATTATTGTTAGCCTGAACCGTAGATATAAATTGACCGAATTTATCTTCTTCTTTTACCTTTAAATAATATCCTTGCCCTGCCTCTGCTATTATTTCTGCAGAATGTTGAATTAATATTTTATTTAATTCTTTGACATCGTTGCGCACTGTTCTTGAAGATACTCCAACAGATAATGCAATACTATCTCCTGTTAATTTTTTATTTGTTTGTAAAAAAAGGAAAAGAATTTTAAATAATCTTTTATTGTACACTTCCATGTTTGCCTCCTTGATATGACCTAATTATATGAGTTCAATGTTTTCAAATATAGTTCCTCTATTTCCGCATTACTGCGGAAAACAAAAAAATACGTAGAAATTTTTATATTTCTACGTACCATCTACATTATCTTATTCTATCTTTATTATCTATTCTGCAATTCTCTTAACTTTCTTTCACAATCTTCACAAGCCTGCTTGTTCCTAGGCGACTTGCCCCTAACTCTACAAACTTCTGTGCATCATCAAAAGAACTGATTCCTCCAGCTGCCTTTATTTTTACATTATCTCCTACATTCTTTTTAAATAATGCCACATCATCAAAGGTTGCTCCAGCACTAGAGAATCCTGTTGAAGTTTTAATGTAATCTGCTTTTGCATCTGTTACAATTTGACACATTTTCACTTTCTCTTCCTCTGTTAGCAAACATGTTTCAATGATTACTTTTAGAACTTTAGATCCACATGCATCTTTTAATGTCTCAATTTCCTGGTGAATTTTATCGTAACGTTTCATTTTTAAATCGCCAATATTAATGACCATGTCGATTTCATCTGCACCATTTTCCATTGCATCCTTTGTCTCAAACAGTTTCGTCGCCATAGTGCTGTAACCGTTTGGAAACCCAATTACCGTACACAAACAAAGATTATTCCCCACATAGTCTTTTGCCTCTTTGATAAATGATGGTGGAATACATACAGATGCTGTATTATACTTCATTGCGTCATCACATATTACCTTAATTTCCTCCCAAGTTGAAGTCTGTGCAAGTAAGGTATGATCCACCCTTTTTAAAATTTCATTTTGATTCATAATAATTCTCCTTTTTATTTAAATTCATCTTTTTTCTCCCAAAAATGTATCCTATATCTTTGATTAAGAAATAAAATTCATCAATGTTTCGTACAAAACTGCAGGCTTCACTGGTTTCGCCAGATGTGCATTCATGCCTGCTTTCTTTGTTGCTTCTCTATCCTCTTCAAATGCATTGGCTGTCATTGCTATAATAGGAACTGTCTTTGCATCTTCTCTTAAAAGATTTCGTATTACTGTTGCTGCCATGATTCCATCCATTTGAGGCATTTGAATATCCATAAGCACAGCATCAATGCCATATTTCTCAGATTGTTCAAAGCATTTCACCCCTTCTTTTCCGTCTTTTGCCCAAATAACCTGACATCCTACTTTTTTCAAAAGATTCTCAGAAATCTGTGCATTTAAAGGGTGGTCTTCGCAGAGAAGAATTCGCTTTCCTCTTAACAGAATTCCTGCTTTTTCCGCCGCGTCTTTATCTTTATTTAACAACGCCTTGGCTTCCTCTGTATCCACAATCTGAATATCAAGATAAATTTTAAATGTACTTCCTTCCCCTAATTTACTTTCTACCTCAATCCGTCCACCCATTAATTCAACAAGACTTTTTGTGATTGCAAGTCCAAGGCCTGGTCCCGCATATTTTCCAGTCAAGTAGTTATTTTCTTGGGCATAAGGTAAAAATACTTTGGTTCTCTGAAATTCTCTGCTCATTCCAATTCCTGTGTCTGAAATCTGAAACAAGTCATAATCAACTCTATTTTCATGCTTTAAACACTCCATGGATAATTCAATGACGCCACCTTCTGGTGTATACTTCATGGCATTTGAAATAATATTAATAAAAATCTGCTTCATGCGAACTGCATCAACTCTAGCATATCGATCAAGATTAATATTTTTATTTACTACTTGAAACGTAAGGTTCTTCTCTTCAATCCCTGTACGAATCATTGCTTCAATAGCTTCAATAAACATACTACATTTTGTTACTACAGGTTTCAAAACCAACTGCCCTGTCTCAATCCGCTTCATATCCAGTGTGTCATTAATCATTCGGAGCATATACTCTCCTGATTTCTCCATTTGATTAATATTTTCTTGAATCACATGGAAATTCTTTTCTTTTTTAGACAGTGCAATCATTCCTAGAATTCCATTCATTGGAGTTCTAAGATCATGACTCATTCGAGTAAATAATTCTCTTCTTTCTTCCGTCGCTTTTCTTGCACTCTCAAGTGCTTTTGCCAACATTAAGTTTAACTCATCCTGATTTAGAAGGGTATCTGTATTATCTGTTCTTGACAATAAAAGAAATCTCCAATTGCCATTTAAATATGAGAAGGTTTCTTTCTTGTATGAGATTGTTCCATCTTCTTCTCTTATTGGATAATAATTATCAAACTTTTCCTTTTCCGATAACTGTTTCCTTATGTAAGAAATTGAATTGTGATAAATAAAGGTATCAATATCCTCTCCTGCATAAATTTTTCTGAAATATGTTTCCCGATTCTTCTGGCTTAGATTTCGTTCCATCTCTTCCTTTGAATATTTGGAGTTACCAGTATAAACTGTATTTGTATGATTTATCAAATCAAACACAGCCAGATAATCATAGTCATTTTCAATCATCTGATAAATCATATTCTCACTAATTACATCCTGATCCACTGCCTCCGAGTATAGAATTCCCTCTACATCCTTAGATATAGGATTACAAACCATGTTACAAGTAATATCAAGCCACATAAAAATCTCATGATTCATATCAATTGGCAACCGTACTCTTAAAATACTCTGGTTTTTCTCAAACATTTTCAACTGGTATTGGCGATTTAAAAATCTTTTCGCTTTCTCTTTTTCTTCATCTCCTACAGTATGTTCCACAATAAAATGATAAAGGTCATCTACACTCTTACACTCATCTAGGTGATTTACTACACTGCTCGTTTGGAATGTATTTTGTGTAAGATTCAATTGATAAGTTGTCACTGCACTACTCATAAGTTTATTGTACAAAGAAAGTTGAACTCTTCTTTTTTCCTCCTGACTCACTTCCTTTCCAATAATAGAAATATGATGTGGAAGTTCATCTCTTAAGACATATGCTGTACACTTTAAAACATGAATCTGCCCCTTTTCTCCATGAACACGATAACGAATGCTTATCTCATTTTCTCCCTCACTATCCTTACTTAGCTTTTGAAAATTCTCAATTCCAAGAACCTTTTCCCCTTTGCTTCGATCTTCTGGAAATACCTTCTCATTAAAACAAATGGTTCTCATATATTCATCGTATAACATATTATAAATTTTATGATTTCCATCCCTTGAAAAATGAATTGCCTGGCACATTCCAGTTCCCATATTCACGTCCACATATGAAATAACCGAAGAATGAAGTGCTCGATTCATTCGTTCTAAAGATGCCTCTGGTAAAGATTTTCTTTTTGGAAGGTCTCTTTCCTTTTCTACAATAATCGTATACGTGGGAATCCCTTTCCACATAGTTTCCTTCGCAGAAACAGAGAAGATCATATGATGGTCTTCTCTGTTTACAAACGTTTTTCTATCTTTATTTCTCAATGGACAACTTGCACACATAGAAGTATTACCATGCACCTGATAGCATGGTTGTCCAATTCGGTCTACAATCGTATACTTTCTTGCAGTTCCGTTCTCGTAGTATACTTTCAACGTCTCCCTATCAACAATATATATTCCCGTATGCTGGAAAGATTCTAAAAATGTTATAATTTCATTATCCTTATTCATGACCATTCACTCCAAATTGATTTTCAATAAAAATATTATAACACCATTTAAACAAAAAATGATAACTTTATTCTTCTTCGTATTCTAAAATATCTCCTGGCTGGCATTCTAATACTTTACAAATCCTATTCAGAGTCGAAAATCGAATTGCACTTTTCATTGAAACATTCATTACTTCCCCAGAGCCTGACATAATGATTTTAGAACCATCTACCTTTGCCTTATCAAAGTTGATACTTACACCAGCGCTTGTAATGTGTGTTTGCATACCATTTTCTTCTAAATGAAAACTATCCGAAAGTTCTTTTTCAGAAACTCCAACGTAAGATAGGTTTACCTCTAGATTAGTTTTTCCAGCTATCTTCATGAAAAACATTGATTTTGTGAAAAATACCACTTACTTTCTTTTTTTTACCACTTACTTTATTTTCATTTACTTCCAAATCAAAAAAGGTATAATGAAATCATGAAACGGAGATCAAGTTATGAAGATTAAAATTGAGGTGGATGAAAATTTAATAGAAGAAGAGATTTTAATTCGCTGCAAAAGCTTTGACAATCAAATTCAAAACATTCAAAAAGCACTCACAGAAGCAACAAAAAAGGAAAATCAATTTGTTTTCTACAAAGGAGAAACAGAATATTACCTAACTTTAGATGAGATTTTATTTTTTGAAACTGAAAAACAAAAGATTATGGCACACACTGGTGATGAGATTTACGAGACGAAATACAAGCTTTATGAATTAGAAGAATTACTTCCAAAGTATTTTCTTCGAGTATCCAAGTCAACTATTTTAAATGTAACCACCGTTCGTTCCATTCAACGAAATATTACATCTACAAGCTTAGTTACATTAAAGAATACATACAAGCAAGTTTTTGTTTCCCGTCGTTATTACAAGGAATTAAAAGAAAAATTAATAGAAATGAGGAATTTATTATGAAAAAAAGAAATATGTTTTGGGGCATCTTTTTTATAGCCGCCGCAGTATTTTTGATTATGAGTCGATTAGGATATGTTACAGGTGTAAATATTGGAAGCTTTTTCTTCGGCGTCTTATTTGCTGCCTGGTTCATAAAAAGTTTAATAAAATTAGATATGACTGGGATTTTCTTCTCCGCTGCATTCCTGTGTATTGTATTTGCTAACCCTCTTGGAATTACAAATCTAACCCCTTGGCCAGTTTTAGGAGCCGCATGCTTGGGAAGTATTGGATGCTCTTTCCTGTTCCCAAAAAAACGTAACTCCTTTGATTTCCACCATGGTGGCAGCGAAAGAGTTGAGTATGATGACAAAGAAAATGTATATTGCAACTGCAAATTCAGCGGTGTCATCAAATACGTTACCTCTGAAAATTTCAAAAAAGCTGATTTAGACTGTAGCTTTGGCGGGCTTAAAGTATATTTTGACAATGCACAAATTTCAGGGAATCAAGCCGAAATTAATGCAAATGTATCCTTTGGAGGTATTGAACTCTATCTGCCAAGACAATGGAATGTTATTCATGATGCTGACGTTATGCTTGGAGGAATTGAAGAAAAGAATAGAATGCAGTCCCCCGACGGACCTACTGTATATTTAACAGGAAATCTTAAATTCTCTGGTATTACAATTATATATGTATAAAGACAAAGCCACATCCCAAAATGATAAAGGATGTGGCTTTTCACTACTCTAGCTCTTTTATTTTTGTAAATAGTTTTGAAAAAGAAACAATACTAACCATAGCAACTAAAACTCCAATTAGATTGGCTACAATTCTAATTCCAACTGCCTGATCTGCTGGAAAAAGAAGTACAGCTGTAATCAATGCACTAAATGAATTGTAAATAGTTTTAATAAAATACGATGTAATAAACATGGATAAAAATCCTGCCAATAATATTAACATAACTTGATATTGTGCCGGTACAAACTTTTCAAACAACATAAATACAATTACACTTCCAATAATGGTTGCTGGCACTCTTCTTATCATACGATTTTTATATTCTGCTTCTAATGGAGTACTTAATGACAAAACCGTCAAGCAAATCCACATGGTTTTAGGGAAATTCACCAAATCCCCAGCTAGCATTACAATACATAACGTACTAATCAGTCTGATATACCACTGCGTTCTTGTAGAATCAATTCTATTCTCCTTAAACAAATCCTTAACTCTTCGCTTTTGAGGAGTTCCCTTATGGGTAACATAATACAATAAACCTACAACAATTCCACCAATTAGCAGGCTAATCCATCTCTTTTGAAATGCAAGTCCAGTAACATCATATCCCTGCAGCATAATGTAACCCATGGTAAATGGTAGATTCCCACTTTGAGATAAGTCGTGTCCTGAAAAAATCATAATTGCAGTCAAAGAAACTACATTAACCACAAGACCAATGAAGGGATGAATCAACGACAATTTAGGTGCAAATGCAAGTACTGCAAACAAAATAACAATACACACCGATGCCTGTTTCCCATCAAATCCCAGATTATTCCCTAATAGAATCAAAATCCCCATGAGCAGCACAACCCCAACAATACTATTCTCTGTTCCACATAGTCTGTTATAGCCATTTATAAAAACAACACAAAATAAAAATACTGGTAACTTTTTTGCCACTTCTACTGCCATCTGTCTTATCTTTTTTAAGTCCATATTCCGTCCTTCCATTCTTTTTTTCATACCTGATTTTCAGAGATACAAGGGGAAATTATAGTCCAAAATCTACGGAAATGCAAGTTGATTTTACGCACAAAAATAGCTCCATCACTGGAGCTATTTTTAAAAGAGAGGATTAAATAATGTATATGAAAAACTATGTCTTAAGTATATCAGGAATTGAGCTCAATACAATGTTTTAATCATAAACAATTCTAAACAAAGTATAAAATCTCCTTAAGAAAGTCTTATACACTCCATGATTTCATTTTTATATGTATATAAAAATAACCTCGTGCCTTGGCACGAAGTTATCATTTTCCTTATGTATTTATACTCTTTAGATTATAATTGAATTTTGAAATCTTCAGAACCCTCACCGTTTACTACATAATATGCAGCATTCTCTTCTGCAACGATATAGATATCCATCTTTTTGATAACTACTCCTCTGTGAGTTTTCTTGAATTCTTTTGTTGCTGCTTTTGTAATATCATCTAATTTGATTTGTTTCTCTCCAAATTCAAAAGTAGCGGTTGTCTTTACTGGAACTTTTTTCTTAGGTGCTGCTTTTTTAGCTGCTGGTTTCTTTGCTACAGGCTTCTTTTCTGCTGGCTTCTTAGCTGCTGCTTCAACCTTTTCAGTTTTAGCTGCTGGTTCCTTTGCCTCCTTAGCTGGTGCTACTTTTGCTGTTGTTTTCACTTCTGTTGTTGATGATTTTGTTGTTGTTGTTTTTCTTACATTTGCCATAATGCTTCACTCTCCTCTGTGCTTAATACTAGTTTCAAAATGCCTTCCTTGATGTCTTCTATAATTACTATTATAAATTTGCTGAGTCATTTCGTCAACTTTTTGGTATCTTTCCCCAATTTAAAATTACCTTATATTCCTACTACCTATAAATTTAGTAAAGCACAAAAAAGGCATCCTTAAGCAATTTATTCCATAACAAACTTAACGATACCTTTTATTTTCTCTTATATTTTACTTACTCTGCTTTCCATAGTCCATGCAAATTACAATATTCATAAGCTGCTACGACTTCATCAGATTCTGTCAACACGAATTCTGCCTTTGGCTTAGATGCCGGCGTAAATTCCTTCTTCTGCATGCCCTCTTTTGTTTCAAGGACAATCCATTGAATGAAATGTTCCTCTACCATTGGATGCTCTACACTACCAACTTCAACCGTTACCTTTTGTCCTTCCACTGTGATAACTGGTACATGCTTTTCAACTGCTGCATCTGTAGTTCCTGGAATCACTTCCTTCATACCTTCTGCAGGGTTTCCATCTCCAAAAATCACCATCAAATCTTTGCTATCTTCATACTTAT
The DNA here is from genome assembly GCA_028704435.1 of Anaerostipes sp. Taxonomy (GTDB): domain Bacteria; phylum Bacillota; class Clostridia; order Lachnospirales; family Lachnospiraceae; genus Anaerostipes. The sequence goes on along the minus strand of JAQWFL010000016.1, from coordinate 29,971 downwards.
AAAATTTCATATTCTTCACTCCTTCATTTTCTTCTATATTTGATTTAGTTTAGTTTCTCTTGTCTATATTTATCATTATACCCCATTTTCCATCTTTTACAGTTGCATTTGCAACTTTTCTAAAATTAATTTATAATAAAGAAAAGGAAAATATTTATGAAAGGAATATAATGATAAAACCTAGTATTTTTTATCAAATTAAAAATGAAGATTTTGACCGTATGTTTCACTGCTTTGATGCCTATATCAAAAAATGTCCAGCAAATTCTCAGTTATTAAAAACTTCCACAACAAAAAGTCCTATTGGTATCATTTTAAGTGGTGATGCCGATTTAATCAAATATGATTTCGATGGAAATCGAAGCATTCTAGAACATTTATCAGACTTTGATATTTTTGGCTATGTTTTTTTGCCTATAGACTATTCAACCCAAATTGAGATTATTTCTAATACAGAATGCAAAATTGTATATTTTGACTACCAGGCTCTCATTAAGCGCTGCGAAAATGCCTGTGAATGTCACAGTACTTTGGTGAATAATGTCCTGCAGATTCTTTCTTACAAAACAAAGCTGTTGAATGAACGATTAGAAATTCTCAGCCAGCGTTCCATCCGTGGTAAACTACTAACCTATTTTCACCAATCATCGCTTAAATACGATTCCACAGAGTTAGATCTTTCATTTACTTTAGCCTCTCTGGCAGACTACCTTTTTGTTGAACGCAGTGCCATGCTTCGGGAAATGAAAAAAATGAGAGACGATGCATTAATAGAATCAAAAGGAAGGCATATAAAACTACTTTAATACTAAATAATACCCAGAAAATGAGAAGGGCCAGACAATATGAAAACATATTGTCTGGCTTGAGAAAATTGAAAAAGTTTTATGTTATAAGGGGTTATAACATTCATAGCTTGTTTCCTTGCTATGTATATAATATAACCTTTTTTTGTGTCCGAAGTGTGTCGAAAATCTTTAATTTTTGTTAAGAAGAAAAGCCAAATTTCTTAACAAAAAAATAGCTCCATCACTGGAGCTATTTTAAAAGAGAGGATTAAAATATATATATATGAAAAACTATGTCTTAAGTATATCAGAATCCTGGCTACAATCAATATACTAACCATAAACAATTATAAACATTGTATAAACGATACTTAAGAAAAACTTACTATCTATTAAAATGAGTCTGTAAATCTTTTAATATTTTAAATGTCTACTTGACGGATAGCACACTAAAATACCCTCTTTGTGATGTTCATATATTAATCTCTTTCTTTATTTAGTCTTATCAATAATAAAATATATAATGTGAACAGTTCTAAAAAGTTCTTTCCATTAATTCTACTGCAATTTCTTTACTACATACTCTCATTAAATTATCGTCAACATCTTCCTTCCCCAGAAAATTCGATTTTCTTCCCGTAGTTGTTCGATTTGTTTTTTTAATTCGATCTCATCACCCATATTGGACCCTCCTCGCATGTTTAGTTTATAACATTTTTAAATGAGAATAAATAATTCTAAACACAATAATAGCCCCATCGCTGGAGCTATTTTAAAAGAGAGGATTAAAATATATATATGAAAAACTATGTCTTAAGTATATCAGAATCCTCGCCGCAATCAATATACTAAACATAAACAATTATAAACATTGTATAAACGATACTTAAGAAAAGCTTATTATCTATTAAAAGGGGCTGTAATGTTAATATGATATTGCATGTTGGGGAAGTTTGTCAGCAGCAAGCGTAGCGGTAGGCTGAAAGTAAATATCTCTTCCTTTATTACTCTCGTACATAAAGTCTTTCAGTGGTTTACTCGTATATTTTGAGAAATCACCGTATATCGCTAATCTCACACCATAATTAATGAATCTTTGTAATATTTCTTCCGCCAAACAGGTACTAAGGACAAAGAAATCATTTATAATGGCACTCTTGTTTATGGCAATGTTTGTGCACTTTTTTATACCTTTGGTTATTCACACAAAGAGTCGATCAAAGATTCAACCATAAAATCAAAGGTTTCCATATGGTTTCGTAGAAGAATGTCCTTGTTTTTGATATTCATAATTAGTGAGTAAATAACTGACATTGCCATATCTGGATCAACTTTAAATTTCAAATCTGATTGACTTAAAAAAAGTTGCTTACTCCTATAATTGGATTCCTCCATTTTTTTTGATTGCTCTTCTGATAATTTATTTGTCAAAATTGTGAAGTCCGTACTATTTGAGTCGTACAAAAAATTGTTCTTGTCGTATTCACGATAAATAAGCTTTAGTGCTTCTGCAATGCCATACTTGTTTTTGCGTTTATTAATGATTTCAGATGCAGAATGGCAAATTTGTTCCTGCACAGAGCACAAGACCTCACAAAAAAGAGCTTCTTTCGATTCAAAGAACAGATAAAATGCCCCTTTTGAAATTCCAACCTGTTTACAAAGCTCATCCACACTGGTTTTCTTATAGCCATATTGTGTCCATCTCTGTTTGCAGGCTTCCTGTAGACTTTTTTTAACAGTTTCTTTTTCACGTTCTGAAAAACCCCGTGCCATATGTTTCTCCTTTCTGTAACTCAAAATACCAATTCGGTCATAAATATAGTGTCATTAAAGAAAATGAATGTTAATCATGTATGCACAGGTGTAACAGCATTACTTTCTATAAGTCATTTTAAATTGTGGTTTAACCTTTTAATAGACTGGGTCGTGATAAAACTTTGTTCACCGGAATAATCAAATTTACGATTGCATTCGAAAATAAATCGGTATTCGTACAAAATTTAGGTCGAACTGACCCAATGATGTAATATGACTTTCCAAGATTTTGGATGTCAAACTTCTGGTATGTTGAAGTACCGCTATTTAGATGCATTAACAAAAATACATATTTGTATATAATTAGAAAAGTGATATAATAAAGGGAATAGGTTGTTTGTTGGCAAAAAGACATGACAACATCGATGGATTTTTAAAAATGGTAGTTCAAAAATATACGATTTAATCCTTTGATGTAACAGACCAATGGGGGATAAAGGAGAAAACTTATGAAAAGAAATATCAAGAAAAAATATCAAATACTCTTATCAAACATGTTAGCATTAGCGTTGGTGTTTTTTAATAGTGTGGGGAGTGTCAATTCAATTCGTGCGTATGCAGCTGAAAGAACGAGTAATGTGAATATTGAAGTGAAGTATGGGCAAACAGATGCGAGAAGTATGTTGTCAATGGTAAATGATTTTCGTAAAAGTGAAGATGCATGGTATTGGGATTCTACAAGTACAAACAAGGTTATATGTGAAAATCTGCAAGATTTAACCTATGATTATGAATTGGAAAAGGATGCCATGTTGAGAGCTGCAGAAATTGCAGTATCCTTTAGTCATACAAGACCAAATGGAAATACGTGGAACACGGTGAATCCAGCTCGTTTAGATGGAGAAAATATAGCTGCTGGAAATAAAACAACAAAAAATACATTTAGCCAATGGCAAGAAGCCGATGAATCATATGAAAAACAAGGACACCGAAGAAGTATGTTAAGTTCAGAGTTCAAAGCCATTGGAATTGGTCATGTAACATATAATGGCTATAATTATTGGGTACAGGAATTTTCAAGATCAGTAAGTAGTCAAGAAAGTTCGTTGCCAAATGAAATAAAGCAAAAGGTTCCAGTTGAATTATTAAATTCCCAAATGACAGATGTTGAATTAAAAACAGAAAAAGATGAATATAACATTACATGTAAAGATGAAGTAGATTTGCCAACTGCTGCATTAGGGTTTAACTTTACAAATCATTGGCCATCTGGAAAGGTAATAGGAGAGGTTCCTGTTACTTACTCCATAGAAGATGATCAATATGCAACCATTAATAACGGTAAAATTAAAGCATTAAAAGTAGGAACAACAAAGATAATCATAAATGTTTTTGACATATCAAAAACAGTAGGATTATCCATTCATCATCAGTGGGATGACGAATATACCATTGATACACAGCCCACTTGTACCCAAAGTGGAAGTAAGTCAATTTATTGTACTTTGTGCAAAGAAAAGGAAGAAGGAAGTTCTGTTAGTATCAATCCAACAGGCCATCAACACACTGAAATCAAAAACAAAAAAGATGCGACTTGTACAGAATCCGGTTATACCGGAGATATTTATTGCAATGATTGCAACCAAATAGTTAAATCAGGAGAGGTTATCAAAGCAACGGAACATGATTATGAAAGCAAGGTTACAAAAGATGCAACGTGTAAAAAAGCTGGAATTGAAATCTTTACTTGTAAGAAATGTAAGGATACTTATACAAAAACTATTCCAAAAACAGAAAATCATACATGGAATGATGGAGAAGTGACTAAAAAACCAACGTGCAAGGAAACAGGTATCAAGATGTTCACTTGTAGTGTATGTGGAGAAACAAAAACAGAAATGATTCCAAAGTCTGATACACATAACTTTAATGAAGGTGTTATTTCAAAACAACCTACTTGCGAATCATCAGGAGAAAAGACATTTACTTGTAAGGACTGTAGTGCTACCGAGATTGAAGTGTTAAAAGCACTAGGACATAACTATAGTTTATGGACCACTGTAAGTAAAGCAACTGTCTTTGCACCAGAAATGCGAGAACACATTTGCGAAAGATGTGGAAAAATAGAAACCGAAGTCTTTGGATCAAAAATAAATCCAACCATGAGTCTTGATAAAACCAACATTAATCTTTCTTATGCAAGAACCAATGACATGATTAAGGTCAGTGGACTTGCCAATGGAGATTCTGTCAAATCTATGGTTTCAAGTAATCAAAAGATTGCAACGGTATCTTCAAGTGGAAAAGTCTATGCAAAAGGTAATGGAACTACTAAGATTACAGTAACATTAGCAAGTGGCTTTACAAAGACAGTAACAGTAAAAGTTACATCATCTATCAGAAATGTGCCAACAAAAAAGATAATCAAACGTAAGAAGAGTTGTACTTTAAAACCGAAGACATTTTTACTTGGAAAAGTAAAATACAAGACTTCAAATAAAAAGATTGCAACGGTTAGCTCAAAAGGAAAGATTACCGCAAAGAAAAAAGGAAAAGTTAAAATTACAGTTTATAGTGGAAACAAGAAGGTCATTTGTGCTATTACGGTGAAATAAGAAGAATACTATGAAAACCTCCTAGGTTAATGATAAAATTACATTAATCTAAGAGGTTTTTTCTATGACAAAAGGCCAAGATATCACAAGGAAAAATGATATTTCCGACATTGAAGACCAGGTATTATCTATGTATCCCACTGTTCTCTTAGATGCGATACATCTTAATGTTGGCAAAGACAGATCTGTAGTTAAAAAGACTGTCTATGTTGCCATCGGTATCAAACTTAATGGAAAGAAAGATGTTTTAGGCATGTGATTAGGAGGAAGTGAAGGAGCAAAGTATTGGCTTGGCGTTTTAACTGAAATAAAAAATAGAGGTGTTGATGATATCTTGATACCACCTTAATTGTTGTTTTTTTAATTCTTCTTAGATGTCACTGTGATTTTTTCCCACTTTTTCATGAAGTTTATTAAAGAAATAATCATCAATTACGCTTTGATTGCTCTTAACATACTTTTTAGCAAACGTCTCTAAGTATTCACTCATATTATTGAGAATATTATTCATATGCAAGTAATATGCACCTGCATGAGGCTTTGCTTCCTTTAGATAATTTTCTTCCATCATCGTTCTCCATATGGATACAAAGGCATCTGAATTCGACATTTCTCTTGAAGCTTTATTGATTTCATCTATCTTATTCTGTGCAGCGTAATACTGCCCTAATTCATAACACATTTTATGATGTTCTAATGGTAACATATAAAACATATTACTATCTAACATATTAGACCAAAATCCCATTAAATTGGCTTTTATATCATCCGGTAATTCTTCTATCAATCTTTTAGTGGCTTTCTCTGATAATCCTGTTATCTCACAAAAATGCTTTGTATCAGGATTATTACTTTCAATTAACGTTCTTCCTAACAAATAATCTGCTGAGCATCCAAAAAAATCACAGTAAGCCATTATAAATCTACTCTGAAGTTTTTGTATATCTTCCGAATTTAGATGCTCTTGAATTCTTCTTGCAATATTATTTACAGCAATTTCTCCATCAAAATCTTCTTCATTTTTATCAACAAGAGCATATCCTGCATTATATAAGTTATGCGCCAATTCTTTTGCTGTCTCTATGCTTTTCTTTTTCATCAGATACCACAATCTACAATTAAATTTTTCTATGTTTCCATTATCTAAATGCTGAAATCCCATACTCCACCCCGCAGACAAATACATCTTTTTTAGCATATCTTTTCTCAAAAACAGACACTTTCACAGATTGATATGTCTCTCTCATAGTAGTATGATAAGACCAGTGAAAACAATTGTCAATACTCATCCACCGAAAGGAGAAACCTATGTCAAATACAATTATTACCGAACCTAACAATATCACTTTTCAAGCACATGCTATCTCTAAAAGACTTGTAGATACTGTTAGTAAATTGAATAATGTTTCCAAGGATAAATACAATAAAAAAAATGAAATAATAGAAAACGCATCTGATTTGAGCACTTATGAGAAACTAGATGCAATGGATCAAAACTCTGCCCAATATGTCCGAGAAGAATATAATAGCCTAGTAGTTTTCACTTTTCTATCTATTTCTATCATAGAAATTACTATTGTGAGTCCAGCGATAATAAAATCATTTAGAAAATTGATTGCATAAAGCAAGTCAAGGGACCTCCTGCACTCTATACAAGAATGCAGTAAGTCCCTCTTTTTTTACAACAGTTGTTCTACTGCTTCATTAATAGTTCTCAAGACCCATTTTTTTAATCTGGATCAACAATTTATCCAGGCCGCTCTTTTTATACCTCTTTGCCTACTACTCACACCGAGCAGTTTTCGTTCTGTCTCCATCGTATGACTATTCAATACTGTCTCCACAACCACCGTTCTCTCTTTTTGATTGAATACTGAAAATAATTTCGTTAAGAAGATTTTCGTTGTAACCCTCTATTCAAAACGTGCTTCCTTATCTTCTAAAAAATCTGTGATTTCGATCTGATTTGTTGCAACATCTCCGAATAGAAATGTATTCATCACCTGATACTGTCCTTTTGTTAGGTATTCTTCCTCCCTGTAATAGTAAGATAATGCTTTTTTAACCCAAATAATATTTTTAGATATCTCTGATAAAGTATTCTCTCTCAACTGATCGTCTTCTATTTTGTTAGCAATTGAATTTGCTAGCAAAAGATTATTGCTTTCTGCAAATTTTGCATGAAATTTTACCGCTACCTCAATATTTTTAGTATACATCTTAATAAACCTGCTAAGAAAAATCAATAGTTTTCTAGCAGGTTTTGTCTTAAATCCCCCTTTATAGAAACGACAAGTTTCCTATAAAGGAACAAATTCAGCTTGTTCGGAAATAACAGGCTGACACTTTCCACCTACAACATCATAACAGTGATCATGGCGACTGGTATCTGTACACTGGTCGCCTTTTGTTATTACCGATTCTGTTATGACAGCTACAAACGGTTCATACACCGCCAAAAGCTGTCACGTATGATTCTGGAAAATGGCTGGTATGAATCTGAAACCATGCAAAATAGTGGTTTTTTTAGTGACCTAAGTTCGGGCATAGGTGGGGGAAAGAGGGGTAAGAAATAGCACCATAATAAAGTGATATATTTATCTCATTATTTCATTGACATTGCTCGTATATAGTGATATATTTATCTCACAAAGAGACAAAAACATCACATTCAAAGGAGAATATCACATGTCAAAAAGAAAAATAAGAAATACAGTTATTATGGGAATTGGGCTGGTTATATTGATTATCATAGGAGTTATATACTCACTTCTGTACAATGAGGGGCGTTGGATATATGAAACTGACTTGTCAGAATATGTTTTTATTACGAAAGATATTCCTATGCTCATCATCGGTGGATTAGTTGCCCTATATGTAATTTATTTAGTAATCAATATTTTTCAAGCATCAATTCAAAAGAAACAGGCTGATAAAAGGTACAGTAGAAAAATATCCCCGCTTTTAGGCTTTGCAGGTTTCTTTGGATTCGCTGGGTTTATAGGGATATGGACATACACGGAATCCAGAATTATTTTCCCATTCATATTCTTTGTTTTCTTTGGATTTTTTGGATTTTTCTTTGAGGGGAAAATGTCAAATACATTGGAAGACGAACTATATTTGGAGAATAAAAAGCGTGCTGAATTAAAAGCATATAAAACGGGATTTTTACTATTGTTTATTACCATCTGGCTTGTTGGTATGGGAATGTTTTCACGATATGTTGAATGGTGTGCCATTTTTATGCTAATAGCGATTTCATTGATTTATGCTCTGGTTCTATTTCTTAGCAGTTACTTGTTATATCGCTACGAAAAAGGAGAATAAGATATGGGCGCTGAATTTGAATGTAATCTCAAAATATATCGAGTTGCACAAGGATTTACACAAGAACAGCTGGCAGAACTTGTTGGCGTAAGACGTGAAACGATTATGCGACTGGAAAAAGCACAATATAACCCCTCTTTAAAACTGGCTATTGACATTTCACGAGCTGTCAAAGCACCGATTGAAGAAATATTTATATTTTATTAAAATTGAATATTCACACACAAAGTGGTAAGTCATTATGATTTGCTACTTTTTTGTATCTATTTATCAGCAACCAAATAAAAGAAAGGACATAAATCCTATGGAAAAATTAAAAGTATTGCTGGAAGCCAAAACACCAACGGACGAGATAAATCCTATCAATGTTCAGAACTGGCAGTTAAAATTGGCAAAAGAATTTAGTCCAAACTATATTCGTATTGTGCAAGGTATGCTCTCTATTGCTTTTGACCGTGCTGTTGTTCTGGGGATTGCAAAGAAAAATCCCTCACGAATGATTGGTAATATCAAAAGCAAGAAATCGAAAGTTGACTTTTGGACATTGGAAGAATTTCAGAAAGTAATTTCCCTGCTTTATCGGGGCGATTACTACGAATATTATTTGTTTGTTTCCTTTTGGGTGCTATTTATGACAGGGCTAGGAATTGGAGAAGCGGCGGCTTTGCAATGGTCTGATATAGACTTTGACACAGGGCTGTTAGGTGTAACCAAGACCCTGTACTATAAATCCATGACAGAGTACAAATTTGTTGAGCCAAAAACAAGAGCAAGTATCAGAACTATTTACATTGATACTGATACTCTGAACGAATTAAAAACATGGAGAAACGTACAACAAAAGGTTCTGAAAAATTGTGACTTTGTATTAAGCTATAATGGTATACCGACAAGCAAACACACTCTACCACGGGCATTAGAGAAACTTGCTGGATTAGCTGGCGTACACCGTATTAAAATCCATGCTCTAAGACATTCGCGCGCTTCGCTCCTAATCAGCATGGGCGAAAACCCTTTGCTTATTAAAGAACGTTTAGGACATGAGAAAATACAGACAACGCTTGGAACATATGGACATCTATATCCGAATACAAATCTGGAAGTTGCTAAAAAATTGACGGGTATTCTTCAATATACCTCTGCTTCACACAGTATCGCCGATTACACAAGCAACCAACACACAGCAATCTACCATAGAGCCAAAGTAAGAAAATAATGCAATGAAAAAATTTAAAAAAAGAAAAGCCGTAAAACCCCGTGGTTAAGGGCTTTACAGCTTAGCTCCAACTATTCAAATTCCGGTGCGGATACCAAAATCCACATTTTTTTTGGTACATATTTGCGTTTTTTCGTCATCATATTCTCCTTATTATTCAGCTCTGATTGTCTCGAATAAGATTATTAGAGCCAATATAGAGCCATTTACTTTTCCTCTACCTTTATGCCAGACTCCTTTAAAACTTTCATAAGCCCATTTAGTTTACTCTTTGTAACCAAATCCAATGCGACCGCAAATGTTACAATTTGATCCTCCTTTTTTTTAATCTTGCAAATTTCTTCTAAAATAAGTGAAGATACTTCTGTTTTCTGTGTAAAATTCATTGCCACAATATGTTGTATTTTTTTTATAGTTTCAACATTTTGTTCTAGAGCTCGTGAAAATTCATCGCTATCCATTGAAATAGGTTTACCAATTTCAACATATGGCATCAAATCATTTTGAGCATATCTTAATAAAGCAAAAGCCTGTAACTTACTATTTTCAAGCATAAAATCATGAATTAAATTTTCCCATAAATGACTATAAAATGTTTCTTTTCCCCATCTTTCAATATGTGCTCTTTCTACCAGCGCACTCAAAAAGCCCATAATATATGTCGAATACATCTTATTTATATTTTCTAATTCTTCATTCTCATAATGTTTTTCCAACTTAAGACTTTCATCAGATTTTTTAACACCAATATTTTCGAAAAAACTAATCAACTCTAAAACTGGATTTTCTGATTCTTTTATAATGTCTACCGCATAGTAGCACAAATCAATATCCTCACCTGAATACGAAGTAATAATATCAATAATTTTTTTTGTATCTTGCATTTTATTTTTTCCTCCTGACATAGTTATCAATCCAATTCAAATATATTTTTTCTGGAAGCGAAACCAACAAAGCTAACAACGTGAACTCATCACTCCATTTTGAATTAATTGGTATGCTTTCGGTTAATAATAGCATTAAAATAATTGCCATAATTATAGCAATAAAATATGCCCATCCTTTTAAAACATTAAACTTATCAAACGATGCATATTTCCTGCTTGCATCAACATATAAATCCACAAGAGATACTAAGACTCCAATATATCCAATGCATTTAATAAAAGTATTATCATCTCCAAGTTTTGAAAATCTAACTACAATCACACCAATTAACAATGCCATTATAAATACTTCTTTTATCACATCATTCTTTTTTTCATTTCCTTCATCCATAACTATTTATCACATATAATAACATTGCACGTTATTTAAAGAAAAGTTTTTGTTTTTCATTCCCTCAAAATCAAGTCCTATGTATTGTTTATAAAAAAGAAATTCCAAATACATTTTTATATCTTCAAGTGTTTCCTGATCATCCTCTATCAATTCTATTTGTACATTTCCTTTTCGTATTAAAGAATAATACTTCTTATTTTTTCCCTCAAACACGTGTAATGCTTTATTGCAATTATAATCCCCCTTCATATATTTCTTTGATTTTCTTAGTAATTCATAATATGAATATCGTTTCGGTGTAGTAATATTAATTTTCATTTATATTACCTCCCTCATTATGAAAAATCTTAGAGAATTTATACATTATATTCTCTTTATATGGTTCATGATTATTATTAACAAATTTTTCTATTGTACGAAAACTATCTAATATGTCCTTCGTTACTATATCTTGATTCCAATTATCAACAAACGGTTGTAACTGTTTGATTTTCACTTCCGAATAGCCATATTTTAGTGCCTCATTAAGCAAGTTTTCTCTCTTTTCTCGATTCAGGAAATATTGTATACCATAATTCATTCTTGCTTCTTCTTTATTTGTTATCTGAATGTCTATCTTATCAATTTCATGTTTTAATTCGAGCTTACTTGTTTTAAGAGTATCTATCTCATTATCTATTTCTTCAAATTTATCTATTTTTCCATTAAACACATAAATTTCCTCTCAATGCATCTATTTAAATTCTCATTTGTTTATTAATTTTATTGTACCACAAAATATTACGATATGCTAATAATTTTATTTCAACACTGTCTCTTCCAGAACAATCTTCTCCGCAGCATTCTTCAAATTATTCATAAATTCCACCCACTTCATCTGGTCGGTTGCCTTTAACTGCTCCGTTATCCCTGCACCTGCTTTCATCTGCTCCACCAGAAGTTCAATCCTCTGGTGGCTTTCCTCGTCAACCTCATGCAGATATTCATTCCACTTTCCTGCAAAGACCAGCTCCAGATACATGGAATGTCGATGTTCTTTTAGGTAGTCTCCCCTCATTCTCCCATATTTTCCTATTGGGTAGTTTGTCCCTTTCGGGAGCGTAAGGTCTGGATAATAAAGACCATCTGCTCCCAACGTGTAACTGATTCCATTCTCTCCTGTGATATGCTTTTCCATTGTTTCCTCCTTATCTGCTACCTCTATCCTTTGGCTTGGTAGCTGTGTGCTGTCTATTTGCTTCTCGCTCTCTGATTTCCTGCTGTCCTCTTTGTAATCTTTCATGGATACTGACCTTTTCTGGCTCTCCTGCCAGCTTCCTTTCATAGCTTTGGACTGCTTTCTGATATTCCACATATTCTGCCTTTGAAGCATTGAACTCCGTCATAAACGCTTTCACGCTCTTGTAACCATATCTCTTTACGAGGTTCTGTAACCCCTGCTTCATGTTGGCAAGCTGTGTCTGTGTCTTTTCTACCTGCCCCTGCAAGGCTTTTCTCTGTTTGCCTTTCCATATTGCTTTTATCTCTGACAATTCCTGCTCCATACTATCAATGCCTTCCTCCTTTTCGTGGATAGCAGCACTTTGATTTTGAAGCTGTCCATAGACTTCTTCCAGTCTTGGAAACTTGGATGCCAGCTCCGACTTCTTAGGTCGTTCTGGGGGCTTCTGCTCGGTCTTTGTGACACTTTCCATCTGTTCTGCAGGTATTCTGTGCCTGTTCCGTTTTGGCTTCGATTTTCGGAGCATTTGCTCCTGTTTTTTCGCTCTTAGCTTCCTCCGGTTCTTCCATACAGAAGATTCGGTTAATGAGTAGCTTCAAGGCTGTAATCGCCATCTGGACTATCCCTGCAAAGAGGTCTGGTCGCTTGCCCGCTAGTCGCATGGATTGGCTGACTTTTTTTGAGATTTGCTCCTGCTTCACTTCCATAATTTTCTGCTCTGGTATGCCACATACAAGTGCCATATCTACTGTTTCATTCCATCTACAACGCATTTCATTATCCGTCTTAATCTGCTCTGTCTTTGGATTGTTCTTTCCTATCTTTTTCATTGGCAAATACACTCCGTTTCGATCAAATACTTTCAGCTTTTCCTTGTCATTCCTCACATAGAGATTGATTAAATCGGTATAGGAATGCTTCACATCATCTAAAAATTTCTCGCCCTTAAATCTGCTATTCTTTGTTGTAAATAAATTTCTTTCATACACTTCCCCTTTTGGTATAACTTTGCACCCTGCTCTAATCTGACCACTATCATCAAGTATCTCTTTCTTGGTTCTGACGTGCTTACCACATTCATCATAGAACATATTTCTGGTAGCCACTTTCTCAGTCGGAATTTCTAACAGCTTACGCTCGGAGAAGATAAGATGGATATGATAATTGGTCTTTCTTTTATTATGATGGAGAGCAGCAATACACTCCGTTCCATAATTCTGTTTGAAATGTTCAGTAAATAATTTTAGTAATGCCTTTGGTCCATACTCTACGAAACTTTCTGGCAACGCAATAATCAATTCTCTTGCTTCAATGCACTTCCCCGCTGTACCGCTTTTAGTAAATTCTGTCTGGTTACATTTTGCCAACTCTGTCCAAAATGACCGTTCTGTGGTTTCATAAACCGCATACAGATTTTCCTGTCGGACTGGGCTTGATATATAATAAATTCTGCCTTTTACGTTTGGCAATTTTGATATCTGAACAAACGAATTCCTTGCTATAAGCAACACCTCTTTTCTGTATTTTTGTCATGGCATTCCTGCCACTGTGAGTAGGTGCATAGGCATCTGTTTACGAATTCTATGCCGTTATCGGCAGCCGCTCCGAAATACCCTTAGTACAAACGCAGTTTGTGCGATGGGTATATTTCGCTTTCATACGCCGAGGGCTCTGTGAAATCATAGTCTGTTATGACACTGCTCTTTATCTTGGGCGTATACACCCACTTTATCGGCTCGTTTCCGAGCCACTTTTTCTACCACTGATGCAAGACGAACCATGCCAATCTCCCAATACATTTTCGACTTCACATTCAACAATTCTCCTTCGGTGCTTTTTACGGGAGCGTGCCACGCTCTCGTTATTATCATCAAGAAAAACCACCATCGAGAGTTGTTCGGCACTCCACGTTTATCCAGATATTCTTTTCTGGCTTTCTGCTTTTCTTCCTCTGTAGGTGCGGTCTTATATTTGGAGTAGAGCAACCGCATGGAGATGGAATCCATCTTATCCATCAATCCGCTTTTTATCTCTGGCTCTGCCTCCTTTACATCCAGCAAATGATATTTCACAAGTGCAATAAATAGTTCTTCTGGTATCTGTATATTCTTCATTTTCTCTTTCTCCTTTTTCAAGACTGCAACAACGCAATGTCTATAGTTTTTGCAACCTTGCAATGTTCATCTCCGCAATTTCCATATAGTCTGCATTGTTGCGTTCTTCCCTACTGTGCCTGTATCATATCAAGTTCCCAATACCATGAATTATTGATTTTCTTGGCCCGGATATTTAATTCTTTCTTGGCATTTTCAAGTGTCCTCTTGGATATTCCTTCTTCCTCTGCAAGATTAAAAATCTCGTTGCTCTGCATGGCATTGTTGGTTTCTGCAAGTTCTCGAAGTAGTTGCTTTGCCTGCTCCAATTTATTTGCTTTTGGTGCAAGACCGCCTAAAACTTCATCAGCAGTAATCTCATAATCCCCTAACCAATGAAATCCATCTTCTGACAGTTCAAATGCCTTCGGATGTCCGAATGCAGCAAGGTTATTTTTTATCTGTATAACCGCTCTGGTGTTGGGCTGCCCTTCCACTCTGCCGACCAATAGAACACTTCTCGCTACTGCAAAGAAATCTATCGAACCCATTCCTCTATATGCAGCTTTATTTCCTGCGGCTTTGTTCATGTGACCGATAAGGACAATGGCACATTGATACTTCTCAGCAAGAAGTCCCAGCTTCTTTGTCATATCCCTTGCTTCATTAGCTCTGTTCATATCCATTCCACCACCCAGATAGGCTTGTATAGGGTCTAAAATCAGTAACCTTGCCTTTGTTCTAACTATGGCTTCTTCTAGTCTCTCGTCTATCATGGAAAGAGATTTTTCGCTTTCATCAATAACTGCAATCCGTTCACAATCTGCTCCTGCTAACTCAAGTCTTGGCTTTACAGTATCGGCTAGTCCATCCTCTGCGGTCTGGTATATGATATTCATAGGCTCTGACAGCTTCATATTCTCATCTAGTCCTATCCCATTGGATAACTTAGCTGCTATATTCAGTACAAGTGTTGTCTTGCCATCCCCAGGATCGCCTTGAATGATTGTCAGTTTTCCATAAGGGATAAAGGGAAACCATAGCCATTCAATTTCTTGTGATTGCACTTCTGACATTCTGATTAACTTCAATTCTATTTTCTGTTCTTCCATAAAGTCCTCCATTCGTATTTTCGTAATTGATACTCTGGAAAACCTCTGCTATACTTATCTTGTGAATACATAGATAACAGAGATTTACCAGTTATCAGAAGTCCTAACAGTTACCGCTGTCAGGACTTTTTTCTTTGGTATTCTCTGTACCCTGCCAGAGATATTTTGCTCCGTCTAACATCCATAAAATAGCTTTCAGTATATCCAGACAATCATTTCGCATCTGCTCCAATCCCTCGTCTGATAATAAAATTTCCTGCTGTTCAAATTGACTTACCACATCTGAAATATTGATTTGCATATTCTTTAATTCTTCTACCAGCTTATAAATCAGTTCTTTCTTCCCCACTACGCATACTCTGTTATAAATGCAGGAACGGACAAAATAATCTTTCTTTGTCATTCCACTTGCTATAATCTTTGCTTCTATTTCATCTCGTTCTCTCGGAGATATGCGAAAGCTGATTGTAGGATATTTATGAACTCCACTCATGGTTAGTCCTCCTCTCCATTGGCAAGCTCCAATCGTTCTGCCAATTCTGCCTGTTTGTTTGGGTATAAATGTGAATAAGTGCTCAATGTTGTTTCAATTTTCTCGTGCCTCAATCGATCTGCGATTGCCAATGGCTGAAAACCCATCTCCACAAGCAATGAAGCGTGTGAATGCCTAAGATCATGCAAGCGAATACGCTTCACACCAGTTTCCTTTATCCCTCTTACAATCTCATGTTCCATAAAAGATTTTGTAAAACGAAACATTCTTTCCTTTGCAGTGATACCATACAGAACGCTACAATATTCCTTTAATTCCTCCACCAGAAATGATGGTATTGTCACTTTACGGTTGCTCTTTGGTGTCTTAGGCGGTGTCACCATATCTTTACCCTTGATACGCTGAAATGACTTGCTAATTGTGATTATTCGTTTTTCTAAGTCAACGTCCTCATACGTGAGTGCCAGCAATTCGCCTATCCTCATGCCTGTCCAATACAAAATGAGAAACGCCATTCTTGCTTCTGGTTTACCATCCATAGACGGCAAAAACTCCTTGAATTCCTGCTTTGTCCAAAACTCCATTTCATCCGCCCTACTCTTCCCGATACTCCCTGCTTTTCTGCAAGGATTATCTCTCAAGTCATAATACTTCACTGCATAATTGAAAAGTGCCGCTAACTGATTATTGATGCTCTTGAGATATGTTGGCGCATAGCCCTTTTTCATCAACAAATTCTGCCACGCTCTAACATCTGCAGTCTTAATCTCATACATTTTCTTATTTTTGAAATAGGGCGTTACTTTCAAATCAAACACATATCGTTTATTGATAATTGTGCTTTCTCGCAGACGATTTTCCATATCTTCAAAATAAATCTCCACAAAATTTTCAAAGTTGATATCTAAATCTTTCTGCTGTTGCTGTCGGAAATTCCTTTCCCATTCTTCGGCTTCTCCTTTGGTCTTGAAGCCCCTTTTGTTCTTTTTATGGCGTACTCCCTGCCAGTCCTCATAATAGAACTGGCTACGCCACAACTTACCATCTCTTGAAGCTGGCATCCTATCATCTCCTCTCCGTTAGCATTATTACGCAAGTACCATTCCATAAAATTTTTCTTGAAAATATTTTGTAGGAACTTTCCCCGAAATCACTCTGAACCCTTGTGCTTTCAATTCGTCATTCAGCCCCCGAATCACCTTATAGGCATAACCTCTGGATACTCCAAGCAATTCTGCAACTTCGTCTGCGGTGACATACATTTTCATCGTATCCTCCATATTCATCCTCCTCTCTTTTCAGTTCGATTTCGAACTGTTTGTGTTTTTATCTTATCAGTTCGTTTGTGAACCGTCAATAGTTTTCGTTTCATTTCTGAACGGTATGTGATATAATTGTTTTCAGATACACATAATGTTTTTATTTATCTACTTTGAAGTAGGAGGAGTTATCCATGACAATAGGTGAAAAGATAAAGAAATATCGACTTGAGAAGAACCTTTCTCAAAAAGAAGTAGCTATACGTGCTGGAATGAGTGAACCAGCAATAAGAAACTATGAATTAGGAAATAGAACCCCTTCTGATAAACAGATTAAAAAGATTGCATTGGCATTAGATGTTAGTCCATTTGCCCTATCCAACCCCAATTTGGATTCTTATGTTGGAGTCATGCATGCATTATTTTATTTAGAAGAAGAATATGGGCTTATTCCTGCTGAAGTAGATGGACAATTTTATTTGAAATTTAAAGATAGATTTTCCACTGCTTCCAACAATCTGGAATCGTGGTCTAAAGAATATCAGAAAGTACAAGATGTTTCGCCAGATAAATTAACAGAAGCTATGGCTTATTACAATGAGTGGAAGCAAAGCTATCCGCGTTTGTCTGCCGAACAGACAACAAAAGCTCTGAGAACCCGAAGAAACGAAAACAAATAAGAGTATGTTACAGGAGGTAGAAAATGATTGCACTAATTGTTGCATATGCAAAAAATCAAGTAATTGGCAATAAAGGCTGCATTCCTTGGAAAATTAAGGGTGAGCAGAAAAGGTTCAAAGAATTGACTACTGGAAATGTAGTAATTATGGGAAGACGTTCTTACGAAGAAATAGGTAGACCATTACCTAATAGAACCACAATTGTAGTATCAACCACAAAAAATTTTGATGATGATAATTGTCTAACAGCGACATCATTGAATGAAGCAATACAAATGGCTGGTGACAATGATATTTACATTTCTGGGGGTGCTCGCTTGTATGAAGAAGCTTTACCATTAGTTGAAAAAATGTATGTAACAGAAATTGATGCGGAAATAAAAGGTGATACTTACTTTCCAGATTTTTCAGAGGATGCATTTTCTAAAGAAATAATAAACACGTTTTATGAAGAACCATCTTATACTTATGTCACATACAACAGAAAGTAATCATCTATTTTTAATGTCATAATCAAATTGGTACTCGTGAAAATTACAATTCCTATTTTGTAATCATTATTTTATGTGGAGGAAAATAACAGTGAAACAAAAATTAGATGAAAAACAAATGGTAACCGTTCTTGATGAACTATATGGAAAAGTATTAAACGGTATTCCTAAAGTCAGCAAGCCTGTTGATGCACTTGCAAATGATTATCTGCTTAAAAACAATTCCCCTAAAAAAGCTGCAAAAGAATTGACAAAATATCAAATTGCCAAATGCGGTACTTCTGGGTTTATTACAGGATTAGGTGGCATAATTACATTACCTGTTGCAATCCCAGCAAACGTAAGCAGTGTCCTGTATGTACAGCTTCGTATGGTGGCAGCTATTGCATATATGGGCGATTTTGATATTCAATCTGATCAAGTACAAACACTGGCATATGCCTGCTTAACTGGTTCAGCCATTGCAGATGTTCTGAAACAAACTGGTATCAAAGTAGGTGAAAAAATTGCGATTTCAGCAATAAATAAAGTACCTGGAAAGGTTTTGACTTCAATCAATCAAAAAGTAGGGTTCAGGCTTATAACTAGATTTGGAACAAAAGGCGCAGTAAATCTTGTAAAATTAGTACCTGTTGCAGGTGGTATTATTGGTGGCGCAATAGACATTGGCTCTACCAACATAATAGCCCGAAATGCATATACTATTTTCATAAAAAAAGAAATGCCTTCAGATGCACCAAATAAAAGTACACCAAAAGGCGAAGAAATACCTATTGTTGAATCAGACATAAATTCAACCGACTTTATTAAATAGAGTCAAAGTAGAGCCATTGGGCATAAAGGAACCTCGGAAACCCGCATAAAACGGGCATCCGAGGTTTTTTATCCGTTATTCGAACTCCTCAGCGGATACCGTACCGTATCGCCTCTTTTCAACGCATATAGCGTTATTTATTTCATAATTTAGCATGAATTTCGTGTATTTCTTGGTAAAAATAAGGTTTTAAACTCCAAAAAAACTCCATTTGGATTTCCCTCATTTTTCATTGTTTCTTTTCCGCAGCTGTTCTCTCAACCAGTCTGATGTCAAGTTCCATGTCCATAGCATATGCCAATTTGACCAAGTAACCTAAAGTTGGATTATATTCTCCACTTTCAAATCTTGCTACATTCGGGCGAGAAATCTTTGCGGTTTTTGCCAATGCTGCCTGTGTTATATCTTTCTCTTTTCTAACTTCAAGATATTTTTCGATCACATTGTCACGAGTTAACAGCTGAAGATCTTCTAATGGATTATTTGTATTTCCCATATATTCATCTCCTGTCGTTTCCTACATTTGTATTGTACCTTATTGGGTACTTTTTGTCAATAGGAGGTTTTTAGTTTTCATTCCATGTTTCAAGCTTCTCAGTTGCTTAAATCATTGCCGTATTGGCTACCTTCTTATTCTATCATGAAACGGAACTTATGATAACCATAAATCTCTTCTATTTTTCATCAATTTGTTCACTAAAGCTCCATCTTACTTTTTCCATTTTTTCATGAAGTTTTTCAAAGAAATAACCATCTATTTCTCTTTGATTAGTCTCAATGTACTTTTTTGCAAACAGTTCAAGATACTCCGTCATATTATTGAGGATATTATTCATATGCAGATAATATGCGCCCGCATGTGGTTCTGCTTCTTTTAAATAATTATCTTCCATCATCGTTCTCCAGGTGGACACAAAGACTTCTGAATCTGACATCTCTCTTGAGGCCTTATTGATTTCATCTATCCTATTATGTGCAGTGTAATATTGTCCTAGTTCATAACACATTTTATGATATTCATATGGCAGCTCGTAAAATATATTACTATCTAACATATCAGACCAAAAGCCCATTAAATCAGCTTTTATATCACTAGGTAATTCTTCTATCATTCTTTTAGTGGCTTTCTCTGATAACCCTGTTACCTCGCAAAAATGCTTTGTATCAGGATTATTACTTTCGATTAATGTTCTTCCTAACAGATAATCTGCTGAACAGCCAAAAAAATCACAATAAGCCATTATAAATCTGCTCTGGAGTTTTTGTATATCTTCTGAATTTAGGTGCACCTGAATCCTTTTTGCAATATTATTTACAGCAATTTCTCCATCAAAGTCTTCTTCGTTTTTAGTAACCAGGTCATATCCTGCATTGTACAACTTATATGCCAAATCTTTTGCTTTCTCTATTTTTTTCTTTCTCATTAAATTCCATAATCTACAATTGAATTTTTCTATACTTTCATTATCTAAATACTGAAATCCCATAATCCACCTCACAGATAAATATGTCTTTTACATCACATGCGCTGTTTAAAACAGACACTTTCACAGATTGATATGTCTTTTCTATAGTTGTATGATAAGACCAGAAAAAACAAATGTCAATTACCATTGTCCAGCAAAAGGAGGAACAATATGCCAAACCCAATTACAACCGAATCAAATAATGTAACTTTTTACAATTTACAATCAGATGCTGTTTCTAAAAAACTAACTGATACCGTTAATAAATTGAATGACGTATCCAAAAATAAATATGATAAGAAAAATCATTTGATTGAAAATGCAACTGATTTAAATACTTCTGAGAAATTAGATGCAATGGATCAGAACTTTACCCAATATGTCCGAGAAGAGTATAATAGTATAGTAATTTTTGCATTTTTGTCCATTTCTATTATGGGAATTACAACTATGAGTCCAACAGTAATAAAATCCCTAAAGAAACTGATTGTTTAACAAGACAAGGGACCTCCTACAACTATATAGGAAGTCCCTCCTTTATTTACAGTAGCTGCTCTACTGCTTCATTATAATTCTCAAAACCCAACTTCTTAATCTGAATCAGCAGTTTATCTAAACCACTCTTTTTGTACCTTTTCGCCTGCCTGGTACTTACTCCGAGTTGTTTCCCTGCTGTTTCCATCGTATGACCATTTAATACCGTCGCCTCTATCACAGTTTTCTCTTTTTCATTAAGAACTGAAAACAATTCCTTCAGAAGCATTTCTGTTGTAACCCTCTGTTCAAAACGAGCATCTTCATCTTCAAGATAATCTGTAATCTCTGTCTGATCGGTAGCTACATCTCCAAATAGGAATGTATTCATCCGATGATATTGCCCCTTTGTCAGATATTCTTCTTTTCTATAATAATAGGATAATGTTTTCAGTTCTTCCTCTGTGACACCTTCATAATGAACATTGAATGTCTTGTTTAAAAAATTGTATTTTCTTTCTTCCACTTTCTTTACCTCCGAATTCAAAACCAACTAACAAGTTCCAAATTCGGAAGTGGTGGCGGTCTGCCTTTCCTCATCTTCTGACTTCCTTATTTCCACCCAAGCCACTGCTTCGTGGGTATTGGCTGGACGAAATCAGCTAAAAAAGGGCAAAAAAATAAGCCCCAGCGGTTTTACCCGCCGAAGCTTATGTAAGTTTTCTTTATTAAATTGTCCCTTTGCCTTTTCATCCCAGCATAATAAGTCTATCAGATAAAAGTCTATAATGTGTCCACAATACAGGGTGAAAAGTCTTTAATTTATAATAGAAAGTCCACATTTTTATTGCAAAAGTCCACAGGTTCTATTCCTCACTCATATCAAACGATGGTTTATACCTCCCACTGCTTGCCTGTGCTACCACAACCTCATAGAAGAAATATCCCATCCATCTTAATGCTTGTTTCTTTTCCTTATAGAACAGGCTCCTGCTAATTCCCAGTTCCATTTGCAATTCAATATTGTCTTTCTTTACCTGACTACAATAACAGGCTCTGATAATTTCACTATGCATCGGTCCTTTGGGTGTATAATACTGCAAGAGAATCAATGCACGATATATCATATCCGATAATCCATATATCATCATGATATTGTTGATTTCCGCTTTCAGCTTCCCCACATTCAGCCGATAATCATATTGATTTAAGTATTGCAGGGCATATGCCATATCTGCATTTATCTTCTCCTGGCATTCCTGCTCCAGTTCTTCCAAAACAAGTTTGTTCTCAATTACCAATTTACTGTAATAAGTCAGAAGTCTTTTCATGTCCTCTGTATGGCAATCCAGCTTCGCTTCTGTTTGCGACATCATTTGAATCGTTACTTCTTTAAAAGATTTAATCGCATATTCTCTATTTGTCATCTATATATTCGCTACCTCACTTTTTCGTTCTACAAACCATTTATCAACTTCAAAAAAAAGATGGCTCTCCTGCCCCTCAACAATACAAGTATATCGAATACCTACCCCACCTGCTTTACGACTGGCGCACCGCTCAACTTTCTTCACTTGATCTATGGTATATTTCTGACCGTCCTCCCAGAGTAATTCCACTGGACGCATCAACCCATCTTTTGTCATTTTTACCGTTACATCTACATATACCTTTGTCACGATACCATCACCTCTGTAATAATCTCTATTGCTCTAGGAGAACCTGGTGTACGATGTATCACACCTTTTTTCTCCAAATTTCTAAATATCTCAAACGCAGAGGAAGTTGAATGATACCCCATCGCTTTTTGTAATTCTCGTACTGTCGGGGGATAACCATGACTCTGCGTAAACTCACTGATAAACATCAGACCTTCCTGTTGTTTTCTAGTTAATTTCATTTTCATTATATTCATTCCCTTCTTATCCGTGGAAGAAGCCATGCGGATGCACAGTATGGTCCTTCTTTGCATCCAGTTTTGCAAGTATTTTGTCCTGATATACAAATGCCCTTTGAATGCTGTAATAACCAAATCTTCTCCGTATCTCATCAACTGCCTTATCAATTTTTTCCTGCTTCTCACGGCGTTCCTGATTCATGAATAAATCAAGCTGTACTGGAATATCATCCAATACCAAGTCAGCACCTCGAATGCCAAGACTCCTAATCGGCTTTTGCCATCGGTAGGATTCCTTGAAAAGACTCCATGCAGCTTCTACAATTTCACTTGTAATATTAGTTGCCTGAGAAAGTTTTTGCTGTTTTGAGAAATGATACAGTTCATTGTCACGAACCGTTATCTCTACTACATTGCAAAGAAATCCATTGTCACGGAGTCTTGCTGAAACGCTTTCTGCCAGTGCCATAAATATAATCTTCACATCCTGATCGTTCACTAAATCTCTGTATGTTGTTGTGCTGTTTCCTATAGATTTAACAGGAGCTGCATAATCTTCCTTATTTACAGGAGCGCTATCATACCCATTAGCAAAATCGTGGAGGATAAGCCCCATTTTGCCAAGGTGACTCTGTAGGATACTGGAAGGGAAAGTAGCCAGATCTCCTATTGTATGAATTCCCATCTTCTGCAATTTCGGTTTTGTTTTTCGCCCCACATACAGCAAATCTGATACTGGAAGTGCCCACACAATCTCTTTATAATTCTTACGGTCCAATAAAGTAATGGCATCTGGTTTCTTATAATCAGAACCTAGTTTTGCAAAAATCTTATTCCATGACACGCCTATACTTACCGTAATGCCAAGCTCATATTTTATCCTATCGCTAATCTCACGGGCAATCTTCATACCATCGCCTTTTAATGATGCACTCTCTGTACAATCCAGCCAGCACTCATCAATGCCAAATGGTTCCTGCTTGTCCGTATAATCTGCATAGATTTCATGAGCCATGTTGGAAAATCGGATATATAAATCCATCCTCGGAGGAAGAAAGACAATCTCCGGACATTGTTGCTTCGCCTGCCATAATGCCATCCCAGTTTTTACACCTTGTCGTTTTGCTATATAATTTGCAGTCAGGACGATTCCATGCCGTGCTTCTGGGTCACCACCTACAGCAACAGGCTTTCCTACAAGTTCTGGATGATGCAGCATTTCAACACTTGCATAGAAACAATTACAGTCTGAATGTAAAATCACTCTATCCATCTTTCTCCCCCTTTCCAAACATTTGTTCTTATCGTGTGTACGGTTATTATATATCGTCTTTAACACTTTTTCAAGGTGTTTCTATTTATATTTTCGTTTTTAACACTATTTTATTGTTTTTAAACACTTGACTTTTTTATCCACTGCATATAGAATAAAGGTAACTGTTCAGTACCCTAATATCTAACAAGTACTATATTTGTGCAAAACAGAGAAAATAATTTTTCTGTTTTAGCACCAGTTTTAGGTTTTTAGAAAGGTTATCCACCACTTCCATCTGATTGAAAAATCAAAGGTGTATAGTTCCACCTTTTAACTTTCGATTGTGGATTACTTCCATAAAACAGGATGTTTTTAGTCTCATTAATCATTACTTGAATACTGTTACCCACCGTCATTTTCACTATATGCTCCTTTTGAATGATTCGCTTTTTTCTTGGATTTCCGGTAAAATATAACTATAGAAATCAAGGAAAGAAGGTGGTTTGAATGCCAATCACAGAGGATTATGTCAAATATCTTATGGAGCAAAACGCTTCTATGACCGAACAAATTTCGCAGTTGACTTCCACTGTGAAGGAACTAAATCAGACCATCAAAAAACTGCAAGAGCAGCTCAAAATGAATTCCAAGAACAGTTCCAAACCGCCTTCAAGTGACGGTCTTAAAAAACCACCAGTTAACAAGAATCAAAGTCTACGCCAGACTACTGGTAAAAAGCAGGGCGGTCAAGCTGGACATAAGGGAACCAATCTATCAGTTATTGCTAATCCAAATCAGGTCGAGAAACATATGGCTCTGGAATGTGAATCTTGCCCTTATCACGATACATGCCTTGAACATGCTTGTATTAAAGAGACGCGTCATGTAATAGATGCTGTTGTTGATGTTAACGTAGTAGCACATGAACAGGTTGTTGTAGTCGATTGCCCTCTCCATGGTGGAAAAAAGCAAGGCAGTTTTCCAAAACATGTGAAGGCTACAGTCCAGTATGGTCCTAATCTGAATGCTCTTGTTGTTGCATTTACTACTGTTGGTGCTGTCAGTGTCAATCGTACACATGAGATACTAGGCAGTGTATTCAACATCCCGCTTGCAACCGGAACCATTAGCAACATGGTATCACGCTGCGCAAGTTCCCTGACTGGAACAATGGAATGGATTCGCCAGCAGATGCTTAACCTTGAGCTAATCCATTGTGATGAAACAGGTACTCGTGTAGATGGGAAAACCATCTGGGTCCATAATGCTTCTAATACTGATTTCACCCATCTGTCCATAAGTAAAAAACGTGGCAAGGAAGGTATGGATGAAGCAAAGATACTTCCCTTTTACCATGGAATTACTGTACATGATTGCTGGAGTTCTTACTGGAAGTATGAAAATCTTGCACATGCAGTCTGTAGCGCACACCTTCTACGTGAACTGAATGGAGTAGAGCAGAATCATCCAGAGCAGACCTGGGCGACAGAGTTCAAAAAACTCCTCTTATCAATGAAAAAAGTTCGTGATAAGGCTTTCGAAGAGGAGA
The DNA here is from genome assembly GCA_028704435.1 of Anaerostipes sp. Taxonomy (GTDB): domain Bacteria; phylum Bacillota; class Clostridia; order Lachnospirales; family Lachnospiraceae; genus Anaerostipes. The sequence continues at coordinate 4,178 of JAQWFL010000016.1, read as the reverse complement.
AAACGGGACTCAGCTACTATCATCTTCATAAATTTGATAAACAGTATGATGAAATCATACTTAAAGCTTATGAAGAAAATCCTCTTCCTGTAGCCACCCCAAAAAAACGTGGCAAAAAGAAAAAAGGAAAAGTATTATGCTTAATCAACAGGCTGGATAATTACAAGGAATCAGTCTGTCTATTTATAAAAAATCTCTGTGTACCATTTGATAATAACCAGGCAGAACGAGATATCAGAATGATAAAGGTGAAAAACAAGGTATCTGGTTGCTTCCGTAGTATGGAGGGAGCACAGGAATACTTAACAATTATGTCCTACGTAGGAACTGCAAAAAAGCATGGAATTAATGCTTACAAAGCAATTCAAAATGCAATAGCAGGTACCCCAGAAATCACTTTTGACTAATGGGGTACTGAACAGTTACGAATAAAGACATATCTTATAGAAATAATCATTGTGGGAGGTCGTATGAATACATTTGGACCGATTCTTGCCCAGAAAAGAAAAGAAAAGCATCTATCCCAGGGCGATGTTGCAGAAATGTTGACAGGAAAAGGCTACGATGCAAAACCATATATTATCAGCAAATGGGAAAAGGATGTTAATCTCCCAAACGTGCTTCAGTTCTTTGCTCTCTGTGAAATACTAGACATCAATAATATTAATTCTACTTTCCATATATCCGGTGATAACACTCTATATTCAAAACTAAATGACGATGGACAGAACAAAGCTGATGAATATATGGATTTATTAGTACGAAGTGGATTATATGTGCGTGAAACCGCAGAAATCATTCCATTTCACAGGACGATTAAATTATATGATTTACCGGTATCTGCTGGTACTGGTCAGTTTTTGGATTCTGATTACTTCCGTGAGATTGAAGTCGGACATGAAGTATCTAGGTATGCAGATTTCGGAGTAAGAATCAGTGGAGATAGTATGGAACCTCAATTTGTGAATGGTCAGACTATCTGGATTCATCAACAGAATACCTTAGAAAATGGTGAGATTGGTATCTTCTATTATGATGGGCAGGCATACTGTAAAAAATTTGAACAGAGCGCCGAAGGTATCTTCCTGATCTCATTGAACACCAACTATGCCCCTATTGCAATTCCTGAAGAATCAGATTTCAAAATCTTTGGAAAAGTGGTCGGATAACATATGGAATAAAAAAACGAGACAATCATCCCTGATTTTGATTATGGATGATGTCTCATTTTTTCATTTCATTTTTATCGTTTAAAAGCACAGGCAAATCTCTTATTTCTCGCTTGTGGAACAACAATCTCATAAAAGAAATATCCCAACAATCTAAGTGCCTGCTTCTTCTCTTTATAAAACAGACTTCTGCTGATTCCCAGTTCTGCCAGTACATCAAAATGTTCTTTCTTCTCAGAACCGCAATAACAGCTCTTTAGAATATCACTATGTAATGTTCCTTTCGGTGTAAAATACCTCATCAAAATCAATGCCCTATGAATCATCTCCGCCAAACCGTGGATTGCCATAAACGTATGTATTTCTCCCTTAAGGTATCCAACATTAACTCTATAATCATACTGATTCAAATATTGTAGAGCATAATTCATATCTTCCCTAATACTCTCCATACATTCTTCTTCTAACTCTTGCATCGTTGCTTTATTCACATCAAGAAGCTTACTATAATGCTTTAATAATTGCTTCATATCCTTAAAGTGTCGATCCAGTTCTTCCTCTGTTTGCAACACCATCCGTGCATCCACTTCCTGAAATGATTTGATAGCATACGCTTTCTCTGTCATAATTCCCTCCGTTTAGTTCACTTATTTTTTGCAGAACCAATCGTTTCATAGCCTCTAAAAATGAAAGATTAAAATTCTACTTGAGAAAATATATACTATGACGGTGTTACAGATGGTGTTATGCCGGTGTTATGAAAGTGATATAAGCAAATTCAGGTGTTTCGGAAGTGTTATAAATGTAATTTCTTGGTGTTATAATACACTTTCACCCAATTATTATGCAGAAAGTCTCTTCTTCAGTTCTTCGTATTCGTCTTCTGTTAAATGTGTTTCTGCCATTCGAAATTCTGTACGTGCCATTTCTGTATGTCCTTGCAAATTCATTGTATGTATAAGCCAGTAATAACCATCAATGCTATGAGGGATGATACTGATAAGTTTTGCTGCATACGTGTGGATATGATGACAGTACTTCTTTTCATATAGTGCCTTAATCAATTCATTTACTGCACCAACATAACGATACTGATAATTTACCAATATTGGCATTAGCCAATGTTCCCCACTTGCCGATTGGAGAATATCTCCTTCATATAAATCCACCATTTTCTTTAAATGTTCTTCCTTATCTTCCACTAACGATGTTGATACAGCCAAATCCCATTTTGAATCGAATAACTGTATATCTGTCATAATGTTTAATTTAGGATTAATCTGATAGCCATTAACCGTTGATTCTATCAGTCTATACTCCGATATAAGAGAAAACGCCTGCTGAAAGCGATAGACTAAACTTTTCAAATTCTTTCCCGGTGTATCACTCTCTTCTTCTGGCCAGATTGCATCAGCAATCTCTCTTGGGGAAGTTGCTGCCTTCTTTGTGATTAGCAAATAAACAAGTAATCGACAAATCTTTGGAGATTTTAATTCTTTCTCTGTTAAAATTCCATTTGCTGTTGTAATTTTAAGTTCTCCGAACAGACTGATGTACACATCTTTCTCACTTGCAATCCTTGGAGATACGAGTGAATGTTTCGATGTCTCTGTCATGCGATGTTCGTTTAGTGAACTCACTATCGCATAGGTCAATAAGCGGATAAATCCAGTCTGGGTTTTATATCGCTTTGGATTCTTCACAGACACAAATCCTGTAGATCGCATCCAAAAGGGAACGGCAATGATTGCTTTTACATTTCGCTGTTGATATTGTTCATATTCTTGAGGATAAGCCTCTTTTATATCTTCAATATCTGTTACAACCATTGGCTGATGAGCTTTGAATCGTTTAATCCATCTTTCATAATAGTCCATCACTTCCAGTTCATTATACTGGGCAGTTCCCATAGCACCTTCGTCCTTTGTATACCACCAGTAAGAAGTCCATACCTCCAGATCAGCATCTGCATCCAAGATACCACACCATTCTGCATCATAAAAAATAATTAATGCCTCCATAACACTCAATGCAACTTCCATTGGCGTCTTGCATAATGCCAAATGCTTCTGCAACTCATGTAGTGCTCGCTCTGTGTCAACTGCGTACTGCACATGTTCTTTTGTATTCTGTATTTCCATTTCATTAAAATCTGTTACTTTATTCTTACCTATCTGCTTCATATGTTGTATTCACTCCTATCAATTCATTTATACATAAAAATAGCCGCAACACGTTGAAACCCACTCTGGCTCCAACAGAATTGCGACTAATGTCATTATTAAAGTTTTATTTAAATTCCCATCATATCAGATGCAACCACTCCATTAAGTAGTCTTCACATTGTTTTTTCGAATCACTTTCTTCGTTGCCTGAATGATTTCAAAAAATGCCTCTAACTCTGCAGCATTGCAATCTGAAAGTTCCTCTGCTATTTTCTTATCATATACTGGTTTGACCTCTTCCAAATTGTCATAAAGCAACTCATCCACAGAAACCGATAGTGCATTGGCAATCTTAACGATAGTCGGCAAAGCCAACTTTGTCTGTCCTGTTTCAATGTGGCTCATATGAGAAGGAGTAAGCTTCGTTCGATAAGCAAGCTCTGATTGTGCCCAGCCATACTTATTTCGACTTTCTCTTATTCTTTGACCGATTTTCTTATAATCTACTTCATTAGCTCCCATCGCTTTGATCACCTCCTGTTCTGAATCTGTAAATTGTATTGTACGGTCAAATTGCTTTATTGTCGATTTTGTATAAGGTCACTATGCCCTTACAGTATAATTTCCAACAAATAAATTTACTTTTATAGGCATAATAGCCTTAAAATACAATCAGATTGGACGTAAAAGCGAAAAAAGAAGCATCCTCTATTTTAGTCTTAACTTCCTGAAATTTACGCACTCAAAACTTTAGCGGGTTCGAATCTCCTTATGAGACTCAAACCCGCTTTTACTATTCTTTCTTTACTTTTGACGATAGGTAACTCATAACCTCCTCGTAGGT
>JAQWFL010000062.1 GCA_028704435.1 Anaerostipes sp. | reverse complement strand
ATATCTTCTCTTCGCATGTTTTTTCTCACTTTCTTATGCCTCTTGGCACCCTAAAAAATCTTTAACTTATTTAGTTTATCATAAAGTATATGAAAAGAGAACCTTTTTATTTTCTATTTTGTTCCGAAGATGCGATCTCCTGCATCTCCAACTCCTGGTAAAATATATGCATTTTCATCCAATTGACGATCCACGCATCCACAATAAATCTGAACATCTGGGTACTTCTCAGACAACATCTTAATTCCTTCTGGTGCCGCAATCATACATACAAACTTAATATCACTGCCACCATTCTTCTTTACATACTCAATTGCCATGTCTGCCGAACCTCCCGTGGCAAGCATAGGGTCAACAATCAAAATCTTTCTTTTATTAATATCTTCTGGGAGCTTACAGTAATATTCCTTAGGTTCAAATGTCTGTTCATCTCGATACATTCCAATATGACCCACTTTTGCAGCTGGAACTAGTGCAAGCATACCATCTACCATTCCAAGTCCTGCACGAAGAATAGGTACAATGGCAAGTTTCTTTCCTTTTAGCATAGGAACCATAGCCTTTTCAAGTGGTGTCTCTATCTCGACTAACTCTGTTTCTAAATCTCTTAACACTTCATACCCCATCAACATTGCAATTTCACTTACAATGCTTCTAAACTCCTGAGTTCCACAATTCTTATCTCGAATAATTGAAATTTTGTGTTGAATCAATGGATGATTAAATATTGTCACATTCTCTTTCATAAAATTCTCCTTTGTCTTGTACAATTTACTGCAATTATTTTATCATAGATATTAGTAAATTTCTATTATGCATTATGCATTAAACATGTTATAATGAACTCAAGAAAATTGTTAATCATGTGGGGAATAGTAAGGAAATGAGGAGGAATACAAATGAAGAAATTGATACCAATTATTTTGATGCTTGTTATGGCTTGTACCATGGTGACTGGATGTTCCAGTGCGGAAGATGAAACAGCAGCTGCAATTGAAGATTTTACGACAAAGGATATGAAATCAGCTGCATCAAACTACACCAAATTTGTAAAAGCATATGGGAAACTTAATGACTATAAAACAGTAGAAGATGTGACTAATTATTGTGATAAAACGTTGCTTCCAATCCTAGATACTACCATTGATGAGGTAGATGGAATTAATGTAGAGGACAAAGAAGTAAAGACTTTAAAATCTAAATTTCTTGATTCTATGAAATTATATAAACAAGGACTTACCGAGTATAGTGCCGCTATCAAAGCACAAAAAGACAAAGGCGTTACAAAGGCAAACAATACTCTAACCAAAGCAAATGAATCGCTAACTGCTTACAACGATTCTGTTACTGAGTTATGTAAGAAATATGATTTAACTGTTAAAACAATTAAATAATAGACATGATTCATCATTATAATCCCCACATCAAGATGACAGTGACTGTATTTACATGTTACTGTTGTCTTTTTTTATTCCATTTTTCCTAGTTATATGCTATGTTATAATCATAAAATGATATTCAAAGGAGAATTCATATGAACCAGCATGAATTAATTGATAAATTGTATAACAACCAAACATTGTCCCGGGATGAATTTGTACAGATAATCAAAAATCGAGATGAAGATTCCCAAGTTTACATTGGACAGCTTGCACAATATGAAGCAAATAAAGTATACGGAAAAGAGGTGTACCCCAGAGGTCTGATTGAATTTACAAACTATTGTAAGAATGACTGTTTATACTGTGGTATTCGTGCCTCTAATTCACATGTAAACCGATATCGTCTAAATCAATCCACAATTTTAGAGACTTGTCACCAGGGATATGATTTAGGATATCGAAGTTTTGTACTTCAAGGAGGCGAAGATCCATATTATAAAGATGAACTTATGACAGATATTGTAGCTATGATTCGAAAAGATTTTCCCGACTGTGCCATTACACTTTCTCTGGGGGAACGCTCTTATGAAAGCTATCAGGCACTTTATGATGCTGGTGCCGACCGTTATCTTCTTCGCCACGAGACTGCCAGTGAAGAACATTACAAAAAGCTTCATCCAGCTTCTATGTCCTTGGCACATCGAAAAGAATGTCTTTACAATCTAAAAGACATTGGATATGCTGTTGGAACAGGATTTATGGTTGGCGCCCCTTACCAGACCGCTGAAAATCTAGCAGATGATTTATTGTTTATCAAAGAATTAGAACCTAAGATGGTAGGGATTGGTCCATTTGTACCACATCATGAAACTCCATTTAAAGATATGCCTTCCGGGACTGCAGAACTAACAACATTTTTAATCAGTATTCTTCGATTAATGAATCACCATCTACTCCTTCCATCCACTACTTCTCTTGGTACCATTGAACCAACAGGAAGAGAACAGGGAATATTAGCTGGTGCAAATGTTGTGATGCCAAACCTGTCTCCAGTCAGCGTCCGAGGAGATTATGAACTTTACGATAACAAAATCTGTACCGGGGAAGAAGCTGCAGAATGTAAAGGCTGCCTAGGCCGTCGGATTGAATCCATTGGTTATCGGCTAAATTACTGCCGTGGCGACTATATTGAATAATTATTTCATAGATTTATCTAATTTTTAAGAATGCTTCATAGAGATCCACCACCCCATATCCCCATTCACGGTTTGGATAGGCTCGGTTTGGATCTCTTTTTGCACCTCGAATAAGATATCCTTTAATTCTAATGGTGTTCATTTCCGTATCATTTCCCTGCAAAATTCCCCACTCCAAAAGCAATGCGGAGATACCTGCCACCATTGCTCCTGCCACACTGGAACCTGTTTTTCTTCCATATCTTCCTCTTGGCAAAGGGCCTAAAACCTCCACTCCAGGAGCAACAAAATCTGGTTTTACCATTCCATACGTTGGATATCCTCTCCCACTTTCCAAATTCACACTTTGATTATTCTGATTGTAAGTGCCAACTCCCATTATTTCCATTGTATTTGCTGGAGATGTAAGAGTGTTAAATGGCGTTGCTTCCAAAAAAAATGTATCTTCGCTTAAGAAATTTGTAATGGGTAACCACATATTAAAAATCCTGCTTCCCACACCTTCATCACTTACATTAAATTTCCAGATTCCTTCTGCTGGTGATTGAAATCGAATCATAATAATTGGCGCTCCTATGGCTGAATCCACCGTAAAATAATCAACGATTACTTTCGTTCGTTCCAGCAAAAATGTAACTTCCCGCTGTCCCCGAAATCCTCCCTGAATTGTTCCAGTCCTCTGCCCTGTGGGTGAAATAATTTCGATAAAGAATTGATTTGGTGCACTTCCCCACAATTCCAATGTGAATCCATATTCATCCCCACCAACCTTTAACTCAACCTCTCTTGTATCATTACCTACCGTTCCTTCATAATGATGATTGCTTGCTCCTTCGTTTCCTCCACAAGCTACAATGGAAACTCCTGCAATTCCAGCTACATTTGCCAAATATTGATTCAATGGACCGGAACCAACATGAGCCGATTGGCTCGTTCCAACTCCAAGATAAACAACAATAGGCATTTGATATTTCACAGATTTGCTTAAAACATAATTAACTGCAAGCATAATATCAGTCTCTGCATATGCCGTCTTATTTGGTTCAATATAATAATATTCCTTCAAATATTCTTTTGCTTCTCGTAACTTTACAATCACCAGACTGCTGTTCGGTGCAATCCCTGAAAATCCAGCTTCTTCATCCTCTCTTCCCACTGTAATTCCCGCCAAAAAAGTTCCATGTCCGTTGGTATCATTGGTTGGTACCACAGAAAATGGAACTTCTGACTTTAGTGCTTCATTTAGATCTTCTCTTTTATATTCTATTCCGTATCCATATGGCATGAAAGGATTCTCAGTCTCTAAAGTTTGATCCCAGATATCTAAAACTTTACTTGTCTGATTCTCATATTGAAATGCTGGATGTGTATAATCAATTCCTGTATCAATAATTGCAGTTAAAATACCCCTTCCAGTTAAGTCCAGTCCACTACGCCGCACTTGTGCTACTCCAATATCCTCTAGCGTACTGCTATCCATAAGCCCAAAACATCTAGGAATCGAGTTGTATGGATAATTTCTTGCTTGAAAAGATTCCCCTTCCTTCATTTCAATATATGCAATTGCCGTTCGATAACTGACTCTAGTGACGCAGCTGGCATTCCACCTTGTAATTATTTCCTCTGGATTTGAACCATACTCTCCAATCAACTCATAATAATTTGGTTTTGATGGTATATTATTGCAGTCCGCCATATTCACAGACTCCTAGATTCATTTATTACTAATATATTCTAATAAAAAACAATGGTTCAACG
>JAQWFL010000043.1 GCA_028704435.1 Anaerostipes sp. | reverse complement strand
TTAAGCCTTCAATACTTTTATCATTTACATTGATGAAGGATACTTCTGCCACATCACTTGCGATGCTTTCTTCCTTAATTACATATCCATGATTTTGTGAAGAAATATAAACTCGTCCAGACTTTAAGTCTTTCACTGGATGATTTCCTCCACGGTGTCCCCAGCGCATCTTCTCTGTATCAAATCCATTGGCTAAAGCCATTAACTGATGTCCTAAGCAGATTGCAAAAATTGGTACTCCACTGTCATATAACTTTTTAATCTCTTTAATAATAGAAACGCATTCTTTTGGATCTCCAGGCCCATTAGATAACATAATCCCATCTGGGTTATCCCCTAAAATCTCCTTGGCACTTGTAAATGCAGGATAAATGGTAACATCACACCCTCTTTTTGCTAAAGAATTCGCAATGTTTGTTTTTGTTCCTAAGTCTAGAAGTGCTACCTTCTTTCCTTCTCCTGCAATATGAGTCTTCTCAGTTCTAGAAACTGTCTCAACCGCCTTTGTCACAGCATATCCTTTTAATTTTGGTAGAATTTCATCTAAATTGTAATTCTCATCTGTTGTAATCATTCCCCCCATACATCCATGTTCTCTTAAAATCTTTGTGATTGCTCTTGTATCAACCCCTTGGATTCCAGGAATGTTATTCTTAATTAAATATTCTTCTAAATCCTCTTCTCTTCTAAAGTTACTAGAAGTTCTTGATAATTCTCTCACTATGAATGCTGAATGCCATGGCTTTTCTGATTCTGCGTCTTCTAGACATACCCCATAGTTCCCAATCAACGGATAGGTCATTACAACCCCCTGTCCTTGATATGATGGGTCTGTCAATACTTCTAAATATCCTGTCATTGAAGTGTTAAATACAACTTCACAAATAACTTCACATTTGGCGCCAAAGCTTTTTCCTTTGAATACGTGACCGTCTTCTAAGATTAAAAATGCGTTCATATGTTTCCTCCTTCTTATTTATCTTCATCTAGATCCTATGTAATTCATTATCCCAAAAAAAATATATCTAAAAATAAAACTACTAACTCAAGCACTGGTTTTAGAAACTTCCCCAAAAACCAATACCTTGCAAAATGTTTTATTTTAGATATATCTACAAATTGAATAAATTATATCTCAAATCAAAATAGATTGCAAGTTCTTTTTATAAATTTTTGCTATAAATACAACCGCAAAAATTCTGCCGATACAAATCATACTCCTTGGATAGTTGAATGGAACGCTGATATCCACCTTTTTTCTTAAAATCAGATACTAAATAAGAGACTCCATATTCCTTTTCTAATTCTAATCCAATGTCATTGAGCCATTGGGCATTTTTAAGTGGACTGATGGATAATGTTGTTGTAAAATAATCACTTCCAAGTTCCTTGGCTTTTTTTGCTGTGGCCTCAAGTCTCAGCCGATAGCACCGATAACACCTTGCTCCTTTTTCCGGTTCATCTTCATATCCTTTTGAAATATCATAAAATTCATCTGGATCATAGGGTACTATAATGCAATTGACGTCATCAAGCTGCATGTCTTTAATCAGCCTTTGCTCTTCCCTTGCCCTTTTTTGAAACTCTTCCTCACTGCTTATGTTAGGATTATAATATAGAACTGTAATCTTAAAGTACTGGCTTAAATATTCTAGAACATAGCTACTGCATGGTGCACAACAACTATGTAACAAAAGTGCTGGCCTTTCTTTGTTTAAATTTTCTATTATCCTATCTAATTTTTTTTGATAATTTTCCTTCAATACTTTACCTTTCTATCCCTCAAATATGCTATACTAACACAAAAAGGAGGTTCTTTATGTTAAAAAAACTCATTGCACCAATACTCATTACAATCTTTTTAATTCTATATTTAATTGTATATGGCACTGTTGTCATTACAATTCTACCTCTTCCAATGGCTGTAAGAATTATGCTTGGCATTATTCCCCTTGGGCTTATCGGACTCATGATCTATGTTCTCATAGAAAGAATCAAAGAAATCGATTCTGGCGAAGAAGATGATCTTGATAAATATTAACCAAAAGCACCTATTTTCGATCAAAATATGGTGCTTTTCCTGATACCGACAACGGTATTCCCATAACCATTTTCACCTTATCCCCCATAATTCCAAGTTCCATAGCTCCCTTTCCTAAAGAAAACATCACTCGATTATCAACATGAGCCATAGATGCAATACTCACAGCAGAACCTATAGCAATCCCCAAATCCAGTGGATCATATACACAGACTCCATCCTCTTTTGCACATTCAGCACAGTTGGTATAATTACAATACTGGCAGCATTCATTGAGTCCTCTTTGATGATATGATACTCCGATCAAAACAAGTGCTGCACTTTTTCTTAGGTTCTCTCCATCACGAAGGCAGAAATCCTGACCGTATGTAACTCCAAATTTTTTTGTTTGTTCTACAATCTCCTCTAGTTGATTTCCCGTCACAATCATAGTATGAATAAAATCGACACCTCTTGCTTTGGGTGCCGTCCTTGCTGCAACACACATTGCTTTTGCAGTTTCCATTAAAGATTCATATTCTATTTCTTCCGATTTATAAATCATAACGTCCCTCCTTTTTCTATATTGCATTTTTCTTTTTATATCATATCATATATTCTCATTACATATGCTAAAAGAAAAGGATTTTTTTATGGCAAATCAAGGTACTCTTACAGTTCAGGTAAATTCTACAGTGGGTGCAATCCCCATTAAGGATGCCACCATTACAATTTCTTACACAGGAGAAAGTGATACCCCTCTTGAAAAGGTTACCACAGACATCAACGGTCAAAGTGAAGCTGTAGCTTTGGACACTCCTCCTCTAGAATATAGTATGTCTCCAAGTGAAAATCAGCCTTACTCAGAATACAATCTAACTATCACAGCTCCTGAATACGAGCCAATTACCATTTCAGGTGCTCAAATTCTTCCAAACACCCAAGGAATACAGTCTGTTACACTAACCCCACAAGATGTGAGTCAAGAGGCTGAGAATACATTTGTTATTGGACCCCATACTCTTTATGCCTCATACCCTCCCAAAATTGCAGAAACAGAAATCAAACCAGTGAACGAAACCGGAGAAATTGTTTTAAGTCGTGTGGTAATTCCAGAAACTATCATTGTTCACAATGGATCCCCTGGAGATAAAACAGCAAAAGACTATTATGTTCCCTTTAAGGATTACATTAAGAACGTGGCTTCATGTGAAATTTATTCTACATGGCCCCGCACAACCATTGAAGCAAATGTCCTTGCCATTCTTTCATTTACTTTAAATCGAGTTTATACAGAGTGGTATCGAAACAAAGGACACGACTTTACCATTACGTCTTCCACTGCATATGATCAAAAATGGATTCCTGAAAAGACAACTTATACCTCCATTAATCAAGTTGTGGATGAAGTATTTTCCAACTATCTATCCCGTCCCAATGTCCGCCAACCTATTTTCACCCAATATTGCGACGGAAAAAGAGTTACTTGTCCTCAATGGCTGAGTCAATGGGGTTCAAAATATCTAGGAGATCAGGGTTACACTCCAATTGAAATTATTCGATATTACTATGGAGAAAGCATGTATATTAATGTTGCTGAGCAAATTGCTGGAATTCCGTCCTCCTGGCCAGGTTACGATTTGTCTGTAGGCACATCTGGAGACAAAGTTTTTCAGCTTCAAGAACAGCTTATCCGAATTGCCAAAGACTATCCATCTATCCCTGTTATCGCAGCTGATGGTTTCTACGGCGATTCCACCGCCGCCGCTGTAAAACAGTTTCAAAATGTCTTTGGACTTCCACAAACTGGTGTTGTTGACTACCCAACCTGGTATAAAATAAGTGAAATTTATGTAGGGGTTAGTAAAATTGCTGAAGGAGTAAGCAGATAACCGAAAATTAGGAGAAGGTATCAAACCCTTCTCCTAAACTTTTTATATCTATTCTACAAACTTGACAGCAGTGCCATATGCCATAACCTCAGCTGCACCCTGCATAATCTCTGCAGATACATATCGAACATTCACAATTCCATCTGCACCTAACTCTTCTGCTTCTTCTACCATTCTCTTTGTTGCAAGGGCTCTTGCTTCATTCATCATCTTGGTATAGGATTTCAATTCTCCTCCCACTAAATTCTTAAATCCTTGGGTAAGGTCCTTTCCAACATTCTTTGTCTGAATCGTATTTCCCTTTACTAACTGCATAGTTTGGATTTCATGACCCGAAATAAAATCTGTATTAACAATAATCATATAGCACCTCCATTTTATCTGTTTTTTGCTATTTTCATTATACCAAGTAATGAAAGAAGTAGCCAGATATTTTCTCTTAATAAAAAGAAGTACCCAAAATGGATACTTCTTTTTAATTTATATGAAATTATAAGATTCCACCAATACTTAAGAATAATGGTGCAAATACCAATGATACAATCGTCATAAGTTTAATCAAGATGTTAATAGATGGTCCTGAAGTATCCTTAAATGGATCTCCTACAGTATCACCAACAACAGCTGCCTTATGAGCATCGCTTCCTTTTCCACCATGGTTTCCTTCCTCGATGTACTTCTTCGCATTATCCCATGCTCCACCAGCATTAGCCATAAAGATAGCCATCATAACACCAGAAGCCAATGATCCAACTAATAATCCTCCTAGAGCTTCCACTCCAAGCAAGATACCAATTAAAATTGGAGCAATAATAGCCATAACACCCGGTAACATCATCTCTTTTAAGGCTGCCGCTGTAGAAATTTCTACACAAGACTTATAGTCTGGCTTTCCAGTTCCTTCAAGGATTCCTGGGATTTCTTTAAATTGACGACGTACTTCAACAATCATTTCATTTGCTGTTTTACCAACTGACTGCATTGTAAATGCTGAGAATAGGAATGGAAGCATTCCACCCATTAATACACCAACAATTACTTTTGGTTGCATACAGTTAATTGTATCTAAATTAACAGCCTGTGCATAAGAAGCAAATAATGCCAATGCTGTTAATGCTGCTGATCCAATGGCAAAACCTTTACCCATAGCTGCTGTTGTGTTACCAACGGCATCTAGCTTATCTGTAATATTACGAACTGATTCATCTAACTCAGACATCTCAGCAATACCACCTGCATTATCTGCAATTGGTCCATAGGCATCAACTGCAACTGTAATACCTGTTGTTGACAGCATACCTACAGCAGCTAAAGCAATTCCATATAATCCTGCAAATTGGTATGCAACTAAAATTGCAATACAAATAAAAATAATAGGGAACGCTGTTGATTCCATACCAACTGCTAATCCTGAAATAATAGTTGTTGCAGAACCAGTTTCAGACTGATCTGCAATCTTCTTAACAGAACGGTAATCACTTGATGTATAAACTTCCGTTAACTTACCGATAATATTTCCAACCACTACACCAGCAAAAATTGCCCAGAACGTATTTAAGTTTCCAAAGAAATGGTTACTCAAGAAAAATGTTGCAACTAATACAATAAGACTGGCAAAATATGTACCACCGTCCAATGCTTTATGTGGGTTCTGGCTCTTTGTGTTAACAACAAAGATAACACCGATAATAGAAGCAACAATACCTATAGCTGCTAATAGTACTGGATAAACAGCTCCAACTTCTTTTGTCACTCCGTAGTTTGCTGCAAGTGCAACACCTAAAGTAATTGCAGATACAATAGAACCAACATATGATTCAAATAAATCGGCTCCCATACCGGCAACATCACCTACATTATCACCTACATTATCAGCGATAACTGCTGGGTTACGAGGATCATCTTCTGGAATACCTGCTTCTACCTTACCTACTAAGTCTGCTCCTACGTCTGCAGCTTTGGTATAAATACCTCCACCTACACGACCAAATAAAGCTACAGATGAAGCTCCTAAACTGAATCCTGTTAAGATTTCTGGATTCCCAGTAATTTTGTAAACAAGAGTCGCTCCAAATAAACCTAATCCTACTACTGTAAGACCCATAACTGCTCCACCTGAAAAAGCAACAGATAAAGCTTTTGACATTCCGCCTTTGCTGGCAGCCTGTGCTGTTCTAACATTTGCTTTTGTAGCAGTATGCATCCCAATAAAACCTGCTAAAGCTGAAAAAGCTGCTCCGAATAAAAAGCATACAGCAGTTGTCCACGCAACTCCTAATCCAATTAATACGAATACAACGATACAGAATATTACTAACAGTTTATATTCTGCTTTCAAAAAAGCGTGTGCCCCTTCATTGATTGCTAACGCAATCTCTTTCATTTTGTCGTTTCCCTCATCTGCCTTACTTACTTTTCCCATAAGGGCAAATGCAACTAACAAGGATAGTATTCCTGCTGCAAGAGCAATATACATTAATTCCATTGTCCGTCTCCTTTCAATTCTCATAGTTTTTTTTGAATTTTACAAGAAAATTCACATACGTGGTATTATAACAAAAGGAAATCAATAACACAAGTTAAAATATAGCAATTCTATCTTCTTGTATACTCCATAAAAGTATATTCTACGTCGAAATATGTCTGCTCTTCACTCTCGGCTGAAACCTTCCAATCCTGTAATTCATCTAGGTTTGGAAAGAATGTATCTGCATCATATGCATAGTCTAATTTTGTCACAATTGCTCTTTTACAGTAAGGAAGCATCATACGATAAATACTTTCTCCGCCAATGATATAAATATCATTTTCATCATATGAAGCTAAAAATTCCATTAATTCTTCTTTGCTGTGAACAATCTGGGCTCCTTTTGCTTCATACTCCATATCTGTTGTTAAAACAACATTTGTTCTCTTAGGAAGAGGTTTTCCTCCAGGAAAACTTTCCAATGTCTTTCTTCCCATAACAACCACATGACCTGTAGTGGTTTCCCTAAACATCTTCATATCATTAGGAATATGAACCAACAACTCATTGTTCTTTCCTATCCCCCAATTCTTATCTGCATTTACAATTAAATTCATCTTATCTCCTCTTTTTGTGCTAAATCGCAATTGGTATATTGCTGATTTGTTCTCCTGCTTCGTAATCTTCAATTTTAAAATCATCCAATGTAAAATCATAAAAATCTTTTACTTCAGGATTTATCCAAAACTTTGGTGCATCATAAACAGGTCTTTTAATTAATTCTTTAATAATCGGAATATGCCGATCATAAATATGAGCATCTGCAATTACGTGAACAAATTCCCCCACTTGCATATCACAAACCTGTGCAATCATGTGAAGTAACACAGAATACTGTACCACATTCCAGTTATTTGCCGTCAAAATATCCTGAGATCTTTGATTCAATATTCCATTAAGAATCAATCGATCTTCCCCTTCTTTTTTTGTTACATTAAATGTCATGCTATAAGCACAGGGATACAAGTTCATCTCGTGTAAATCCTCATGTACATAAATATTTGTCATAATACGTCTGCTGTAAGGGTTATGTTTCAAATCATAAATCACGCGATCTACTTGATCCATCATCCCTTCTTTATATTTATGCTTTATGCCAAGCTGATATCCATAAGCCTTTCCTATCGAGCCATCCTCATCTGCCCATTCATCCCATATATGGCTCTTTAAATCTTTCGTATTGTTTGATTTTCTTTGCCATATCCACAATAATTCATCAATTGCTGATTTCACGTATGTCTTTCGAAGAGTTAATGCAGGAAATTCTTTCGATAAATCATATCGATTTACAACACCAAACTGTTTTACTGTATACGCTGATGTTCCATCTTCCCATTTTGGTCGAACTTTCTCGCCCTCTGTACTTGTTCCATTCTCCAGTATATCTTCACACATTTGAATAAATAGATTATCTGCCTGACTCATCTTCTTCCTCCTTTATTTCCTTTGCTAGTTCCTCTTCTTCTTTTTCACTATTTAATGTTAACATCTCAATTCTAGTGCGGAAAAAATTAATCTTTCGATCAAAAATCCCTAATTTATATAGATTATATACAAAAATTCCAACAATCAACGCAAGGAGCATTCCTCCTAATCCACCTAACTTTAACCCAACATAAATCAAGAAAATAGTTGCAAGTGGTGAGATTCCCATACGGTCTCCCATCATCTTTGGTTGTAATATTTGTTTTACAATTAAACATACAATATAAACAACGATTAATATAACTGCACCCTTCACTTCTCCTGTTACTAATTGAAACAAGGCCCATGGAATCAAGACTGTTCCTGTTCCGAGAATAGGAAAAATATCCACAACTGATACAAGCAAAGCAAGTATAAAACGGTATTTAAATCCTGCAATTAAAAAACCGATCCACAAAATTCCTATCATTATTACCATAATCTTAAGCTGTGCTAAACAATAGCTACCTAAAACTCCTAATGTATTATGATAGAAAATACCTACCTTATCCTTTATTGCTTTTGGAACAAACTTTTCATAGCCTTTTAAGAACTTATCTTGATCTACAATAAAAACATAAGATGCAAAAAACATAACAATGGTTCCAATAAATCCATTTGTCATATTCTTAGCTAAAGTTCCTGCCTGTGCTACTCCGTAATTTCCCGCAAAGGAAGCCACCTTGTCTACAGACTGACTTACACTTCCCACAGCATTGTTAAGCTGGTCCTGAACAGATACTGGCAAAGATAAAACAACACTAGATAACCGTTCTGAAACCGACTGCCATTGAACTAAAAAGACCTGTTTTATCTGTGGGAGATTCCGTGCAAAGGATAAAACTTCTCGTCCAATATTGAGTACCAAAAAATATACAAGGGCAATAACCGCTGCAATTACACCTATAATAAGAAGTGCTGATCCAAACCTTTTTGGCAACTTTAAATGTCGTTCTAAAAAATCAATTAATGGATGTGCTATCTTTGTAATCACTGCAGCTGCGACAAATGGCCATAAAAACCCAAGAAACCTTGGCAATACAAATACAAGCAAAAATGCCCCAGCTACAATTACTATTAATTCCATAAATATTTCTAAATATATTTCCCAACGCCGCATACTCACCACTCCATTTCTGTTCATCTTATTTCTCGTCTTATATGATTATACGTTACAACAAATAGAATGGCAAGAATCGACACATGAAGGTTTTCTTAAATTATTTTAAAAATTCGCAAATAGAAAGCATATCTTCTTCTCTATCATAATAATATAAAGAATCCGACAAGATTTCTTCTGGATCAACTACATTTTTATTGGTTTCCTGTATCATCTCTTTTAATTCCACTTGTTCTATGGCATCACTCTCTTTTAGGAGCAAAACTTCATGAATACTACTTGGAAGAACATATAGATTCTCCTTTTCCTTTTGTGCAAATTCATATAAGAAATCATCATATGCAATAACACTAGCCCCATTTAACTTAGATTCATTGGTTGCCACATATAATATAGATGGACTATCTACCTCGATTCCATAGCTGTCTAAAAGCATCTCATTCATGGAAATTATAACTCCTGGAAATAACCTCTTTGTATTCTCTTTCCCCAATAAAAACAGTTCTTCTTTTGTAATTCCCCAACGTTCTAAATCTCTGTTCCGAATCAACCCACTGGTCATACCTTCACCATCTCTTGTCATCATCAGCCGATATGTAATCGCAAGATCTTCTATCTCTTCAATTGGACAATCCTCTAACATCTCCCGATTTTTTTCGAAATTAACAACCCGAAAGAAAATTTGTTTCTTGGCTTTTTCAAAATCATCATAATACTCTACAGGCAGCTGAATACAATCCATCTTAAGCTGTTCCTCAAAAATATGCCCTATTTTGCACAGAATCTCACCAATATCCATCCCCTTATGATATTCTTCAAAAAACGGCTCTAGATACAAAATAGGTGAACAAGTTTTTTCTTCCTTCAAAGCTAACCCATGAAGAATCACCTGGTTGTTCTTGGTAATCTCTTTCATCATCAGCTTACTCTCTTCTTTATCCGTCATGTACTCTGGTATATGCTCCTCCACATATTCAAAAAATTCCTTTTGGTCTAGCATAATAACTCCTTTCAAAATTGAAATGGAATTATGCATACCCTTTCATAATTCCCAGTATTTGTAAATCATTATAATAATACCCTATTTTTTACATAAATGCAAGCAAAAAAAGAACTCTTATTTCTAAGAGTCCCTAAAATCTATTGTTTTATGCAAGATATTTCTTTAAAAAGCTTAAAAATATCTCCATCTCTTCCCTTGTACCAATGGTAATTCTTAAATAATTATCAATTCTTGGTTTTGAAAAATATCGAACATAAATCTTTTCTTCCTTTGCTGCCTCAAAGATATCCTTTGCTTTAGCCTCTTTATGTTTTGCAAAAATAAAATTAGCCTTGGAATCTGCAAAAGAAAATCCAAGCTTTTTCATTTCTTTTTTAAACCACTCTCTTGTCTCAACAATTTGACTTTTCGTTTTCTGAAAATATGCTTCATCTTTAATAACTGCTGTTCCAAGTACAATGGACGGCTCATTCATCGTATATGAATTGAATGAATACTTCACATCATTCATAGCTTTGATTAATTCCTTATTTCCAATGGCATACCCAATACGAAGTCCTGCAAGGGATCTGGATTTAGAGTATGTTTGCACCACCAAAAGATTGTCGTATTTGCGAGTCAATTCCTTTGCTGTCTCTCCACCAAAATCAATATAGGCTTCATCCACAATTACAACTACATCCTGATTGTGTCTAATAATATCTTCCACTGCTCCTATATGAAGCAATGCGCCCGTTGGTGCATTTGGATTTGGAAAAATCACCCCTCCATTTTCCCCATAATAATCTTCTGAATGAATTTCAAACTGTTCATCCAATGGTTTTGTTTCATAAGGGATTTGAAACAAATCTGCCCATACATCATAAAATGAATATGTAATATCCGGAAATAAAATTGGCCTTTTTCCATTAAAAAATGTTAAAAATGCAATTGCCAGGACATCATCTGATCCTACTCCTACAAATACTTCATCCTTAGAAAATCCATGATAATCTGCAATCCCCTCTACCAAATCAACTGCCCCTGGATCTGGATACTTTCGTAAATTACAGATATTCTTCATTGCCTCCATGACTTTTGGAGATGGAGGATATGGATTCTCGTTGGTATTTAATTTAATCACACCTTGTTCTTTTGGCTGTTCTCCCGGCGTATATGGAACCACCTGTCGAATATTGTCTCTCCATGTTTTCATATCTTCTTCCTTACTTATATTCTTCAATTAACTGTTTAAATAGCGGCAATGCTTTCTCAATACGTTGTGTTGGTACACAATATGATACTCTTACATATCCTGGGCATCCAAAACTGTCACCTGGGACAATAAGTAAGTCATATTTCTTTGCTCGCTCACAAAATGCCCCTGCGTCTGCTTCTGGTGCTTTCGGGAACAAGTAAAAGGCTCCCCCAGGCTCTACACATTCATAGCCCATATCAACCAATCCCTGATAGAAAATATCCTTGTTCTTCTGATAAATGCTCAAATCTGCTGTCATATCTACGCATTTTCCAATAACTTTTTGGTACAGTGCTGGAACACTTACATAAGATAATAATCTCGCCGATGCAATAAAGCATGGGAGTAAATCTTCAAAATCTTCGGCTTCACTTTGTACTGCAATATAACCAACTCGCTCTCCTGGCAATGACAAAGATTTGCTGAAAGAATATGTTACCAATGTATTCTTATAATACTTTGGTACATATGGCACTTCAAATCCACGATATACAATCTCACGGTAAGGTTCATCTGTAATAATATAAATGCTATGTCCAATTTCTTTTTGTTTTCTCTCTAACAAATCAGCCAGCTTTTGTATCGTCTCTTTGGAATAAACAACTCCAGACGGGTTGTTTGGCGAATTAATTAACACGGCCTTTGTATGTTCATTGACTGCTGCTTCTAACTTATTAAAGTCAATCTGAAACGATGATGTCTCTGCTGGAATTACCGTTAGCTTTCCCCCTGCTCCCTGAGCATATACTTGATACTCTGGAAAATATGGTGCAAATGTAATCACTTCATCCTCAGGATTATCGATCAATGTTCGAAAACAAATCCCAAGAGCTGCCGCTGCCCCAATAGTCATAAATATATTGGCTGATGTATAATGGGTTTGAAATCTTCGATTCAAAGATTGTGCAATAGCATCTCGCACTTCTAACACCCCTGCATTACTTGTATATCCATGAATAGCAACAGGATCTTCCTCCTGTAGCATTCGGATAGCTTCTTCATCCACCTTTGCTGGTGCTGGTACGCTTGGATTCCCGATACTAAAGTCAAATACATTCTCCACGCCTACAATCTTAGCACGTTTCATCCCAAATTCAAAAATATCGCGTATCACTGAATGTTGTTTTGATAATTCCACTATTTCTTTTGATAACATACTGGCTCCTCCTTTAAAAGAAAATCCATGAGAAGATTGATTCAATACAAATCAGCCATTCCCATGGACTTAAATTCAATTCTACTATCTAAATACTAGGCAAATCTCTTAATCCATCCTTCAGGAGCCTCAATCTGACCTGTCTGAATTCCTGTTAATGTCTCATATAACTTTGTAATCACTGGTCCTCTTCCTTCAAAACCATCTTGGAAAGAATACTCTTTCCCTTTTCCTTCAATGGTTCCTACTGGAGATATTACAGCTGCAGTTCCACACAACCCACATTCGGAGAAATCTCCAAGTTCTTCAAATAGAACTTCTCTTTGTTCCACTTCCATATCCAAATAATCCTGGGCAACTGTTACTAGGGATCTTCTTGTAATTGAAGGCAAAATACTATCAGACTTAGGAATAACAACCTTCTTGCCATCCTTTGAAACAAATAGCATATTAGCACCACCAGTTTCTTCAATCTTAGTTCTTGTCGCAGGGTCAAGATATACATTCTCATCATATCCATTGGCATGTGCAGTTACAATTGCATGAAGGCTCATAGCATAATTCAATCCCGCTTTAATATTTCCTGTTCCATGAGGAGCTGCTCTGTCAAAATCACTGACACATAGACGAAGAGGACGAATTCCTCCTTTAAAATATGGTCCAACTGGCGTAGCAAAAATACGGAATTGGTATTCATCTGCTGGCTTTACACCAATAACTGGATTGCTTCCAAACATATAAGGACGAATATAAAGGGTTGCACCCGTTCCAAATGGAGGCACATATTCTTCATTTGCCATTACAAGTTTCTCAAGTCCATCTATAAACTGCTCTTCAGATAAAATTGGCATCTCTAATCTCTTACAAGAATCTTTCAATCTCTGAGCGTTCAAATCTGGGCGAAATGCTACAATATGTCCATCTTTTGTTGTGTATACTTTTAATCCTTCAAAAACAGTTTGTGCATACTGTAACACACCAGCACACTCATTCAACACAATATTGGCATCTGAAGTAATCTCTCCACCATCCCACTTTCCATCTTTAAAGTTTGTAACATATCGTTTTTGTGTTTGGATATAACCAAAACCAAGGTTCTCCCAATCCAAATCTGCTTTTTTCATTGTAACCTCTCCCTTCGAGTCTCTAATTTGTACTTTTTATTTTAAATTTACGTTATCACACTAAATAGCAAAAGTCAAGAATACCACAGTATTCCTGACTTTATAGCTAATATTCAATTTAAATATTCTATCCAATCACGTCGCTCATATCATACATGCCAGCTTCTTTACCCGCCAAATACATGGCCGCACTGACTGCACCCTTTCCAAAAATTGCTTTGGAATATGCTGTATGCTTAAATTCAATAACTTCGTCTTGTCCAGCAAAGATAACTTCGTGTTCTCCCACGATTGTTCCCCCACGAACTGCTGAGATACCAATCTCTTTCTTTGGACGTTGCTCTCTTCTTGTACTTCTGTCATAGACATAATCATACTCATTGTTCAATGCTTCATTAATGGCATCTGCCAAAGCAATTGCTGTTCCAGATGGAGCATCCAACTTTAATTTATGGTGCTTCTCTACAATATCAATATCAAAATTAGCTGCTGCAAGTACTTTCGTTGCCGCATTCACTAACTTAAATAATGTATTCACTCCTAATGACATATTCGCAGAACGTAAAACCGCAACCTTCTTACTTGCTTCTTTTACATGTTCCAACTGTTCCTCACTTAAACCAGTAGTACATAAAACAACTGGAATCTGCTTTTCAACTGCAACATCTAATAAATGATCTACCGCAACAGCTGAAGAAAAGTCAATAATCGCATCTGCTTTTACATCACAATCTGCAAGGTCTTTAAATACAGGATAATCGTTTTTCTTCTCTCCCGTATAATCCACACCTGCAACCATAACTGCACCGTCTGTCTCTTCTACAATCTTACTAATTACTTGTCCCATGGCTCCATTGCAACCATGCATTAATAACTTTATCATGAAAATCTCCTTAAAGAATGTGTACTTCTTTCATTGCTGCAATTAATTCTTTGGCATTACTTTCTTCCATCTCTGTCAAAGGTCTTCTTAGTAAATCTCTACAATATCCTAATTCAGCCATAGCTCTCTTTACTGGAACTGGATTCACTTCCGTAAACAATTTGTGGATTACATCAAGATACTTAATTTGCAACTCTTTACTTCCTTTTACATCTCCTGCTAAATACTTCGCAACCATCTCATGGGTTACTTTTGGCGCAATATTAGATAGTACTGAAATAACACCCTTTCCACCTAGTGATAATACTGGTAGAACCTGATCATCATTGCCTGAATAAATATCTAATTGTCCCTCTGTCTCATACGCTATATCTGCTACCTGAGAAAGATTTCCACTTGCTTCTTTGATTGCAACTACATTCTCAACTTCCTTAAACACCTTTGCTACTGTTTTAGGTGCAATATTGGTTCCTGTTCTTCCTGGAACATTATACATAATAATTGGGACATCTACAGCATTCCCGATTGCCTTATAATATTCAATCAATCCATTCTGAGTTGCTTTGTTGTAATATGGTGTTACAACTAAGAGAGCATCACTGCCAACTCTCTGAGCTTCTTTGGCTAAATGTAACGCCTCATCTGTGCAGTTTGCTCCTGCTCCTGCAATCACTGGAACTCTTCCATTGACATGATCAACACATGCTTTTACTACTTCAATCTGTTCATCATGTGACATTGTAGAAGCTTCTCCTGTTGTGCCACAAATAATAATACTATCTGTTCCTTCTTCGATTTGAAAATCTATAACCTTCTCTAATTGATCATAATCAACTGATAAATCCCCTTTAAACGGCGTAATTAAAGCAACACCTGCTCCTGTAAAAATCGACATAATAAATTCCCTCCTGTATCTTATGCAATATCTCCTACGACTCTTTTATGGTCTGTATACAATAAATACTATCAGCCCAGTCTTTGATGAAATTCGGCAAAAATTGACCTGTCAGTATCACTTCCATATCTTCATCCATGCTTTCTAAAAGAGAAAGTAATTCCTCCTCTTTAAGTAAACCTAAATCCAAAAGTCCAAGAACTTCATCAAGGACCAAAACATCACACTGTCTTGTATCGATAACCTTCTTGGCATAATTCAAACCATTACGAATAAAATGCTCCTGTTCCTCTTTTTGTTCCTGGGTTAAGTCCATATAATACTTATCATACTTTTCAAAACTAAAAAGCTGCACTTCTGGTTCCAGTCTTCGAATAAATCCTATCTCTTCCGTATCTTTTCCCTTTAGAAACTGAACGATAATGGCCTCTTTTCCCTGACCTGCAGCACGCAGACAAAGTCCAATTGCGGAAGAAGTTTTACCTTTTCCCTGACCATAGTAAACTTTCACTTGTCCATCCATCTCTTCACCTCAAAGAATCTTCCTTCTGTAATTTGATTTATTATATCATTTATTAAATAAAAAATCCATCGCTTTCACATAAGCTACATAATCTCATTCTTTTCCAATTCAATTTTATTCACCGAAACTTCATATGCAGTTTTATGAAGTACATTTCCTTCGCTCGTTCTCTTTTGGTATTCTCTGCTTTGTATCCGACCCAAAATCTGAATTCGCTCTCCTACTTCAAGGCTTCCTGCAAATCTTGCATTTCTTCCCCAGCAAATACATGGTATGTAATCTGATTTTCCATAAGATCGGTTCACTGCAATCAACAAGTCACAAATCTCTCTTCCAAGAGGCGTCATACGATAAATAGGTCTTTTGCAAATAAAACCATCTAACATAATTTGATTTAACTTACGATTCTCCAAACTCTCTACAATCTCAATGTCCTTTACAAACACAGAAAGAACCAAATGATTTTGATTCTCCTCATGTTTATTATAGGATCTGAACTGTCCTGCTGCCCGCACATACTGTCCTTGATAATCCTCTGTTACATCAACCAAACGTTCAGAAACCATAAGCGGTATCTCATCTGTTACTTCGCTCAATCTGTTTACTAAAAGTTTGACCATATAAAAACTCTCACCAAAAATCTCATGGCTAAACTCAAAACCTGATATAACGGTTCCAACAACCTCCACTCGATTATTATCGTTTTCTTTTTCTGTCATACTTTTTCTCCCTTCTTGTAATAACTCGTGTACTATAATAAGTTATTCTTAAAAGAAGAAATATAGACGAAAAACTCATCGACAAAATAAGAAGTTTTTCATATATTAGCGTCCGCTACGCTTTCTCATACGTGGATCTAGAATCTTCTTACGGATTCTTAAATTCTCTGGTGTAATCTCAAGTAATTCATCTGTATCAATAAATTCCAACGCTTCCTCTAAGCTTAAAACTTTAGGAGTTGATAGCTTTAATGCATCATCTGCACCAGAAGAACGTGTATTTGTAAGTTTCTTTGTTTTACATACATTGATTTCAACATCTTCAGGTTTTGCACTCTGTCCAATAACCATACCAGAGTAAACTTTTTCTCCAGCACTGATGAATAAAGTTCCTCTTTCTTGTGCTCCAAACAATCCATAAGTTACAGATTCTCCAGATTCAAATGCAATAATAGAACCCTGCTTACGATATTGAATATCTCCTCGATAAAGATCATATCCATCATAAAGGGTGTTTAAAATACCATTTCCTTTTGTGTCTGTCATGAACTCTCCACGATATCCAATTAAACCTCTTGATGGAATTGAGAATTCAAGTCTTGAAGTTCCATGTTCAGAAGTTGACATGTCACGAAGTTCACCCTTACGCTGGCTTAACTTGTCAATAACCGATCCCTGGAATTCTTCTGGGACATCAATGACTGCGATTTCCATTGGCTCTAATTTCTTACCATTCTCATCTTCTTTATATAATACTTCTGCCTTACTTACTGCAAATTCATATCCTTCACGTCGCATATTCTCAATTAATACAGATAAATGAAGTTCCCCACGTCCAGACACTTTAAAACTATCTGTGGAATCACTTTCTTCTACACGTAAACTTACATCTGTATTCAACTCTTTAAATAGGCGGTCACGAATCTGTCTTGAAGTAACAAACTTACCCTCTTGTCCGGCTAGTGGACTGTCATTTACCATAAACTGCATTGCAATAGTAGGCTCAGAAATCTTCTGAAATGGAATTGCTTCTGGTTCATCTATATCACAAATCGTATCTCCAATATGAATATCCGAAATACCTGAAATAGCTACAATAGAACCAATATTTGCTTCCTTTACATCAACTTTATCAAGCCCTTCAAATTCATAAAGCTTTGTAATACGAACTTTTTCTTTCTTATCTGGTTCATGTACATTGACAACCACATACTCCTGGTTCACTTTAATCGAACCATTATCAACTTTACCAACACCAATTCTACCTACATATTCATTGTAATCAATTGTACTAATTAACACCTGTGTTGGTTTCTCTGGGTCTCCTTCTGGAGCCTCAATATGATTGATAATTGTCTCAAATAAAGGCTTCATATCCTTATCTTCATCATCTATGTTTAACTTGGCAAATCCAGCCTTTGCTGATGCAAATACAAATGGACAGTCTAACTGCTTATCATCTGCATCTAATTCCATAAGAAGTTCTAAAACCTCATCAACAACTTCATCTGGTCTTGCTTCAGGTCGATCAATCTTATTGATACATACGATCACTGAAAGATTTAGTTCTAATGCTTTCTTCAACACAAACTTTGTCTGTGGCATTGGTCCTTCAAAGGCATCAACAACCAATACAACCCCGTTTACCATCTTAAGTACACGTTCTACTTCTCCACCAAAGTCAGCATGTCCTGGTGTATCAATGATGTTAATCTTTGTATCATTGTACATAACGCCCGTATTCTTTGATAAAATTGTAATTCCACGTTCTCTTTCTATATCATTGGAATCCATGACACGTTCTGCCACTTCCTGATTTACTCTAAATGTACCGCTTTGTTTTAGAAGTTCATCTACTAATGTAGTTTTACCATGGTCAACATGGGCGATAATTGCAATGTTTCTAATATCTTCTCTTCGCATGTTTTTTCTCACTTTCTTATGCCTCTTGGCACCCTAAAAAATCTTTAACTTATTTAGTTTATCATAAAGTATATGAAAAGAGAACCTTTTTATTTTCTATTTTGTTCCGA
>JAQWFL010000061.1 GCA_028704435.1 Anaerostipes sp. | reverse complement strand
GTGGTTTATAAAGATGCTGTGAAAACTGGAAGTCTTGTAGCAAAGCATTCCTACGGAACAACAGATAAAGATACTTATTATTTAACAGGAAGTAATTTTGGTTCTGGGGCAAGATATCATGGACCAACAGCAACGTATACATTTAGTGAAGCTGCAACCGACTTTCAATTTACTTACAGCCAGAAAATGTGTTGTGGAAGTGCGAAATCAGATAAGAAACAACGTGGGGCGTTTCAGATGATTCTATCCGACGCTAGCGGCACTATTATTGCCGGGATTGATATATTTAAGAATGATGAAGGCACAAAAGGTCAGTATCGAATGATAGTGAATGGAAAGGTAATGAAAGAATCATATTTGGATTTATCGTACCATAACAAGTATTTTGGAGCTAATCGGAGTGCAGATAAAAAGAAAAAGATAACTGCAATCACCACTGTCAAATCTTCTAGCATTACCAAAACAGGAGATAAAATTTCTTTTAATGTTGGTGGAATTAAGCAGACATATACAGTTAGTGCGATAAAATCAAAGTCGGTGAATAAAGTAACAGTTATGTTTTCGGGAAAAGGAACGTATCCATCCTTGGAATATAATGGTCTTTACTGGATGAAGCTTGTAAAAAATTATCAAAAAACAGTAACAGAAACCATTGAAACGATTAGAACCGAATATCATGATATTCAAAATAAATTTAATGCAAACGATATATTGATAGCTGATTGTGCATCTGGTGCTGTGAAGCTAAATGACTTAGAACGTCCGGACTTAGGAGCATTAGGAAACGATTGGGAAGATTTCTTTTTGAAGCCTGGAACGAATCAGATTGGCTCCAGTTATTCTGAATGGATGGATGCTGCATATGTTCCATCGTTTAAATTGCGTTACCGGGAGGTGTTTTTATGATTGTGTATTTTGCAAATCGTAAAATGGAAGTCTTAGGGCAAGCCTCAACGAGCTTGCCGTCTGGAATCAGGATAAAGGAAGATGTAAAAACAGAAGATGTTGAAACGGGGGTCGCAACGTTTAGTTGCCGGATTCCATTTACAAGAGAAACGAAAAAAAGAGCAGAGCAATATACAGAAACAGGAAACTATATTCTTAGAAACAACGAGGATGAACATGAGATTTATACCATCATTGAGACTGAGATAAATACTGATAATCAGGATATTTACATATATGCAGAAGATGCAGGTCTTGACTTGTTAAATGAGGTGTTAAAAGAATACGAAGCGGATAAGGAATATTTTCTAAAAGAGTATGCAGAGACTTGCTTAACAGACAGCGGATTTGAAATTGGAATTAATGAATGTACAGAGAAAAAATTAAAACTATCCGGAAGAAGTGAAGAAACTGCAACAGAGAGACTATTGTATATTGCCGGGCAATTTGAGTGTGAATTATCTTTTAGTTTTTCCATTAAAGACATGATGGTTACACATAAGTATGTGAACTTTTATAAACAACGAGGAAAAGACAATGGTGTTCAGTTAAGACTTAATAAGGAAATTGATAAAATAACCGTCAAGAAAACAGTTGCGAATCTTGCAACTTGCTATCTTTGTACAGGGGCATCTCAGGATGGAACAGATATTCCAACGACATTAGACGGATATAAATATGATGATGGAGATTTTTATGTGGATGGACATTATCTAAAGAGCAGAAATGCCGTTGAAAGATGGGGAAGATATGCATGGTCCAATGAGCCAAATAAGCTAGATGGGTATGAAGGACACATTGTAAAGATGTTCACATACGATACGGTAAGTCAAGAAGAATTGTGTAAACAAGCAATTGATTCTTTAAAAAAGGTATGTAATGCTGAGGTTAATTATGAAGCAGAAATTACAGAATTTACGGATAGTATAAAAATTGGAGATACAGTTAATATAATTGATGATATGGGAGAATTATATTTATCTGCAAGAATTTTAAAGCTAGAAAAGAGTGTTGTTGATCACAAAAATACCGTAACTCTTGGAGATTATTTGATTAAAGAAAGCGGGGTGAGTGAAAAAGTAGAGGCTTTATCTGCACAATTTGCAATAGAGGCAAAAAAAAGACCTTTCTATACGTGGATTGCATATGCAGATGATAAATTCGGAAGCGGAATATCGTTAAATTCTGATGGCAAATATTATATGGGAATCGCAGAAAACCAAATAGTTTTAGAGGCAGATATATCAAGACCAGAAATATATAAATGGACAAGGATAAAGGGGGAGGAGGGGGAGTCAGGACAGGATGCCATACTCTTACGAGTAGTATCATCACGTGGGACAGTATTTAAGAACAATGCAATATCCACAGTGTTATCTGTTACCATTTATTATGGTTCAGAACGAATCACGAACATACAAGAACTAAAAGAAACACTCGGTTCCAACTACTATTTAGAATGGTATTGGAAGAGCCTAGATGATGAATCATTTGGAGTGATTTCATCTAGCGACAATAGAATAGGAAACAATGGATTCACTTTTACGTTGACACCAGAAGACTTCAATGCAAAAGTGGATTTTTTATGTAATTTAATGGATTAGGGAGGAAAATCAAAATGGCAATTAAAGCATCAGATCAAATAACAATCGTAGACGTAACTGACGCATATTCGGTAATATTAACATCCGAGGCATATACGTTCGTAGGAGGAACTGGAGGTGTTACATCAGGAGCAAGCTGTAGTACACAGGCAGTAGCTTACTGCGGAACAAATCAATGTTCAAAAGTAGGGGTTACAGCAGCTAGTATTATTTGTCCAAGCGGAATTAGTGCAGCAGTTACCGGTAGTGGAACAAATGCGGTAACAATCACATTTACAACCACAGCAACCATTTCAACAGCTTGCGAAGCAACAATTCCAGTTACGGTAGATGGAATCACAGTTAATAAAAAGTTTTCGTTCGCAGTAGCAAAACAAGGTTCTACCGGAAATACAGGAGCCACTGGTGCCACTGGAAAAGGTATTAAATCAACAACGATTACGTATCAGTCTGGTGCAAGCGGTACTACGGCACCAACAGAAACATGGGGAAGTAGTATTCCTGCTGTTTCTGCCAGTCAGTATTTATGGACGAAAACTGTTATTACTTATACAGATAACACCACATCTACTTCTTATGCGGTAGGTATGATGGGGGCTACAGGCGAGAAAGGAAATACAGGAGCTACTGGTAATGGAGTAAAATCAACAACGATTACGTATCAGTCTGGTGCAAGCGGTACTACGGCACCAACAGGAACATGGAGTAGCAGCATTCCAACAGTTTCCGCAAGTCAATACTTATGGACAAAAACTGTTATTACTTATACAGATAACACCACATCTACTTCTTATGCAGTAGGTATGATGGGAGCCACTGGACCAAAAGGAAATACGGGAGATGCTGGTAAAGATGCAATTAACGTTACTATTTCTCCATCCAATGGAACGGTGTTTAAGAACAGTTCTGGTTCCACTGTATTAACCGCTCATGTATTTAAAGGTGGAGTAGAACAAAGTATCACAGATGCAGGTGTCTGTGGGTCATTGGGTTCGGTAAAGTGGTATAAAGCTGGAGTAAGTACGCCAGTAGCTACTTCCAAAACTATAACGGTGGAGGCATCTGGTGTTGATAATGTAGCACCTTATAGCTGCAATTTAGAGGATTAAATTATGGCTGTCAAAGCGAGTGCTACAATAACCATTTGGAACTTGGTGGATATAAATAGTACAACCTGGTACTATAAATTACAATCCTCCACGGCAAGTGCTCCTTCAAAGCCAACCTTGAATACGCCAACTGGCTGGACAAAGACAGAGCCAACCTATACAGAAGGAAGCACGAACACACTATATACAACTTGTAAAACAACATTTTCAGATGATACATTTGAATACTCCGACGTATCAAAGTCTAGCTCGTATGAAGCGGCAAAAACAGCATATAACAAAGCACTTGCCGCAAACAATACGGCAAACGATACAAAAGATACCGTCGATAACATGGAGATTGGTGGAAGGAATTTATTAACTGGAACTTCTGGAGAATGGAAATTTCTAGCCACCCCAATTACAGGTACGAATAGATGTTACCGTATCTCTGAATTTACATTACCAGAAGGTACAAAAACTGGAGATGAGTTCGTATTAACATTTGACATTAAATTTGAGAACTTTAACTCTGAATCTGGTTACGAATGGAGCACTTACCTTCAAGGCTCAGTAGACGGCTCTTGGACTGGTGGTACACGCAATATTCTCACCGATTCAATCCCATATACAAATCGAATTTGGAAATCCAATGGCACTTACCATTGTGTCGGGATTGCAACAGTTATAAACGATGTTGATAAAAAATTTGAAATTGGACTTCGGACAGATTATTCAGACGGTAACGGAAGTATATATGTCAAGAACTTAAAAGTAGAAAAGGGGAACAAAGCTACAGACTGGAGTCCGGCTCCTGAGGATATAGACGATAAATTTCTAGAAATGAACTCAACCATACAATTAGAAAAAAATAGTATTTTAGCCTCTGTTAGCAGCACATATGCCACAAATGCAGCGTTGGGAAACGAAGTGGAAAATATCG
>JAQWFL010000042.1 GCA_028704435.1 Anaerostipes sp. | reverse complement strand
TTCTGACATAAGCGATACCAAGGAAGCAGGGATGAACGAACATTTGACAAAGCCAGTAACCCCAGATGAAATGTACGAAATGATAGCAAAGTTTATTTCATAAGGAGTATGTATAAAATTAAATGCTTTCTGGAAATTTCTTGCATCTAGAAACATTATTAGGTATCATGAGAAGAAGATGACTTATAACATTAGCCAGATAAAGAGGAGAGAAAAACTATGAAGTATTGTCCAAAGTGTGGAGCAAAGATTAAAGAAGATGACGCGAAGTTTTGTACCACCTGTGGGGAGTCACTTTCGTCCCAACAGCGGGGAACTAAAGACTCACAAGGAGCCACGATGAAGGAGACCCAGAACAAGGGAAGCAAGTACGGAATTATGCCAAGAAACATTGCTTTATGTATCATATTTTCTGTGATTACTTGTGGAATTTATGGAATTTACTGGGTGATTAAATTAAATGACGAAGTGAACCAAATTGCAGGAGAAAGAGAAGCAACTTCTGGTGGCATGGTATTCTTATTTTCTGTGATTACTTGTGGGATTTATTTTATCTATTGGAACTACAAGATGGGAGAGAGATGTGACAAAATCAAAGGAGCCGTTGGTGGAAGCAGCAATATTTTATATTTAGTATTATGTATTTTTGGATTTTCTATTATTAGTGAGTGTTTGATGCAGGATATCATTAATAAAAGTTTACAAGGATATTAGAATGAAAAAGCAAGGAAAGAAGTTTGGAATTATACTTATCATTGGATTTACATATTTTATATGGATCAGAATTACTGGTATTGCCATTCCTTGTTTGTTTCGGATGAGAACAGGATGGTTATGTCCAGGGTGTGGGATAACTACTCTGTTTTTAAATTTAATAAAGCTAGATATCAAAGGAGCGTATAATGCCAATCCATTTTTATTTGTGACTGGACCATGGATTGTTATATTTATTCTCTGGGATATGAAACTTAAATATGAGAGAAGGCAGATGCCAAAAGCAGGCAATGGGATTTTGGTACTATATCTGATTGCATTGTGTGTGTTTGGAATTTGGAGAAATATAGTGAGATATCATTAACTATAGGAGGAAAAGTTATGTTTTGTACAAAATGTGGAAAGAAAATAGATGACACCAGTCAATTTTGTCCTTATTGTGGAGCGTCTACAAGTGAGGATATTGAGGAATTAGGAGAGGTGAAGCAAGAGAACGTTGCAAGAGTTGAGCAGTCACAATATAGAAATCAGGAGCCTCAGATGAAGAGTAATAAGGTTCCTATTGTTGTCCTTGGAATTGTGCTTATTCTTGCTGCAGTGGGATTTGGATTCTTCCTTGCAAACCAAAATCACAGCAGTGATGTAGCAACTTCAGAAGTGACAACGAAGGAGGATACTTCTGAGGCAACCACAGAAGCTGTGACTACAGAAGCAACCACAGAGGCACCACGTACTACAGGGGCTGATTATGTGTTTCCTAATAGCAACACTGAATATTTATCAAGATCACAGGTTGCAGGACTCAGTTCTTGGGATTTAAAAGTTGCAAGAAATGAAATCTTTGCAAGACATGGTTATATTTTTAAAAATAAAAGCTTACAATCTTATTTTGAAAGTAAATCATGGTATCGTGGAACGAGATCCAGTGAAATTTCAGACGATGAATTAAACCGGTATGAGAAGGAAAATATTAAATTGATTAAGGGATATGAGTAAGGAGAAGAACTAGATGAAGAGTAGGAGTTGGATAATACTTACTATTATGTGTATTTGTTTTCTTGCAGGATGTGCAAAATCAAACATAAAAAAAGAAGCAGTTACAGAGGCAGTCACAACAAAAGCAACCACAGAAGCTGTAAAGTCAGAAGGAAAGTTGATTGTCATTGATCCTGGGCATCAAAAGAAACAGAACACAGAGCAAGAACCAGTTGGACCAGGTGCTTCAGAAAAGAAAGCAAAAGTTTCTAGTGGGACTAGTGGAGTTGTCAGTGGATTAGAGGAATATGAGTTGACGCTGCAAGTATCATTGAAGTTAGAAGGGGCACTTAAAAAAGAAGGTTACCATGTAAAGATGATAAGAACTACCAATGACGTGAATATTAGCAATAGTGAGCGAGCTAAGATTGCCAATAAAAATCATGCAGATGCATTGATACGAATTCACGCCAATGGAACAGAGAATCAAAGTGTCAATGGAATGATGACAATTTGTCAGACATCAGACAATGAGTATAATGGAAAACTTTATCATAAAAGCAAGGCATTATCCACGAATATTTTAGATGCCATGGTCAAAGAGACAGGTGCTAAAAAAGAACGAGTATGGGAAACGGATACTATGAGTGGGATTAACTGGTGTAAAACTCCAGTTACTATTGTGGAGATGGGATATATGTCCAATAAGACAGAAGATCAGAATATGGCAACCGGTTCATATCAAGATAAGATTGTGACCGGGATTTGTAAAGGACTTGAAAAGTATTTTAATCAATTATAACAAAAGAAAATGGAACCAGGATTTAAATCCTGATTCCATTTTTAGGTGCATATAAAATCTGTTTTCCTATGCTTCTTCATTTCCTGTAAAGAAGAATAAATATAACAATCCTGCTAAAATACCACCAACAATTGGGGCAACAATAAATACCCAGACTTGTGATAAAGCATCCCCACCTGCCATAATAGCTGGTCCAAGACTACGTGCTGGATTTACAGATGTTCCTGTAAATGGAATACCAAAGATATGGATGATTACAAGTGTTAAACCAATAATAAGACCCGCAATAGAACCAAACTCTGCCTTTGATGTAACAGCAAGAATAACAAATACAAAAACAAATGTTAAGATTGCTTCTACAAGAAGAGCCTGCGACATATCAATGTTTAAGGCACTATACTTTCCAAAACCGTTAGTTCCTAAAGAGCCGTTACTTCTTAGAATCAATGTTAATAAAGTAGCACCAAAGATACCACCAAGAATCTGTGCTATGATGTAGCATATACAATCCTTTACTTCCATACGCTTTGAAATTAAAAATCCAATAGAAACTGCTGGATTCACATGGCAACCAGAAATGCTTCCAATAGAGTAAGCCATAGCCATCAATGCAAGACCAAACGCAAAGGCAATTAATAGAGTTGAGAACCCTAAAGGCACTTCTGCTTCCTCAGCTAAAATAGTGTTAATAGCCACAGCACTTCCACATCCGAAAAGTGTTAAAACTGCTGTTCCGATAAACTCGGCAACATACTTCTTTGTATTATTCATACATTCCCTCCCTTTAATAGAATAAATAAATTGTAACTAGTTAAATTGTAAAAATTAACTATGTATTCATTATACCATAAAAATATGAAGAGAGTGTGTAAAAAAAATGAAGCATCCCTCGTTGTTTTTTTAGGTATTTTATTGTATCCTATGTAGAAGAACATTTTTTAGAGGAGGGACATAATATGAGCCAAGTTTTTAAGTTTCACAATGATGTAGATACAGATCAGATTATTGCATCACAATATTTATTATTACCTAATATACAAGAGATGAAAGCATATACATTTGAGTCAATTGACCCAGAGTTTTCAAAGAAAGTAAAGAAAGGTGACATTGTTGTTGCTGGAGAGAACTTTGGATGTGGATCATCAAGAGAGCAGGCACCAAGTGTATTAAAAGCATTAGGAGTGAAAGCAGTAGTTGCAAAGTCATTTGCAAGAATTTTTTACCGCAATTCTATTAACATTGGATTACCAGTGATTGTAAGTAAAGATTTATATGATATTGTTGAGCCTATGGATGAGATTACCCTTGATTTAACAAAGGGAATCATAGAGACGAAGAAGGAAACAGTTCCTTGTACAAAGTTGCCACCATATATGCAGAATATATTAGATCATGGTGGATTAATTAACTTTTTGAATGAAGGAGAGGTGTAAATCATGGGAATGACAATTGGTGAGAAGATTATTGCACGGGCTGCAAAAGTCGATCAGGTAAAAGCAGGAGATATTCATACAGTAGAAGTGGATCGTTTGATGAGTAATGATGGGACTACACATTTAACCATTGATATGTATCACAATGATTTGAAGCATCCTAAGATTGCTGACAAGGATAAGTTAGTTTTTATTATTGACCACAACATTCCAGCAGAGAATCCAAAGACAGCCCAGGCTCATAAAAAGATGAGAAACTTTGCAAAGGAGCATGAGATTGCTTTTTATGAAGGAAAGGGTGTCTGTCATCAGATTATGGTTGAGGATTTTGTTTGCCCTGGAGAATTGATTATGGGGGCGGATTCTCATACTTGTACATATGGTGCACTTGGAGCATTTGGAACAGGAATTGGATGTACAGATTTTTTATATGCTATGACGACAGGAACATCATGGGTGTTGGTGCCAGAAACCATTCGTTTTAATTTAACAGGAAAATTAAAAGAGGGTGTTTATCCAAGAGATTTAATTCTAACAATCATTGGAATGGTAGGAGCCAATGGATGTAATTACAAAGTAATGGAGTTTGCTGGAGAAGGGGCGCATAACTTAAGCATTAATGATAGGCTTGTGTTATGTAATCTTGCAGTGGAGGCAGGAGCTAAGACTGGAATTGTAGAGCCAGATGAAAAGGTAGTAGAGTATGTAGAATCCAGAGGACGCAAAGCTGAGAATTTATTTGTTAGTGATGAAGATGCTCATTTTGAGAAGGTATACAATGTTAATTTAGATGAGATTGAACCAGTGGTTGCAAAGCCTCATTTAATTGATGATGTAGTTCCAGTAGAAGAAGCAGGAGAAGTAAAGATTGACGAAGCATTTTTAGGGTCATGTAACAATGGACGAATTGATGAATTACGTGTAGCTGCAAAGATTTTAAAGGGAAAGAAAGTAAGTGACCATGTAAGGTTTTTAATTGCACCTGCATCTAACAGTGTATATATTCAGGCATTAGAAGAAGGATTGATTGACATATTTATGGAAGCAGGAGCTATGGTTATGAACAGTAACTGTAGTGTGTGCTGGGGAAGCTGTCAGGGTGTTATTGGTAAAGGGGAAGTATTGATTTCTACTGGAACAAGAAACTTTAAAGGACGTGCAGGACATCCAGATTCATTTGTATATCTAGGGTCTGCAGCAACTGTTACAGCATCTGCAATTGCAGGGAAGATTACTAAAAACGTAAAATAAATAAGAGGTGGATAAGTATGGAACAATTTACAGGAAAGGTTTGGGTGCTTGGAGATGATATTGATACAGATATTATTATTCCCACAGAATATTTAGCACTTCCAACCGTGGAAGATATGAAACAATATGGATTTTCGCCACTTCGTCCAGAACTTGCAGGACAAATTGGGCATGGAGATATTATTGTGGCTGGAAAAAACTTTGGATGCGGTTCGTCAAGAGAACAGGCTCCAGAGATCATTAAAGCATTAAACATTAAATGTGTAATTGCAAAGTCATTTGCAAGAATTTTTTTCCGTAATTCTATTAACAATGGACTTTTACTCATTGAAAATGACCAGATTCAAGAGGATGTAAAAGAGGGAGATAAGATTGATGTATTATTAGGAGATCATATTTCGTTAAATGAAAAGAAGTATGAGATTCAGTCACTGCCACAGAATTTGATGGATATTATCAATGCTGGCGGACTTGTAAAAGCAATGCAAAAAAGAAATGGAATCAGAAAGGAGGATCAATAATTATGGGACAGACAATGATTGAAAAGATAATTAGCCACAATGTTGGAA
This sequence comes from Anaerostipes sp., assembly GCA_028704435.1. GTDB lineage: Bacteria > Bacillota > Clostridia > Lachnospirales > Lachnospiraceae > Anaerostipes. Next base: position 14,044 of record JAQWFL010000042.1, on the reverse strand, counting down.
GAGATAAAGTAACACCTGGAGAGATTGTTACAGTAAATGTTGATCGTGTGATGATTCATGATATTTTTATTCCTTTCGTAGCAGAAAAGTTTGAAGAGATGGGATTTCAGAAGCTTTGGGATCCGGAAAAGGTAGTTCTGATTTATGATCATTTAGTACCTACAAGCGCAGTAGAAGATGTAAGACATTTTAAAATTGGAGATGCATTTGTTGAAAAATATGGGTTGACCAATGTACATCGTAGTGATGGAATTTGTCATCAATTAATGACAGAATGTGGATATGCAAAACCAGGAGACATTGTATTTGGAACAGATTCTCACACAACAACTTATGGATGTGTTGGATGTTTTTCTTCTGGAATTGGATATACGGAGATGGCTTCTATTCTTGGAACGGGAGAGATGTGGGTACGTGTACCTGAGACAATCAAAGTTGTAGTCAACGGAACCCTTCCTGACAATGTTTCTTCCAAAGATATTATCCTTAAACTAATCGGTGATTTAGGAGCAGATGGAGCAACTTACAAAACCTTTGAATTCTCTGGTTCTACCATTGACAATATGAGCGTAGCATCCCGTATGACCATGTCTAATATGGCAATCGAGGGTGGAGCAAAGGCAGCGTTATTTGCACCAGATGAAAAGACAGCTCAATATTCAGAAGTGCAATTATCAGACGTGGACTGGATTTATGGAGATGAAGATGCCACATACTGTGAAACTGTAGAGTACAAGGCAGAAGATTTGGTGCCAGTGGCAGCATGTCCATCTCAAGTAGATGCAGTGAAACCTATTTCAGACATTGAAGGAACCAAGCTAGACCAAGTTTTTATTGGTTCTTGTACCAATGGACGATTGGAAGATTTAGAGGCTGCAGCCAAGATTTTAGAAGGAAAAAAAGTTGCAGATTATGTAAAATTAATCGTAACACCTGCTAGTCGTAAAATATATACAGAGGCGTCTAAGGCTGGATATTTAACTACTATTGCCAAGGCAGGAGGAATTATAACACAGCCTGGTTGTGGATTGTGCTGTGGACGTGCAGGAGGAATTCTATCCGATGGAGAGAGAATTTTAGCAACAAATAACCGTAATTTCTTGGGAAGAATGGGAACATCAAAGGTTGAGATTTATCTTGCTTCCCCTAAGAGTGCAGCAGCATCTGCAATTGCAGGAAAAATTGTTACAGCATAATATAATAAGTATAAGAAAAGGACTTGAAAAGATGACTGATTTATTAGTTAGATTATTTATTAAGGATAAGGATAATGTAACAGATCCCTTGGTTCGTCAAAAGTACGGAACCATGGGAGGTTGTGTTGGAATTGCCTGTAATATATTTTTATTTTTAATAAAGATATTAGGGGGATGGCTTACTGGTGCAATTTCTATTATGGCAGATGCCTTCAATAACTTATCAGATGCGGCATCTTCAGTGATTACTCTCATTGGATTTCGTATGGCTGGAAAGCCTGCAGATAAGGATCATCCCTTTGGACATGGAAGAATCGAATATATCTCAGGAATGATTGTTTCATTTTTGATTATTTTAATGGGATTTGAGCTTTTAAAAACATCCATTGACAAGATTATCCACCCAGAGGAAATAACCTTCCGGATGATATCTGTTGTGATTTTGGTAGTATCAATTCTAGTGAAGTTTTGGATGGCGGCATTTAATAAGAGTGTGGGTATAAGGATTAATTCTGAAGCCATGAAAGCCACAGCTACAGATAGTTTAAGTGATTGTATTTCTACCACAGCAGTTTTAATTGGTATTTTACTGTTTCACTTTCTAGGATGGAATGTGGATGGAATTGTAGGGGTCATTGTATCTTGTTTTGTTATGTGGGCTGGTGTAGATGCGGCGAAAGATACCCTTCAGCCATTGCTTGGGGAAGCCCCAGACAGTGAATTTGTTATGGAAATACAGCGAATGGTTATGGACCATGATATGGTTGTTGGAGTCCATGATATGATGATTCATGATTATGGACCAGGACGATGTATTATTTCTCTTCATGCGGAAGTTCCACATACAGTAGATATTTTAGAAGCTCATGATGTGATTGACAATATTGAATTTCAATTAATGGAACAGTTTCAATGTGATGCAACAATCCATATGGATCCTATTGTAATGGACGATGCTGAGACAGATGCAGCAAAGCAGTTAGTTTTAGAACTCATTGGAAAAAGAGATGAGAATTTGTCGATTCATGATTTTCGAATGGTAAAAGGGAATACCCATACCAATTTGATTTTTGATATGATTGTACCTTATGAAGATATGGAACATGCAGAAGAGATTGTTGCATGGATGAAGACAAAGCTTCACAAAAAACATCCAACATTTTTTGCAGTGATTAAAGTGGATCAAGGGTACATATAGAGACTGTGAGGGAATATGAAAAATAAAAGACAAGAGAAAAAAAAGAGTAGATTTAGCCATATAAGTGCAGGGAAGATATTTGGTCTTGCCTGCCTTATGTCCCTTTTATTTTTTCTGCCATTTATAGGAAAAGAACATGGAGCATTTTTATATTATGGAGATTATTTATTGCAGCAGATTCCATTTTATACAGGAGCTCATGAAGCAGTAAGAAGTGGACAATTATTTTTAAATTTTACCACAGATTTAGGGAGCAGCTTATATACAAGCTATTCCTTCTATCTCCTAGGAAGTCCATTTTTTTGGGTGACAATTCCCTTTTCAAAGGCAATGCTGCCAGCTTTGATGTCAATATTATTAGTGATTAAGTTTGGATTAGCAGCCATGTTTGCATATCTTTACATTAAGAAATATACAAAGAAATCTACATCGGCACTCATTGGAGCATTGCTCTATGCATTTAGCGGATATTCTATTACAAATATTGTGTTCAATCATTTTCTAGATGTTATTGTTTTCTTTCCAGTCTACCTAATATTGTTAGAGAAGTTGGTGGAAGAAAAGAAACGAGGATGGTTTGCTGTTTTCACAGCATTTACAGCCATATTAAATTATTATTTCTTTATTGCAGAGGTATTGTTCCTTGCGATTTATGTCATAAGCAAATATGTTTTAGGCTTCCATGAACAAAGCATCAAAGAGAGAATAAAAAGCTTAGTACCAGTTTTTGTGGAAGGAATCATTGGAACACTGATTTCATGTGCTTTTTTACTGCCTTCTTTGATTACTGTTGCTGGAAATCAGAGAGTTTCCAATGTGATTTCGGGAAAAGGAATGATCATATTTGATGAGTTAAAGGTATACCCAGGACTTTTAAAGAATTTATTTTTGCCCCCAGACTTAATTGCAATACCCACTTTATTTTCCAATGAAACATTAGCGAATTCATCTATGGCTCTCTTTTTACCATTGTTTTCTTTTAGCGGAATCATTGCCTTTTATTACATAACAAAAGGAAAGAAAAAGACAAGGGAATCCATGGATTCTCCGATATTTATGAGACGCCTTCTTGTGATATGCCTTGTATTTGCACTTGTTCCCGTGTTAAATTCCTTATTTTCGGGGGGGAATTCCAGTTATTATGCAAGATGGTTCTTTATGCCTATTTTAATCATGGCAGTTATGACCGTATATTCTTTGGAGGAGTTTGAACAGAGAGCATATGCAATTGGAGCAGGAGTCTGTGTGGTGGCAGAACTTGTATTTATTGTGATTGGTATATTTACAAATAGTGGAGGAAGTAATTTGGATGCATTTGTCATTCAAAACCGAAGCCTATACCAAAAGGAACTCATTGTTCTTGGCGTGTGCCTTTTGATATTAATCTATCTGGTATTTATTTTAAATAAAGATAAACAGATGAAGTATTTAAATGCCTTTCTTGTGGGAACCATATTTTGTTCCGTAGTTTTTTCTTATATGCTTGTATACGAGGGATATGATGCAATTACACAAGATCAAAGAAGTGAATATAAGGATGGAATAGCACTGGAAACATCATTAAAGGAGATCCAAGAACAGCCATTTTCAAGGCTTGAAGTGGAATACAGCCAAATGAATTCTAATATGTTTTGGAATTTACCTTCTACCACTTCTTTTATTAGTACGATTCCAGCAAGTTTGTTCGACTTTTATGATTTTGTAGATATGGAACGAGGCGTAAAAACCCTTCTTCCTAAGGAAAAAGAAGGGCTTCGCATGCTGCTTTCCAATCGATATTATCTACAATATAAAGAGAGCCAGCCTGTAAGCAATCAGAGGGTTTATGAGCCAGTAGAAGGATATAAAAAGATAGATGAAAAGAATGGTTTTGTTATCTATGAAAATAAAAATGCCTTATCTATGGGAACTTTTTTCTCTCACTACATGAAGTTATCAGAGTATGAAAAGCTAAACGAAAAACAAAAAGATAAAGTGTTGTTGCATGCCTTGGCTTTTTCAAATGAAGAATGTAATCAATTGAAAAAAGATACATTTATGACAGAGCTAGATGCAAAGCAATTTATAGAAAGTCAAGTAAAGACAACAGTGGAATCGGCGGCAGAAAAATTAAATCAAAATGCAGCCAAGTCAATACAAATGACAGATCGAAAGATTACATTGAAAGTATCAAAAGACAAAGAAGGACTTTGCTTTTTATCTGTGCCATATAGTAAAGGATTTAAGGCTTCCGTTGATGGAAAATCTACAAAAATATTAAAAGCAGATCAGGGATTGATGGCTGTAAAAGTGCCAAAAGGAAGCAGTGAGATTGTATTTACATATGAGGAACCAGGGTTAAAGATTGGAATCATATGCAGTGTTTTGGGAGTGTTATTGTTAATCCTACGAGTGAAGTTGAAGAGAAAGATATGAGAATTAAATATAAAGTTTATACGGGAAACCTAGGGTATTAGTTAATATCCTAGGTTTTTTCATTACTGATATTATAACTGAACTAACATTGACAAACAATAAAAAAAGATATAAACTAATAAACAACAATACGAAAACGATAAAATACAATTAAGGAGAATAGATAACGATGCTTTCAAGAAGTGCAGAGGAGATTATTAGAATTTTGATTCATCAAGATAATACCTTTATAACAAATAAGAGAATTGCACAGATGGCAGGAATATCAGAACGAAGTGTTAATAATTATATGAGAGAAGTATCTGATTATTGTGAGGAAAATGAGTGTAGATTAATTCGGAAACGAGGCAAAGGAATTTGCTTAGATATGGGAAGAAAAGCAAAGGAGCTAAAACAGATTTTTTCACAAAGGAAGATTTCCTTTGAGAATCGAGAGACGAGAGTTAATTATATTGTACGCACTTTAATTGAAAGTAAAGAACCATATACAGCAGGGTTATTTGCAGATGAATTTTTTGTGTCAAAGGCAACGGTTCGTACCGATTTAGAACATGCTGACGAATATTGTAAGAGAGATCATTTAATGATTCGTCAAGTGGTTGGAAAAGGAATAGAGATTGTAGGAAGTGAATTCTGGAAACGTAAAGTTTTAGTTTGTAGAAATCAAAAGGTATCGCAATCTCAATACGAATCCATAGGACAGGCACCAGATTTAAGAATTGATAAGTTGTTTTATTCTAGATTAACAAGACAATATCGAAAGAATATCGTAGATGGGGTCATTGTTTGTATTCAAGAATTAGAAAAACAGATGGGATGTCAGTTTAATGATTATACTTTTTGTATGATTGCAGAATATACAAGTTGTCAAATCAAACGAATTAAGAGTGGAGCATATCTGGAAGAAACAATGATCAATCAATTGACATTAGTTGAAGAAATTGCAGATTGGGCAGTTGCCTATAACAGTTTTTTGAATCAAAGATTTCAATTAGCCTTAGATCCAAGAGAAGGTTTGTATCTTTATATTATGCTATTAGGTGCAGAAGTCCAAAACAGCAGTAGACTTGTGAATAAGAAATTCCTAATTGAAAAAGAAATTAGTATTGAAGATGTTACAGATCAGGTGATTACCTATCTGTCGGCAATTGTCGGTCTGGATTTTAGTGGGGATCCCTTATTACAGACTAGTTTAGCGTTGTTTCTAAATAGTTCACTGGTAAGAGTAAAGTATGGATTTGAGATAAAGAATCCATTTTTAGAAGAAGTAAAGAAAACATATTCAGCAATATTTTCAGCTTGTTTAACGGCAGGAAAGGAGTATGAAGAGTTAGTTGGATTACTTCCAACAGAAGATGAGATTTCGTATATGGCAATTTTGTTTAGCTGTTCTTTTGTGCAACATCAAAAAAAACTAAATACAGCAGTCATCGGAAGTGGAGGGGTCGGAATTACCCAGATTATTGCACAGAAAATTGAAGCGAAACTACCAGAGATTAATATTATCACAGTGCTGCCGTCTAATTCAGCCTTGTTTATTAAAGAAAATCAGTATGATTTAGTCATTACTACAATTCCTTATTTGAAAATAAATCACCCTAATGTAGTATATACAACGTTGTTAGTCGGAGAACAGGATATTTATCGAATGAAGAAAACCTGTCATGAAATATTGGAAAGTAACGTAAATCGCACAAAATCATATACGATTCAGAATTTGTTGAAGCGTGATTTGATTTTATTGGAGCATGAAGACATCTCTAAGGAAATGGTATTAAAAAAAGCTTGCAGTATTTTGCTCGAGAAAGGATATGTAAAAGAGGGATTCTATGAAAGTGTAATGCAACGTGAAGAAATCAGTGCATCAGTTCTGGGCGGAGGAATGGCGGTTCCTCATGGGATATCTGATTTTGTAAATCATCCTGCAGTAGTTGTGATTAGAACCGATAAAAAAGTGGAATGGGGAGAGGGTGCAGTGGATGTTATCTTTCTTTTGGCACTGAATTTTGATGAGATTGAATCTACAAGAGCATTTTTCTCTGCATTTTATGAAATGACCATGCAGAAAGAATCGGCAAGATTGATTCGAAAAGCACCAACGCAAGAGGAGATTAAGCGGATTATTATTAATAATTCGTAATGGAAAAAGGAGATTTGAGAATCGGACTCAAATCTCTTTTTTTGCATGAGAGATACTGCATTTTTTACAAAGGACAGGGAAGAGAATCTAACTTTGCAGTTACAATACTGCAAAAACAGAACAAAGGAATGGTTGCAAAACGATAAAAATAAATATAGAATATAACTAAACAAAAGGAAATGATATATAACAATAAAAGGAGGACAAAATGGAAAAAGAACTTATTAACACCAATATTGTTTTATTTGATGTTGATGTAACAGAGAAAGAAGAAGTCATTGGTCTTATTGCAGATGCCATGGATAAGGATGGACGCCTTATTGACAAGAAAGGATACGTTGAGGATGTACTAAAAAGGGAAGCAACTTCATCTACAGCAATTGGATTCTCTACGGCAACGCCACATGCAAAGTCAGTATCAGTAAAATCTCCATCCCTTGCGTTTGTTCGATTAAAACAACCAATGAAATGGGATGATGAGGAGATTACAATGTTATTTCAAATTGCAGTTCCATCACCAGGACAGGGGGATCGTCACATGGAAATTTTAGCACAGCTTTTTCGTAACCTTGTATATGATGAATTTAGAGACAAATTAAGGGCAGCAAATAGCGAACAAGAAATTGTGGATATATTGAAAGAATTTTAAAGTGTAGCTATTTACGTTCAAAGAAAGGAAGAAGAATTATGAAACAAGAAAGTGAAGTAATGTCTGTTTTAAAGAACATAAGACAACATCTGATGGGTGGGGTATCTTATATGATCCCAGTGGTTGTTACAGGAGGAATCTTGTATGCCGTTGCAACTATGTTATCTATGAATTCTGTACAGCAAGGTGGTGCAGTAAAAGCAAGTAATATTGTCATTGATGTATTAAGCCAAGTAGGTGGAGTTGGATTGGGAATGATGGTTCCTGTGTTGGCTGCATTTATTGCAATGAGTATTGCAGATCGTCCTGGAATTGCACCTGGTCTTATCTGTGGACAGTTAGCAGTTAATGTTGGATCTGGATTTATTGGAGGTGTCATTGCTGGTGTTTTATGTGGAATTGTTGCACAGTATTTGAAGAAGGTGCCACTTCCAAAATCAATGCAGTCATTAAAGTCAATTATGATTGTACCAATTTTCACATCGCTGATTGTTGGAACCATTACAATCTGTGTCGTTGGATCTCCATGTGCATGGCTGCTAAAATCACTAACTGCATGGCTTACAAGTATGAGTGGTGCAAGTGCAATTTTAGTTGGTGCTATTACAGGAGCAATGATAGGATTTGACTTGGGTGGACCAATTAATAAAGTTGCATATTCAACAGGAGCAGCAGTTGTAGGAACTTCTGTACTAGCGGGAACAAACTGCACATTTATGGGACCAATTTCCTTGGCTATCTGTGTGCCTCCAATTGCATTGGGAATTGAAACATTTATAATGAAAAAGAAATTTAATCAGGAAGAAAGAGATGCAGGCATTGGAGCAATTGCAATGGGTGTTTGTGGAATCACAGAAGGTGCAATTTCATATACAACAGCTTCTCCAATTTTAATACCAATTAACATGATTGCGTGTGCAGTAGGAGGAGCTGTAGCAGGAGCATTTGGAACATACAGTAATGCAGCCTGGGGTGGTCTTGTTGTATTTCCAGTGACATCTGGAATTACATACTTAGTAAGTATTGTAATTGGGGTAGCAGTTCATGGAGTGTTAGTGATGCTATTAAAGAAAGATGTCAAAGAAGTTGTAAATCATATAGATGATGAAGATGTAGATATCGAAATTGAGTTTTAAGAAAAAGGAGAACAAAATTATGAAATTTTTAGCAATAACAGCATGCCCATCAGGGGTTGCACATACATATATGGCAGCAGAAGCTTTATCAAAAGCATGTAAAGAAAAAGGAATTGAATGTAAAGTAGAAACACAGGGTTCAATTGGAATAGAAAATGTAATTACACCAGAGGATGTCAAGAGTGCAGATTGTGTGATTCTAACAAAAGATATGCCGATTAAAAATGAAGAACGTTTTGAGGATATTCCTAAGATTAAAATCAACATTAGTGATGCAGTAAAAAAAGCACCTGCCATTATCACAAAAGTTGAAAAGGCAATCTTGGCAAAAAAATAAAATTACAACTATAAATTAAGAAGAAAAGGTGTATCTATGAAATAAAATCAAGATACATCTTTTTGGAATATAAGAAAATACCATTGACAAATAATAAAAAACAATATAAAATAATAGTAAACAATAATTAATAATCTATCATAGTATCCAGGGAGGGAAAAAGTGATGAGTCAATTTATCCAAACAGACCGAATCAGCAGATTAAAAGACAAGATGTTATCAGAACCTAGATATGCATCCATTGAACAGGCTTTGATTATTACAGATACATATAAGCAACATGAAGACAAACCAAGAATTCTTCAAAGAGCATTGGCTTTAAAGGCTGCACTAGAGCAGATGAAGATTAATGTAGATGCAGAGGAATTAATCGTTGGCAATCGTACTGCAGGAGTGCGTTATGGAGTTGTATTTCCTGAGAGTGGAAGTACATGGGTAGACAAAGAGTTTGAGACCCTTCCAACAAGACCTCAGGACCGTTTCCAAGTTCATAAGGAAGATATTAAGACATTTCGAGAAGTTATCAAACCATACTGGGAAGGAAAGTCATTGGAAGATGTCCTAAACAAAAGATATGGAAAGGAAATGAATCAAATTGGCAAGATCGTAAAGATCAATCAAAAGGATCATGCACAGGGGCATATCTGTCCTAACTGTGTAGAATGGCTTCAGTTTGGACCAGAAGGTTACAAAAGAAGTGCAGAAGAAAAATTAAAAAAAGCAAGGAAGGAATCAGAAAAATTATTCTATGAGGCAGTTATTCTTGTCATGGAAGGTGCCAAAACATATATGATGAGATACCATGACTTAATGATGGAAAAGGCACAGGAAGAATTGGATAAAGATAAGAAAAGGATGATGATAAAGGTAGCAGAAAACTGTAAGAATTTGAGTGTACGCCCGGCCGAAAGTTTTCATGAAGCAGTGCAGTCTATATGGTTTTTATTTGTTATTTTACAAATGGAATCTAACGCATCTTCTTTTTCACCGGGACGTTTGGACCGTCATTTGATTCCATATTATAATAAGGACATTGCAAATGGAAGTTTAAATGAAGAGGATGCACTAGAGATTATTGAAAATCTTTGGCTTAAGTTCAATGAGATTGTTTATATGAGAAATTCTGGAGGAGCTAAATATTTTGCTGGATTTCCAATTGGATTTAATATTGCAGTAGGTGGACAAGATGAAGAGGGAAATGATTATGTTAATGATTTATCATTTTTATTCTTAAAGGCACAGCAGCATATTGGATTGCCACAGCCTAATTTATCGGTTCGTCTTCATGAGAAAACGGGAGAAAAACTACTAAAAGAAGCCGTACGCACAGTTTCCCTTGGAAGTGGAATGCCACAGTTTTTTAATGATAGAGCTGTCATCCCAGCCATTGAAGAACTTGGAATTGAGGAGAAGGATGCAAGAGATTATGCCATTGTTGGCTGTGTGGAACTTACAACACAGGGAAATAACCTTGGATGGAGTGATTCTGCCATGTTTAATTTAAATAAAGCATTGGAAGTTACTTTGACTGGTGGAACTTGCCTTTTAACAGGAGAAAAGATTGCTCCTGATTATGGAAAATTAACAAACTATGATACCTTTGAAGACTTAGAAGAAGCCTTTAGAAAAGAGATTGATTATTTTATGGATCAAATGCTTCTTGCATGTGAACAGGTAGAAAAGGCTCATATTGATTTACTTCCATCTCCATTTTTATCTGCAACCATTGATAACTGTATGGAAAATGGAATGGACGTTACAGCAGGAGGAGCAAAATATAACCTTTCTGGAATTCAGATGATTCAGGTTGCAAATCTTGCAGACAGCTTAGGGGCAATTAAACAACTAGTATATGATGAAAAAAGATTTACAAGAGAGGAAGTCTTAGAAGCTTTAAAACATGATTTTAAAGGGAATGAAATTATGAGACAGATGATGCTCAATAAAGTTCCAAAGTACGGAAACGATGTAGATATGGTAGATTCTATGGGGACAAAATGGGCAGAGTATTTTAAGAATCGTTTGCGTACCTTTAAAAACTTTAGGGGAGGTCCATATCACACAGGAATGTATACCGTATCTGCCCACGTACCTATGGGGGAAAATGTAGGAGCGTCACCAGATGGACGTTTTGCAAAGGAGCCTCTAGCAGATGGTGGCATGTCACCTGTGTATGGAAGAGATGTGAAGGGACCAACAGCAGTATTAAAATCAGTGTCAAAATTAGATAAAACATTAACAACCAATGGTGGACTTTTAAACATGAAATTCTTGCCAGAATTTTTTGAAACAGAAACAGGCATTGATAAATTTGCAAACTTTTTAAGAAGTTTTGTAGATTTAGAGATTCCACATATTCAATTTAATGTAGTAAGAAAAGAAGATTTACTTGCAGCCAAGGAGCACCCAGAACAATATAGGAGTTTAACGGTCAGGGTGGCAGGATACACCGCCTATTTTACGGAACTTGCCCAAGAACTGCAAAATGAAATTATTGCAAGAACAAGTTATGGAGATATTTAAATGAAAGGAAATATATTTGATATTCGACGTTTTTCGACCCATGATGGAGCAGGTATTCGAACGACCATATTTTTCAAGGGATGTCCTTTATCCTGTGTGTGGTGTCAGAATCCAGAAGGAATTTCAACCACCAGAAGACCTCTTTATTTTAAGAATCGATGTATCAACTGTGGCACTTGTACCACTCTTTGTAAGTGTGGCGGCATGGAGATGAAACATGGAAAGCTACACATAAATCCCAAGGCAGAGGAAAAGTGGGAAGAGTTAATCTATCACTGTCCAGCAGAGGCCATTCAAATGGATTCTAAGACATATAGTGTTGAAGAAATCATGGAGGAAATTCAAAAAGACAAGGTGTTTTATAAGCATGGAGGTGGAATTACCCTGTCTGGTGGGGAACCACTGCTCCAGGGAGAGTTTGCAAAAGAATTGTTAAAACAGTGCAAAAAAGTAGGAATTCATACAGCTATAGAAACAGCGCTCCATGTGAAATCGGAAGTCTTAAAAGGAGTGTTGCCATATCTTGATATGGCATATGCAGATTTAAAACTAATCAATCATAAGGAACATGAAAAATACACAGGTACATCCAACGAACTAATTAAAAAAAATATAGAAATACTCTTATCCTCTAATATCAAGGACAAAGTGGTAATTCGTACCCCTATGATTCCAGAGATTACAACTTCAAAGGAAAATATCAAGGGAATTGTAGAATTTATTACAGGAATTTATCCAGAAGTTTCCTATGAAATTCTAAATTACAATCCACTGGCACAGGCAAAATATCATTTGGTTGATCAAGAGTACTGTTTTCATAAAAACCCCAAATTGTATCCCAAAGAAAAGATGAAAGAGTTTGGACAATGGGCAAAAGAAGCAGGAGTCAAACATGTTATCATTGAATCTTGAAATGTGAAAATAACATAGACATTTTAAAACTTATGTATTAAAATTAATACAAGAGGAATCGGTTTATTTATCACTAGAAGGAGGAGAATATGAATTCAGAGAAGAGAAAGGTTTTCAGTTACTGTATGGTATTGCTGCTGGCATTTACTACAGTGTTTCAAGGTAGTTTTGTTGTAGGTGCAGCAACATTAAAGAATGATGACAAGGAAGTAACTACCAGTAATGAGTATTTTACAATTACTACCAATGAAAAAGGGCAGACTGTCTACACATTGAAAAAGAATGTGAAGGATGGACTGGAATTAACATTAGAGAATGGAGAAAGTGCAATCTTAGAAGGAAACGGTAAAGTTATTGGCGGGAAAGATGCTACGAAAACTAATCGGGCAACACTAGCATTAAGGGTTTCTGGGAATGGAACACTTACCATAAAGAATGCCACTTTAAATGGAGGAGAGCATTATGAGTCGAAAGTAGCCGACTACATTTCGGGCGCTGAAGGTGTAGTTGTGGAGCGTGGTTGTAACCTTATCTTAGATCAAACTGTTACCATAAAGGGAAAAGAGTATAATGATAGTGGTACAATCTATAATAACACAAGTTTAGAGTTTAATGGAAATCAACTTGTAATGAAAGAAAAAAGTAAGATTACCATAGGTGAGAGTAAAGATAATCGACCATTGATTTTTGTTGGAGAGTTATTGGACGTAGAAGATAATGTTTCTTTAAATACCGGAACGATTGATATAGGTTATGGAAGCATTCGAGCAAATATAATCATTTCAAAGAACATTGACAAATCAAAATTTTACAATGATGTACAAGGGATATTAACTAACTTAACGATTAAATCTTGGTCTAATGGAAAAGAATTGAAAGAAGACACCTATTGGCAGCTTTCGGAAAAGATATATCGTGTCAATCAATTACCAGTATTGGATGCATCCAAGTATGAATTAAAGGGCTGGTATACAGATGCTGCTATGGCGAATCCATTGAAAGATGAGACGAAAATAACGGGTGATACGACTATTTATGCTAATTATAATCAGATTGCAGGAGATGTCACTTTCCAAAGTAACGGAGGAAGTCAAGTAGCCAAGGAGAGAGTGAAGTTTGGGGGGAAGGCAAAACAGCCAGCCAATCCAACAAAGTCAGGATATACATTTAAAGGATGGTACACGGATGGGGCATGTACAAGTGCGTATGACTTTAATGAGAGTGTAAGTAGGGATATTACCCTCTATGCAAAGTGGGAAAAAGCATCACAAGGAACAGTGAAAAAATCCATCACGAAAGCAACGGTATCAAAGATAAAATCTGTGACTTATTCTGGATTTTATAAAAAGCCATCCGTAACGGTAAGGTATGCTGGCAAAAAACTGAAAAATGGAAGAGATTATACTCTTAGTTACTCAAACTTCGCACTTGAATAAGTGCCTATGCACCTTGAAAATTCAATAATAACTGGCATAAAAATAGCATGAAACTATCTGATTTGGTATAATTGAGTTGACTAGAAACAATTAAAATCGGAG
>JAQWFL010000060.1 GCA_028704435.1 Anaerostipes sp. | reverse complement strand
CATAAGATAGTAAGACCCCTTGAAGACGACGAGGTAGATAGGGCAGAGGTGGAAGTACAGTAATGTATGGAGCTGACTGTTACTAATCGGTCGAGGCTTTGACCAAAAAACAGAGGTAAGTGGAAAGTAGAAGAAAAGATTTGATGAAGAATTTCTGTATGATGTTTTGAAGATATACGAAAGTAGAGAAACAAAAACTAAGTACTAAAAGTTAAATGAATATTTAGCCGTTAGTACTTAGTTTTTTTATTTAGGGGCATAGTTTCAATGGTAAAACAACGGTCTCCAACACCGCAGTTGGGAGTTCGAATCTCTCTGCCCCTGTTTTAAAAGAAGATTTCAGAATTTATCTGAAATTTTCTTTGTTTTTTTATATATATTTGTTACCATAGAATGTAAGGGGGTATATAATGAATAAAAGGAAAAAAGGAATCATTTTATTTGTGGCAGTATTAGCTGTTAGTATTCTGTTTGGAGGTTCTATTTCAAATAGAAGTATTAATGCAAAGACAGACAAATGGGACAATCTTTTAACAAAATACGAGAAAAATCCTTCTATAAATCAGATGATATTTGTAAAATATTATAAAAAATCAAAAGGAGTTTTGTATTTATATGAAAAGACAAATGGAAAATGGAAACGTACTCTAAAATGTACGGCATATGTTGGAAAAAAGGGAATTGGCAAGAAAAAAACTGGAGATATGAAAACGCCAGTGGGTGTATATAATTTTACCAAGGCATTTGGTATTAAAAAGAATCCAGGAAGTAAGATGAAGTATACAAAGCTAAAAAATTCTCATTATTGGTGTGCAGATAGAAAGTACTATAACCGATTTGTTAATGTGAAAAAACATAAGTGTAATGGGGAGCATTTGATTAAAATTAAACCACAGTACAATTATTGTCTTTCACTGAATTACAATCCAAAAAACAAGTATGGAAAAGGTTCTGCGATTTTTCTTCACTGTACCAAAAAAGGAAGAAATTACACAGCCGGGTGTATTGCCATCAGCGAAAAGAATATGAAAAAGGTTATGAATAAAGTAGATAAAAATGCAAAGATATGTATCTATAAGAAGTGAGAATAAGAAAAGACGTTCTAAGATAGTAAATTTAGAACGTCTTCTTTTGTTATAATTTAATAAATTTTGGCTTTCTTTTTTCAAAGATTGTATAATAACGAAATCCCAAGCTTGTAAGTAAAGCAGGAAGTTTTTTAAAATCATAAGCCATATCAGATGGTTTGTGAGCATCGGAACCTATGGTTAGAATTTCGCCGCCCAATTCATGGTATCTTTTTAGAATATCTGGATGTGGATTTGGACGACCAAGTCCATGCTTATAACCAGCACTATTTGCCTCTATTCCTTTTCCAAGATCAATGATTTTTTTTAATATTTCATCTAAAATATCAGAATAATCAAAATATTTGAATGTGAAATTCTTATCTTTACAATAACGGATGACATAATCTAAATGACCGTACACATCAAAATCAGAAAATTTATCTAAATTATAAAGAATAGATAAAAAATACTCCCTCATACCTTCTTTTCCAGGATATTCAAGAAAATATTCTGGTTCATAAGGATCCATGTTGTGTACAATATGGGTAGAACCAATGATAAAATCGAAAGATTTATCCTGAATAAAAGTTTTGTTTTTTTCATAAGTAGTTGGTGTAAGTCCTAGTTCAATTCCACATAGAATTTTAATATTCGATTTGTATTTTTCTTTTAAAGAAAAAAGAGAACTTTGGTAGGATGGTAAATCCAAAAGAAAATCAAGACCCTCAGAATTCTCAGGGTAATCAATATCAAGATGTTCGGTGAAACAAATCTCACTTAAATTTAAATGTATTGCCTGCTGAACCATGGATTCCATGGACGCCGTTGAATCTGAAGAAAAATTTGAATGTAGATGGAAATCTGATTTAATCATAATATACTCCTTTTCCAAATAATTATATTAAATAATTCATAAAGATACAAGATAATGCAAAAAAATAAAATATTATTGTAAGTTTTTTAAAATTTACTTTAAATTTATATAAAGATTATGTTAAAATGAGTAAGGTTATGAGTTATTGATTATAAGTCGAAGTTGACATGAGAGGAGCTATACATGAGTACATTGAATCATGTAGGGAATATTTTCAGTTTTATAGGTGGATTGGGAATGTTCTTGTATGGAATGAACATTATGGCGGATGGCCTTCAGAAGGCTGCAGGAAACAAGATGAGAGAATTATTAGGTTACTTGACTAATAATCGTTTTTTAGGAGTTTTGGTAGGGGCATTAGTAACAGCAATTATACAAAGTTCATCAGCTACGACAGTTATGGTTGTCGGTTTCGTAAATGCTGGAATTATGAATTTAACACAAGCTGCAGGAGTAATTATGGGTGCCAATGTAGGTACAACAGTAACTGCATGGCTTGTATCTGCCAATGACTGGGCAGGAGCATTAAAACCAGAGTTTTTTGCACCATTTGTATTAGGAATCGGTGCGTTTATTGTTACATTTGTGAAGAAAGAATCGTTAAAGCAAAAAGCAGAAATTGCAGTTGGTTTTGGAGTCCTTTTTATTGGACTTTCATTTATGTCTAGTGCAATTGGAGTGTATAAGGATGCACCATTTTTCCAAAACGCATTTAGAGTGTTAGGAAACAATCCAGTCTTAGGTATTGTTGTAGGTGCAGTTGTAACAGCGATTATTCAAAGTTCATCAGCATCTGTAGGTATTTTACAGACATTGGCTGCAAAAGGAATCGTAAACTGGCGATCTGCAATTTTTATTACGTTAGGACAGAATATTGGTACGTGTATTACAGCTATTTTATCAAGTGCTGGAGCAAATAAAACAGCAAAGAGAGCTGCGACTATCCATTTATTATTCAATGTTATGGGGGCAGTGATATATGGAGTGATTATGACTATTTTCTTCTCTGTATTTAATGATTTAGCGACACAACATATTTCAAGTACACAGATTTCCATTTTCCACTCTATATTTAATGTGAGTGTGACAATTATTTTATTCCCATTTGCGAATTTATTAGTAAAGATTTCTGGATTGATTATTCACGAAGATGAGGAAGAGGAAGATGACGAAGATGTGGAAGAGATGGTATTAAGACATTTAGACCCACGTATTTTAGAAACTCCTTCTTTTGCTGTTGAGAATGCAGTCAAAGAGGTTGTTCGTATGGGTGATATTGTATTGAAGAATATGAGACGAATTACCAAAGAGGCAACAAAGGATAAACCAAGTGAGAAACAAATTGCAAAAGTGTTTCATGATGAAGAGGTTATTAACCATCTAGAAACTATGATTACGGAATATCTAGTTAAGATAAGTCATTTGCCATTAACAGAGAAACAATCGAAAATTGTAAATGATTTATACTATACGATTACGGATATTGAGCGTGCAGGAGATCATGTAGAGAATATTGCTGAATTTATGAAGAACAAAACTGAGAAGAATCTCAAGTATTCAGAGGAAGCAAGAAAAGAAATGGGACAAGTACGTGCCGCAACATTAAAGACATTTAATGAAGCAATTCGTGCGATTGAGACAGATGATCCTGAATTGGCAAAGCAGGCGAGAGAGTCTGAGGCAGAGATGGATCAATTAGAAAAGGAAGTACGTAAGAAACATATTAAGAGGTTAGGGGAAGAAACTTGTGTCCCAGAGGCAGGAGTTATCTTTTTAGATGTTCTTACAAGCTTAGAGAGAATCAGTGATCATGCAGATAATATCGCAGGTTATGTGATCACAGAAAACGAATAGTTATATGTATAAATGTGTTTTTTTGTATACATGAGGAAATTCTTAAAATATACTTGATATTTTGGGTGGTATTGTTTAAAATAAGAAAGAAGTTTGTCAATAGTTAGACAAGCACATTATATTAATCATTTAAGACTTAGGAGGAATTAACATGGCAGTAAAAGTAGCAATTAATGGTTTTGGACGTATTGGACGTCTTGCATTTAGACAAATGTTCGGAGCAGAAGGGTATGAAGTAGTAGCAATCAACGACTTAACAAAACCTTCAATGTTAGCACATCTATTGAAATATGATTCATCACAAGGTAGATACGAATTATGCGATAAAGTTGAAGCTAAAGATGATGCAATCGTTGTAGACGGAAAAGAAATCAAAATCTACGCTGAAGCAGACGCTACAAAACTTCCTTGGGGAGATTTAGATGTTGATGTTGTATTAGAATGTACAGGATTCTATACATCAAAAGAAAAAGCATCTGCACACGTTCAAGCAGGAGCTAAGAAAGTTGTTATTTCTGCACCAGCAGGAAATGACCTTCCAACAGTAGTTTATAACGTAAACCACGACGTATTAACAAAAGAAGATACAGTTATTTCTGCAGCTTCTTGTACAACAAACTGTTTAGCACCAATGGCTAATGCTCTTAACAACTTAGCTAAGATCAAAACAGGAATTATGTGTACAATCCATGCTTATACAGGAGATCAAATGACTCTTGATGGACCACAAAGAAAAGGAGATTTAAGAAGATCTCGTGCTGCAGCAGTTAATATCGTTCCTAACTCAACAGGAGCTGCTAAAGCAATCGGACTTGTTATTCCAGAATTAAATGGAAAATTAATCGGAGCTGCTCAACGTGTTCCAACTCCAACAGGATCAACAACAATCTTAACAGCAGTTGTTGATGGAAACGTAACAGTAGACGAAATCAATGCAGCTATGAAAGCAGCAGCTACAGAATCTTTCGGATACAATACAGATGAAATCGTTTCTAGCGATATCGTTGGTATGAGATTTGGATCATTATTTGATGCAACTCAAACAATGGTATTACCATTAGACAATGGTACAACTCAAGTACAAGTTGTTTCTTGGTATGATAACGAAAATTCTTACACTAGCCAAATGGTTAGAACAATCAAATACTTTGCTGAATTAGCTTAATTAGTAATTGATAGTTCAATAAGATCCAATAAGGGTCCGGTCTTTATGGACCGGACTCTTTTATGTTGTGTGTCCAGCAAAGCTGGACCACACTAGCCGGTGTAAGTCCGGTCGCGGTAATCACCAGTGAGCCGTGTAGCCAAACTCGGTGCGTTGCAGTAATGCAGGGTGCTAAGCGAGTGG
>JAQWFL010000015.1 GCA_028704435.1 Anaerostipes sp. | reverse complement strand
CTTTACCCACTCGCTTAGCACCCTGCATTACTGCAACGCACCGAGTTTGGCTACACGGCTCACTGGTGATTACCGCGACCGGACTTACACCGGCTAGTGTGGTCCAGCTTTGCTGGACACACAACAAGAAAAAAAGGAGCAACCATCTAATTGCTCCTTGCTGTTCAAGACCTTTTAAATTCCTTCTTCCACTTTATGCTTAATATGTACAACCGCTGCATCTAAAATATGTAGTACATGGTCATCATCTAAAGAATAAAACATATTCTTTCCATCTCTTCTTGCCTTTACCAACCCCTGACTTCGTAGCTGCTTTAACTGATGAGAAATCGCTGATTGAGAAATATCTAGTGTCTCTGCAAGATCATTGACACACATCTCGCACATCTCTCCTTGGGATAACGCACAAATCATGCGAACTCTAGTCTCATCTCCCATCACCTTAAAAAAAGATGAAAGCCTTGTAATCATATTATCTGATAACATACGTTCTTTTGCTTCTTCTATAACATTGGAACAATTACACTTTTCTTTATCACTCATGTTTCACCTCAACTAAACTCTCTTCTATGCTATCTCTATGCTTTGACAGCCCATCGCATCTTTGTGGATCTCGCTCTTCCATTTCGATTGCATTCTTCTGCAGATGGCCGAATCACATCTTTTGCAATTTCAGAATAAACTCCCTCCTTTTTTCCTTCTTTAAAGGCTCTCTTTACTAGACGGTCTTCCCCTGAGTGAAAAGTTAGAATTGCTACTCTTCCGCCACTTACTAATGCATCTGGAAGCTTCTCCATAAATTCCTCTAACACCTCAAACTCGCTGTTTACATCAATTCGAAGTGCCTGAAATGTTCTCTGAGAAGATTTTCTTACTGCCTGTTTCTGTTCATTTTGAGGCAGAAAGGAAAGAGCTTCCCAAATTACATCATATAATTGTGTTGTTGTCTCAATTTTTCCACCTTGCTTGTAATGCCTGCAAACAGCACTTGCAATTTCAGAGGCATAGACCTCATCTGCATTCTCAAGGAGCATTCCTTCTATCTCTGCTTTTGACATATCCTTGAGACGCTCTGCTGCTGAAATTCCCTGATTTGGATTTAGTCTTAAATCAAGTGGACCTTCAAACTTGTAAGAAAAACCTCGGTCCGGATTGTCGATCTGCATGGATGACACTCCTAAGTCCGCCATCATAAAATCAAATGTCCCAACTTTTTCTGCTACTTGATCAATATTCCGAAAATTGGTCTGGATAATGGTTAAGATGTCTTCTCCAAATCCTTGTTCATTTAGTCTCTTTTTCGTCTTTGCTGATTCAATTGGATCTACATCCAGAGCATAAATATGCCCCTTTCCCTCCAAACACTTTAACATAGCCTTGGTATGTCCACCATATCCAAGGGTTGCATCTAATCCTTTTTGTCCAGGCTGAATCTGTAAAAAGTCTAAAATCTCATTGACACAGATAGAAATATGCATTCCTGCAGGAGTGCTTCCTTTCCTAATTACCTTTTCAATGGTATCTCCGTATTTTTGAGGATTCAGTTCTTTATATTTTTCTTTATAATTTCTCGGATGGGTTCCTTTATAACGTGTTCTTCTCTTATGTTGCTTTTCTTGATTTTCCATAAATACCTCGTAAAGTTTTTCATTATACAGCGCTAATCACTGCTATCGCGTATATTATATCATACTTTACAAATATTTTTTTAATTCTTCTAGAAAATCCTCTTCATGTTTTACTAAATCCTTTGCAATGTCCTGACTTTCCTTAGACGCATTTTTGTATTCATGCATCTTTTCTGTAATGGACTGGATTCCCATATTACAGCCATCCATCATGAGCTTTGCCACTTGATTTTCATCATCATGAATCATCAATTTCATTTTACTTGTCATCCATGAAAATGCACTTGCAATGGCTCCTGGTTCTTCTTCACAAAATCCATCTTTCGCCAATATTCTTGCTATTTTAGACTCAATTTTTTGATGCTCCTGTTTTGATTTCTTAATTACTTCCATTAAATCTCCACTTGGCATATCATCTATCATTTCATCCATACTGTTAATAGCCATCTTACATCCACTGCTGCATTCCTTTAATAACTCAATTGTATCATCCATAATTATCTCCTTTATTCTCCTATTTTTTGAATCATACATTCAGTATGTGTAATTTATAAAAAAACATACTAAAAAATCCAGACAATTTTTTATCTGGATTTTTGTTATTACTATTTCTCATTTACCAACTTCCCTGTCATATGATCCACTGTCAATTCTAACACTTCTAGTCGATGAGCCGCATGCTCTATTACTTCTTCCACCTCTTGGGCACTTGGATAATACTTTAATCCAAGTTCGCGGACAATATTGGTCAATTTATCCTTCTCATCAACCCTTTTTATTCGTCCAAAAATAACAACACTCTTAATATTTAATGCCCACTGGCCATCTTTTTGAAACCCTTCATCCATAACACAAAAAGACACTTTATCATTTACCTTGATTGCATCTAATTTATGTCCTTCCTTAGCACAATGAAAATATAACTTCTCGTTTCTATAGATAAAATCAAGAGGTATGGTATATGGATATCCATCCTCCCCATAAACACCAAGTACACCACGGGGCTCACTATTTAGAATCTCAATACACTCCTCATTGCTAATCTGCTGTTTCCATCTTCTCATTTTCCGAAACATTGAAATCTCCTTTTTAATTAGAAAAAGGAGCAGTACAGTTCTTCCCTGTCTCCGCTCCTTTACTTTTGTATCATTTTAGTGATGGAATAAACGAATTCCTGTAAATGCCATTGCCATATTGTACTTGTCACAACATTCAATCACTACGTCATCTCTCATAGATCCACCTGGCTGTGCGATGTATTTTACACCACTCTTATAAGCCCTCTCAATATTATCAGAGAATGGGAAGAATGCATCAGATCCTAAAATAACATCTGTATTTCCATCTAACCATGCTCTCTTTTCCTCTACAGTAAATACTGGAGGTTTTACTTTAAAACGAGTCTGCCATACTCCTTCACAAAGTACATCATCGTACTCATCTCCAATGTAAACATCAATTGCATTGTCACGATCTGCACGTCGAAGTCCGTCAACAAATTGAAGTCCTAATACTTGTGGAGACTGACGAAGATACCAGTTATCTGCCTTTTGTCCAGCAAGTCTTGTACAATGAACACGAGACTGCTGCCCTGCTCCAATACCAATTGCCTGTCCATTCTTTACATAACAAACAGAATTAGACTGTGTATATTTTAGTGTAATCAAAGAAATCTTCATATCAATGAAAGCTGACTCTGGAATGTCTTTGTTCTTTGTCACAACATTTGATAGTAAATCACCGTTGATATCTAGCTCATTGCGACCCTGTTCAAAGGTAACTCCAAATACTTGCTTTCTTTCAATTTCAGCAGGTACATATTCAGGATCAATCTGAATAATATTGTAATTTCCCTTTTTCTTTTCCTTTAAAATAGCAAGTGCTTCGTCTGAAAATCCTGGTGCAATGACACCATCTGATACTTCCCTCTTAATAAGCTTAGCTGTATCAACATCACACTCATCTGAAAGTGCAATAAAATCTCCAAATGAAGACATACGATCTGCCCCTCTTGCTCTTGCATAAGCGCTGGCAAGTGGAGATAGCTCTCCTAAATCGTCAACCCAGTAAATCTTAGCTAATGTATCATCTAAAGGTAGTCCAACCGCTGCTCCTGCTGGAGAAACATGCTTAAAACTTGTAGCTGCTGGAAGTCCAGTTGCTGCTTTTAATTCTTTCACTAACTGCCAGCCATTTAACGCATCTAAAAAGTTAATATATCCTGGCTTTCCTGCAAGAACTGTCACGGGAAGATCTTTTCCATCTTCCATAAAAACTCTTGATGGCTTTTGATTTGGATTACATCCATATTTTAATTGAATTTCGTTCATAACTACCTCCGATTATTTGTTCTTATTTATCATACGTGTTTTGGCTTCTCCAGTTTCAATATCAATATATCTTACAAATAAAGATACTTTATTGTCTTCATTTAAACTAGTCCATACTAAGTCTGTAAATGCATCAATATCATCTGGAATTGCAACTAGCTTAGGTTCTCCTTCAAAACTTGGAAGAGGATCTCCATCATGCATATAAGTATGAATAAAATGTCCTTCTCCAGCCACTGGATTTTCGTAAGCAAATGTATATCGGTTGCAGGCATCTGGATTTCCATTATTGCTCTTTAAAATTGACATAGCATAGTTATAGCCTCCACCATCTACATGCATAATTCCAGAAATTCTAGGTGTGTAGTTTGGTCCATCTGGTTCAAACTCACGACATCGCAAAGATTGTTCAAATGTAAGCTGTTTATCCATTCCTTCATAAATGGTATCTGTCTGGTCCCCATTAGTTACGATTGTCTTATTCCCAAGAACTCTCACTGGTGCATAAATAATAAGACTTGGATCTTCTAGTTTGGATGGGTCAAATGCCTGTGTTCTAATTCCCTGTCCTTCTTCTACAAAGACACGATTACGGCTGTTTGAGCTTCTTCCCATAATAAAGTATGCAGTAACTGCTTTCTTTCCATCTTCTGACTTACCAATAACGATTCCTCGCCCAGGATAAGCATTCTTTTTTAATTCTTGTTCTAATGATAACATCTTCATCTAAATAACCTCCAAAATAATGTTGTGGCCACAGGACGCAAAAATCGCCTGGACGCACTTTCTCTATGCTGCCCAGGCGATCGGCTATTCTCATTCTAGTAACACACTCCCTGTAGGTTCTCCCACCCAGGCAAGACCTGTTTTCGCCAGTCGTGTATCTACTGAATATATTAAATGAATTACTTGCTAAATGCAAGCAAAAATAACAATTACTGTTGTTTTCTTTCCTGTAGAATTAATCTTCCTGTAATTTCATTTCCACTACAGGATTTTCTTCTACTTCAGTACCATAATGAAGATTTAATTGTTTCCACACAATGGTCATCATAATGACAACCGCAATCATAGAAATAATATCTGCAAGTGGTGCAGAATATAACGGACCCTTCACTCCAAAGAATTTTGGTAAAATAATAATCGCTGGCACACTAATGACGAAATCTCTTAACAAAGATAATCCCATTGACATAACAGGGCGTCCAAGTGACTGTAAGAAAATACTTGTTGCCTTCTGTATACAGCACAAAATCATCGTACATAGGTAAGCTCTAAATGCGAATACTGCAAATTCATTGTATAATGCACTTTCACTTCCAAATAACTTAATAATCTGTAATGGAAAAATTTCAAAACAAATAGTTGCCACAATTCCTACAACAATCTCTGCTTTAATCATCACTCTATAGATTTCTTTCACTCTGCCATGTCTTCCCGCCCCATAGTTGTATCCAACAATTGGCTGAGATCCTGCTGCAATTCCAACCACAACAGCCACTACGATTTGGAATAATTTAAATACAATTCCTACCACTGTCATGGGAATGTCTGCTCCGTACTTAGACATAGCTCCATATGTTACAAGTGTATTGTTAATCACACCCAAAGAAACAACAATTGAAATCTGTGTTAAGAAACTACTCACTCCTAATGGCAGCATACGTTTTACAATATTTGCACTTAACTTAAAGCTTTCCTTTGACAGTTTAAATGACTTTGTATGAAACAAATAATAGAATGCAAACAATGCAGATACGATTTGTCCCGTAATAGTTGCAATTGCTGCCCCAGCCATACCCCATTTTAAAACGAAGATTGCAATTGGATCAAGAACAACGTTAATAATACAGCCTGCTAAAATAGTCAGCATCGCAAACTTTGGATTCCCATCGGCACGGACAATTGAATTTAACCCATTTCCAAAAATAAAGAATGGGATTCCAATTACAATATAATTAAAATAAGTTTCTGCATATGGAAGATTGTTCTTCGTTGCTCCAAACGCAGTTAATATAGTATCTCTTCCTAAAAAGAATGCAACAACTAACAAAATACTGACACCAACTAACAAAACAATGGCATTTCCAACAGAATGGTGAGCGCTTTTTGCGTCTTTTTTTCCCTGACATATACTCAGGAAGGCCGCACAGGCATCTCCAATCATAAGGGCAATAGAAAGTGCAATAATCGTGATTGGGAATACAACATTGGTTGCTCCGTTTCCAAGGTAGCCAACACCTTGCCCAATAAAAATTTGATCTACTATATTGTATAGAGATGATACTAACAGTGACATGATACATGGAATGGAAAACTTAAGCATTAACTTCTTAATGGGTTCCTCCGCTAAATAATGATTTTTACTTTGATTCATACTTTTCCTCTTTCTTAATATACTTTTACACAAAAAAATAGCGAGTATGTAAATGGTTTTTACTTTACCCGCTACCACCATAATATCCTTGTTCAGGAGATTTATTTACTTTTAAGCTTTACATAGTCTAACACAGTTTACTGTCTTCTTGTAAGGATTTTATTTTAAAATATTGCATAAAATTTTGTGCATTTATTCTGTGTTTTATGTATATATTGTCTATTTTGAGAATTCTTCTCCCCCAATAACAGTTCCCATACGCTGTCTGCTTTGAAAGAATCCGCTATTTAACTCTGGCGTTTTATCCTTGCATTCTGATATCATTAGCTGAATTTGAAACGTAAAATCATCTGCTTCTAGCACAGTAAAGGGATGTTCCTCTGTTGCCCGTACGAATACATGCTCCTTATGGTAATTTGGATAAACCCCCTCACAGCCATTCTTTTTAAGGACCTCATCTACAATAGCTCTCTGCCTGTTTATCTCCTGAACCAATTCTTCTGGATAGACGCGGTGTGGATAAGAAGATGATGCCTCCTCAACTTTGTTCCATATCACATGATATAAAGCTTCTCTCTTAGGATGAAGAAGCATACGGCTGAGCCATCGTCCAAAGAATTTCAAGGGAAACCTTCGATAAATGCGAAGGAGTCTTGCATAAGTATAATCATCGGCTGCCAAAGCAAAATTCTCCATGCAGTCAATCCCCTCATAGGTATCTGGATACCTATCATCTAAAGATTCACTTATTGGTGACCATCTTCGAAACGGTGCAAACTCAATCAGTGGCATCACATCTAATTCTAAAGGACTACATACCTTTTCTCCTAGATATTCGTGTTTCTCATAAATTGTTCCTATAATATAGACTAACTGCCTCCACTGCTCCTGTCCCTTTTCCCAAAAATGTGCAATCTGATGATACTGATAACAATGAAGTTCTCTCTTGATGGATTCAAACCATATGGTAAATACATGCCCATGTTTTTGATATAGAATCATTCCATAGCTTTGATCTCTTTGAGTAAGTTTTGCCTTCTTGATTGGCTCATCAAAAAACTGCTCTCCAGTAATTGTTACTTGATCTAACACAAGATAACATTCCACAGCGTCATTCATCATGTATGGAATCAGCGCCTTCTCTCCTTCCAAACATAATTCAAATATACGATGTTGAAAGATTTGTGCCAGCATAAAAAACTCTCTTGGCATAGACGAATCTAACCCAATAAGATATTTTTCTAATTCTTCCACAGTGTTCATCTTCATGACCCCTCATTCCTAAGAAATTCTACTTTCAACTATACTATATCTTCTTCTTACACACTTCTTCTAAACAACACTCCTCACACTTTGGCTTGGTTCTTGCAGAACATATCTCTCTTCCATGGATAACAAGCCGATGGCAAAAATCACTTCCTTCTTCTGGCGGAACAACTTTCCACAGTTCCATCTCCACCTTCTTTGGATCCTTGATTCCATTCACAATTCCCAGACGATTCACAATTCGAATACAATGTGTATCTGTCACAATTGCCGGTTTCCCAAACACATCTCCCATAATCAAATTGGCACTCTTACGTCCAACTCCAGGAAGCTTCAATAATGAATCCATATCCCCTGGAACTTCTCCATGAAATTCATCACAAAGCATCTTCATACATGCGCTAATATCTCTTGCTTTACTTTTTCCTAATCCACAAGGTCTTACTATGGCCTCAATATCCTCTACTGGTGCCTGTGCTAGAGCTTCTTTGGTAGGATACTTTTCATAAAGACCTTCTACCACTACATTTACTCTTGCATCTGTGCATTGTGCTGCAAGGCGGACACTCACAAGGAGTTTCCATGCCTGATCATAATCCAGGGTACATCCTGCATCAGGATATTCTTCTTTTAATCTTTGAATCACTTCTAGTGTTCTTTCTTTTTTCCTCATAATGTCTTCCTTTTCGTTTTTTTCATTGTAACATATATAAAATACCAAAAAAAGCCAAAGAAGTGTGACATAGCACAACTTTTTTGACTTTTATAAATTTATTTTGAAAATTGTCCCAAATGACAAATTTTGTGAAGCTTATACTCCTGGTCAACAACCAATAAATCTGCTACTTTTCCAGGTACAATAGAACCTGTGTGTTCATAAATTCCAATGCTCTTTGCTGGATTTCTCGTAGCTGCAAATATCGCATCCTGTTCCTTTATTCCGAAAGAAATTGCTCGGCACATACAGTCATACAAATTGGTAATTGATGCTGCAATGGTTCCATCTGAAAGAAGTGCTTTGCCATCTTTTACTGTTACCATCTGTCCCCCAAGTTCAAAAGTCCCACTCTCTAGACCTGCCGCTCTCATAGAATCACTAATCAAAACCACTCTATCTCCGCCAAACATATGAAATGTATCTCTTACCATAGCTGGATGAATATGAAAACCATCACTAATTAATTCCACCATACAGTTTTCATTTTCCAGTGCAGCTCCTATGACCCCTGGTTTTCGATGATGGAGAGGTGGCATAGCGTTGTATAAATGGGTAATATGACTGGCTCCTGCTAAGAATGCTTTCTTTGTATCGTCATATTCAGCATTGCTGTGTCCAATGGAAACATTGGTAACTTTGGATATTTCTTTAATCAGCTCCAAGGCCCCTTCGATTTCAGGTGCGATTGTAATCAGCTTAATGTTATTTCCACTTGCTTTCATACATTCCTGAAAAAATTCAATATCTGGTTTTGAAACATAGTCTTTATTCTGTGCTCCCTTTTTCTTCATGGAAATAAAGGGTCCTTCCATATTAATTCCTGCAATATCTGCATAATCTTTGGACGGTTCCACTTTCGTTACCGTTTGGAAAATATCCTTTAACATGTCCTTGGACAATGTCATAGAAGTTGGGCAATAGGATGTAATTCCATGCTTCAATTGAAACTTTAAAATCTCTTTTAAGTTTTCTACGGAAGCATCCCCAAAGTCATGACCCATAGCTCCATGGCTGTGAACATCAATTAATCCAGGCAGAATCTTATAGCCAGAAACATCAACTTTTGTCTGATCTGTCACTTCCTCCATAGAGGATACAAGCTTCTCGCCTTCTATATAAATATCCTTTTCTTCGAATTCTCCTTGTTCTGTAAAAACAAGTCCACCTGTTAAGATCATCTACAACAGTCCTTTCTCCTTAATTACAGATAGAGCATCCTTGTCTGCAAATACTGCTACATGTCCATGTAATTGTAATGCTGATGCTGGAACTTTTGGTGTAATTGGTCCATAAAATGCATCATATAAAGCTTGTGCTTTATTTTCTCCAGATACAATTAAAACAATTCTTTTTGCTGATAAAATTGTTCCAATTCCCATTGAAAATGCATGTGTAGGTACATCATCAAGAGAATCAAAAAATCTTGAATTTGCCTTTCTTGTACTTTCAGCTAGTGTAACACAATGTGTTCCTCTTTCAAATACTTCTCCTGGTTCATTGAAACCAATATGTCCATTGGCACCAATTCCAAGAATCTGCATATCAATTCCACCTAATGATTCAATTAACTCATCATATTCACGGCATGATTTCTCTTCATTTTCTTCTACTGCATTTGGTAAGTAGCTTGCTTTAAATGGTACGTGCTGGAATAGATTCTCTTCCATAAAATAATGATAACTTTGTTCATTATCTGGAAACATTCCTTTGTATTCGTCTAAGTTTACAGATGTAACATTAGAAAAGTCAACCGTTCCTTCTTGTTGTGCTTTTACAAGGTA
Source organism: Anaerostipes sp. (assembly GCA_028704435.1). GTDB lineage: Bacteria > Bacillota > Clostridia > Lachnospirales > Lachnospiraceae > Anaerostipes. The sequence continues at coordinate 64,752 of JAQWFL010000015.1, read as the reverse complement.
ACGATAAATTCCTTCTGGAGATGAACCTGTTGCTAGTCCTAAAACTGCTTTAGGATGCATAAAAATCTCAGATGCAACAATCTGTGCTGCTTTCTTGCTTAAATCATCGTAATCTTTTCCTTGGTATAATCTCATAATCTGTCTCCTTTTTTATATTCATTTCTTGTTTACAATCTCACTATAACACTTTTGTAGTAAAACTTCAAGCATTATTTTTATTTTGTAGTAACACTTGTTTTTTGTTTTTATTTATTCTATAATATAAGTAACAAAAAAATTACAGAAAGGATAATACCATGCAAAAGAATGAACTACTATTAAAAATAGAATCCACCATGCCATTTTTATCAAAAACAGAGCAAAAACTTGGAAATTATATCTTAAAGCATCCCAATGAAATCTTATCTTTATCAACAAAAGAACTGGCACTTCAAAGTGAGGTCAGTGAAGCTACTCTTATTCGCTTTACTCGCAAATTAGACTTTAGTGGTTATACTGAATTTAAGTTAAAGCTGTCAGCAAACATTGGAACTGACGAAACTACTCCAATTCCTGCACATATATCTAAGAATGACAGTTCCATTGATATTTATCAGCATCTTGCTACTTATACAAAAGCATCCATTGACAGCACCAGCCAGACTCTAGTAGAAAGAGATTTAGATGCTGCCATACAGCTAATTGAGCATACCTATAAAAAAGGAAATTTAATTCATCTAAGTGGCTTTGGTTCTAGTGCTGTCTTAGTAAAAGAGTTTCAAATTAAACTTCTCCGCCTTGGAATTCCTGTGATTCACCATGAAGATATACATTTGCAATTGGAATCTGTATTAAATATGAAAGCCAATGATTTACTCATCTGCTTTTCTACTTTTGGAAACTCTTTGCAGACACATCAGCTCATTGATATTGCAAAAAGCCAAAACTCTAAGGTAATCTTGATTACTCAATATGGAAATGAAAAACTTGCAAAGAAAGCAGACATTCCATTATTTACTTCTGGAACAGAAAATCAATTTCATCTTGCAAGCCAGACTTCTATTATTGTACAGTCCATGATTATTGATACAATTTTCTTGTCTTTAGCGTTAAAAGACCTAGATCAAATTCAACACGATGTTGCCCAGACAAAGAAAGCTTTTTCAGACCTTGGCTATTATATGAAATAAGGATGAATACCATTTGGCATCCATCCTTATTCTCTCTATTCATCTAAATCTTTTTCTTCTACTACTTGAATCTTAATTGCTTCTACTACTTTCACATCAAAATTTCGATCCCAGAAATTCCAAAATATACGAAGTACAAAATAAGAAATCATAACAATAATTCCACAATCTATAAAATACGCTATAAGCGTTGACAACATGGTTGCAAAAGGAACACTCAAACCTGCATGCCAGATTCCTACAAACAATGACTCTGCAAAATCATTGTTTGATACATGTCCTCCAGAAACTGCGATTAAAACCGGAGTTGTAGTCATAGTCCGAACGAAAGCAACCGCGGTCACAGTTAAAGCAACACCTTTTAAATTCTTAAAAAATCCCATTCTCGTCACAAAACCAAAAGAAATAATTGCCGCTATGGTTGGTAATATTATGAATACATGTATAAGTTCAAAATGAACCATAAGTTCAATTATTGTAAATGCAACTAACACTAATCCCCCAAAAAGTGGCCCTCCAATCAGTGCTCCAAAAAAACCACCGATTCCCTGTAACCAAACTGGTATTACATCAACATTTCCAATTGCATAGACAGTCAAAAGCTCTATCAAAACACAAAAAGGGAACAATATAATCAAGTTTCTTTGATATCTCCTTTTTTCATCATTTGAATCTGTCATATTAAATCTCCTTTCTTACATAAATGCCGCGATTGGCAGAATTAAATGCCCCATGACAACAAAAAATAGTAACGTGTAAAACATAATTCTTCCATACAATGTCGCGTACTCATAATCTTTATATTTGGTTCGGATACGATTAATGTTAATAATAATAACTGCACCAAACAATATGGTAAAAACACCCCATGTATTCACATATTCTAACAAACCTATATCCAACGCATCTGGAAGCAGATTGGCTCCAACCATGATATTGGATACCGTTCCAAATAGAGCTGCTGGAATCATACCTAAAGGATCTACTCTATGGTATGTACATATGTATATAGTAATAAAAATCCAAAGAGAGGTTCCAAACAATGCTATAAAACACTTTAAATAAACTCCAAGTCCAGATCGGTTTATTTCAATCTGACTCATATATTCAGATATAACATCTCCTGTTTTATTGTCCGTTCCAAAGGAATTCTCATACTCCATAGTCTTTATGGAATCTGCACTTCTCACAAAATTATATCCTGCATAGCTTAGCCCTGAGCTTACCCCTGACTTTCCACTGTCCGCTTTTAACTTAACTTTCCTTATTCCATAATCTGGTTCCAAATAAAATCTTAATTGATGAGATTCTAAAGGAAATCTTTTTGTCCAGAAATTTTTTGAAACTGTGATATTGATTCGACATAGTTGATAATGCTTTCCATTTATAATCTCATCCCTCTGTGGAATAAGTTTATTTAATACTCCATTATATACGTGGAAATGATTCATCATATCAAGGTCTTTCTTTCCGTCCCACACAAACCATACTTTTGCAATCATGGTAAAACTGCTGGTCTTCATATTAATCTCTTTGAGAGTCTCTATATAGCTTCCAACTGTGACCTCTGTTGCATTTTTTGATATCTCATCTACGTAGGCTTGATTTTTGACCTCCTCATTCAAATGAGATTTCCAGTAGTACTCTTCTGATGTTTTATCGTTATACATATCCCATGAAGTATACGATAAAAAAATGGTCGCCAATATTGATAAAAGCATAAACCAGAAAATCAGCTTTTTGAGTTCCCACTTCTCAAGTTCAATCTTCATTAAACATTTCCCCCCTCTTCTAAAAAATTTGTCAATTTTTATGTAAGTTTATTTTAACACATTTTTTTAATTAATCATATTTTTCTGCTACTTGTTCCTATACTTTCAATATAGTAAAATAGAATATATTATCAATTAAAAAACAAGCAACACAAACGAAAAGGAGTTTCTATGAAAGATTTCATATTACTATTCAAAAACCCAAGAGAGATATTTTGCAAAGAACGAGAAAAGACTTCTGTATTTGTTGTATTTTTTCTATTTCTTGCATTCTATGCCGTATCTTTTGCTATATCTATGAACAAGATTAATAACGATGCTTTCGGTAGCTTTTTAAAACAAATTCATTTAAATACATATGTATTAGTCCCGGTTTTCCTTTTCTTTTCATGGATTACTGTTGTAATTACTGTTAGTATCCTATCTCCTATTTTTCGTATATGCGTTAGCAGAATAGATTCCGTCACCATTGAAAATAAAAAGAATTTTAAAAGTTTAATCTATTTATGCTATTTGATTCCTAATATTATAACCATTGTTTTTGACTGTATCTACACACTGATTGCAAACAATGTGCAACAGCCACCTTACCTTAATCCATGTACTAGTATTTATACGTCACTTATTTTCTCTATTATGTTGTCGTATATTTTAGACCATGTCTATCATGGAAAAAAGAGTCGTAACATAATTCCTGTGGTATATTTTTTAATTACCACAGCTTCCACAGTCATAGGATTATTTTCAAAATAGGAACTACACCATATAAGAGGAGATGAAATCATGCCAGACACAACAAAAAAAGTAAAAAACAAACGAACCATTTTGTTTAAAACAACTATAATCGCAGCGACAGCTATTTTGGTAATTGTCTATATAGCTGCCTACTTTGGTGCAAAACCAACAAAAACAGAAGCGGTAAAAACTTATACCATAAAAAAAGCAGATCCATATGTATTTCAAGGCACTGTAGACGCAAAACGAACCAAAAATGTAATGATTGATTCAAGTAAGGGAAAATTAACCTCAACCCTTGTATCTGATGGGGAATTTATCCGAAAAGGACAGGCATTATTAAAATATAAGAATACAAGTATCACATCCCAGATTCCAACACAGGAAAAGGTAGTCACTCGAACACACAGATCCTACCACAATGCATATGTGGCATACTTAAAGGTTTATAATAAAAAGGAAAAGACAGATTTAGACAAGCAGACTCTCATTGGGTTAAAGGATACTTTAGATTCCACAAGAGATGCTTACAACGATGCTGTTGAATCTTTAGATAACCTAAAATCTCATCGCACAAACCTTGTTCGCTCTACCATTAGTGGCTATGTATCTATTAACCAGAACGCAAAAGATGATTATACACTTCCATATATTACAGTAACAAGTAATAAGATTGAAGTTGTGGGTAGTGTTTCAGAATATGATTATTCCAAGCTAAAATCTGGTTCCCATGTTACAATCCAAGTCATTAGCAACAACGAAAAGGTAAATGGAACCATTTCAAAGATTGACAAAGTTCCTATTTCTGGGTCATCCAAAGAAGGTGAAGCGACGTCTGCATCCACTTCTAGTTACAACTTTTATGTAACCCCCGAGGATGAAATTCAGTATGGGTATAGTGTTGAAATTTCACTTCCTATCAATGAAATTCAGGTACCAAAAAAATATATTAAGAAAAGTGACAATGGATATTACACCTATGTATATAAAAAAGGAAAGAAAATTAAAACAGATGTAACTGTGAAAGAAACATCAGATTATTATATTGTTCAATCTGGATTGAAATTCAATGACAAAGTGGTGATCAAATGATTAGATTAGAAAATATTAACAAATATTATCATACGGATGATGAGGAACTCCATGTCTTAAAGGATATTAATCTCCACATAGATGAGGGTGAATTTGTGGCGATTATGGGACCTTCTGGCTCAGGAAAATCAACCTTAATTCAAGTGATTGGATTCCTAGATACAAACTATTCTGGAACCTATACTTTTGAAGGTGATATTGTAGATAATAAAACCGACAATCAATTATCTGAAATTCGGAATCAAAAGGTCGGATTTGTATTTCAAAATTTCCAATTGATTTCAAACAGCACAATCTATGAAAATGTAGAACTTCCACTATTATACAATGGCTATAGTCCAAAAGATACAAAAAAACATGTACTTGCTGCCATTGAACGAGTTGGTTTAAAAGGAAAGGAAAATAAATTTCCTACACAATTATCTGGTGGACAGCAACAGCGTGTTTCCATTGCAAGATCCCTAATTCAACACCCAAGCTTTTTGATTGCTGATGAACCAACTGGAGCTTTGGACAGTAAAACTTCTGAAGAGATTATTAGTCTATTTCATAAATTAAATGAAGAAGACGGTCTTACTATTGTTATGGTAACTCATGATATCGATATGACAGAATATTGCAGCCGAATTGTCCATATTATTGATGGAGACCTAATAAATGACACTACGAAGGAGGCTGAACATGAAAATTAATGTTATTTTAAGAACAGCACTCAAAGCACTTTCTGCAAATAGAAGACGTACTATTTTAACTATGATTGGTATTGTGATTGGTATCTCTTCTGTAATTGCTATTATTTCTATTGGAAAAGGGTTTCAAAAAAAGACTACAGAAAGCTTAACAAATAACTCTAGTGGAAATGTAGAAACAAATATTAACTATACTGCAAATGACATTACTATGGATTTGTCCCATATGACAATCTACAGTAAAGAAGACCTTCGCCTTGCTGAATCGGTAAAGGGGGTAAAGAAAGCCTATCTTCCAAAAGATGCAGCTTCAAGTACCGATAACACTATGGAAATTACGTTAGACAATGAAAAGACTACAGTCGATTATCAGTTACTCACTGGCGACGGACAAAAAACAATTGCAGGACGGCGTCTTGAAGCCGCTGATAATCTTATGAAACAAAAAGTTGTGGTAATCGGAAGCAGCATTGCCAAGGAGATAGCCCCATCCAATGAAGCAGCTATTGGTCGTGGAATTGACTTGGACGGTGAAGTATTTACAATCGTAGGTGTGGTAAAATCAACAAACAATTACGTAAGTATGGACGAAATAAACATCTTTCTTCCAAAACAAACCTACAAAAAATATATTATAAAAGAAACCCCTAAAACAACATTAGCTTTGGCTATTGAAAATGACAAAAACTCATCTGACGTAACCCGGCAAGTAGTATCAGTTTTAAAAAAGCAAGGATCTATGCACCAAATGGGAAGTTATGTCTTTCTTGATATGGGAAGCCTTGCTTCTGGATTCGGAAAAATATTAGGTGGTATTACTTATTTTATTTCTGCTGTTGCCGGTATTTCTCTTTTCATTGCAGGTGTTGGTATTATGAATATGATGTATATCTCTGTATCTGAACGTACCAAGGAAATTGGTATTCGAAGAGCTATGGGTGCAAAAAAGCGAGATATCCTGCTTCAGTTTTTATTAGAAGGAATCTTGATTACACTCCTAGGGGGATTCATTGGCTTTCTCTTTGGCCTTGGATTTGCACACATTATCGGTATCTTTATTAAGATAACCCCTGTTGTGGATTTAACTAGCATTTTATTAACTGTTGGTATTTCTGTCCTTATTGGACTAATATTTAGTGTTATGCCTGCAAGAAGTGCAACCCAAAAAGATTTAATTGACATTATGAAATAAAACAAGTTCTATATACGTTCTTTTGCCTAATTAAGAAGGATAGTTTCCCTCCTACAAGAAACTATCCTTCTTTTTACATTTAAAATATGCTGCAACTATGGCAGGTACCTCTCGAACTGCCATTTTTAGAAGTGCATAAAATCTTGCTGGACTCTTAATTCCTGTTGCTTTCAACCCAAATGCTCTGGCATACATCCCACTTCTTAACACATGAGGTGCTGTTGTCACAAACACCAAATCTCCTTTTAAGTTATATTTTAAAATAATTTCTTTTGAATATTTAAAATTCTCATAGGTACTTGTAGATTTCTCTTCCAGATAAATATTTTCTTTTGGTACCTTTTTCCTTCTAAGATAAGAAGCCATAGCTTCAGCCTCTGTAGCTCCTTCATCGCTGCCCTGTCCTCCAGACAAAATAAATATGGCATCTCGTTTATTTTTCAAATAAACTTTATATGCTGTTTTGATTCGTTTATATATGACTGGTTTTAAAGTACCATCCTCAGAAATACGACAGCCTAAAACAATAATTATTTTTTTCATATTATGTCACCACCCTTTTCTTTATTCTACCACAAGATATAAAATATGTTTTTTCCACAAAATACTATAAGCTCTCCTTGTTTCATATAGCTTCATTATGTATAATTAAACAAGAGATATTCTCTCTAATTAATAAAAATACTATAAACATTTAAGATACGGAGGAATTATGGGCGGATTTTTTGGGGTAACATCAAAACAAGATTGTGTTTTTGACTTGTATTTCGGGACAGATTATCATTCTCACTTAGGAACTAGACGTGCTGGAATGGCAGTTTTTAGTAAGGAAGATGGGTTTGATCGTGCCATTCATAATATTGAAAACTCTCCTTTTCGAACCAAGTTTGATAAGGATGTAAATCTCATGAAAGGACATATGGGAATTGGCTGTATTTCAGACTATGAACCTCAGCCATTAATTATTCGTTCACATCATGGTACTTATGCCATTATGACTGTTGGAAAGATGAACAACCATGAAGCAATTATGAAGCAGTTATTTGATTCTGGTCATAGTCATTTCCTTGAGATGAGTGGCGGTGATATTAATACAACTGAATTAGTAGCCTCAATTATCAATCAAAAGGATAATCTGATTGAAGGTCTTCAATATGCACAAGAGATGATTGACGGTTCTATGACTATTTTAATTTTAACAGAAAAAGGAATTTATGCTGCCAGAGATAAGATGGGGCGTACCCCTGTATCTGTAGGAAAGAAAGATGGCAGTTTTTGTGTCGCTTTTGAAAGCTTTTCTTATCTAAATCTGGGATACACTAATTACAAGGAATTAGGACCTGGTGAGATTGCCATTGTGACACCAGAAGAAGTTCGTACTTTAGTTCAGCCTGGAAAGGACATGAAGATTTGTACTTTTTTATGGGTTTATTATGGGTATCCATCTTCTTCTTACGAAGGAATCAGTGTAGAAGAAATGCGATACAATTGTGGTAAAAAGCTTGCACAGCGTGACAATGCCAATCCAGACACTGTTGCTGGTGTACCTGATTCTGGTATTGCCCATGCTATTGGATATGCCAATGAATCTGGAATTCCATTTTCCAGACCATTTATCAAATACACACCAACCTGGCCTCGTTCTTTTATGCCAACGATTCAAAGCAAACGAAACTTAATTGCCAAGATGAAACTAATTCCAGTACAAGAACTCATTGAGAACAAGAGCCTTCTGCTTATTGATGATTCTATTGTACGTGGAACCCAGCTTCGTGAGACCACAGAATTTTTATATCAAAGTGGAGCGAAAGAAGTTCATATTCGACCTGCCTGTCCACCAATTTTATACGGCTGTAAATATTTGAATTTCTCTCGTTCTACATCAGAGATGGATTTAATCACACGCCGAGTAATTCAACAGATTGCCGGTGATTATACCAATGTACATTTAGATGCATTCTCCAATCCAGATACACCAGAATACAAAGAGATGATTGATATTATTTGTGACCAATTAAACTTTACATCCCTTCGTTACCATCGACTTGATGACATGATTGAGTCTGTTGGATTGGATCGTAGCAAGTTATGTACCTACTGCTGGGACGGAAAAGAATAAAGACACAAATCAAAAGGAGTGTGAGACAACATACAATACCCATGGACCACAATATGAATGCAAGCATAAAACTTATTATTTTTTGTCACTCATTCCTTTTCTTGTTTTTATTATAAGATAATATTTAATTGCGAATCTTTCTTTTCTATATTATAATTAGAAAAGCAAAAAAAGGAAGAGGGATAATTAAAGTATGAATAACAAGACAAAAAAATTAGCATATGCAGGTATTTTAACTGCAATTGCAGTGGTTGGAAGTCTAGTCAGTGTTCCTGTCGCAGGTGCAAAGTGTACACCAATTCAGCATATGGTGAATATTATAGCAGCTGTGATTCTTGGACCGGCTTGGGGTGTTGGAATTGCATTTTGTGCAAGTGTCCTTCGGAATCTCCTTGGTCTGGGAAGTTTGATGGCATTTCCAGGCAGTATGATTGGTGCATTGTGCTGTGGAATGATGTACTACTTTACAAAGAAGATCGGAATCACCTGTATTGCAGAAGCTATTGGAACTGGTATTTTAGGCGGTCTTGCTGCCTATCCCATTGCAAAAGTATTTATGGGGCTTCAACCCGCTGGATATTTTGTATTCATATGGCTATTTTTTATCTCAACTGGTGTGGGAAGTATTTTAGCATACATTCTTGTTACAGCCTTGGAAAAAATGCATATTTTACATGAACTGAAGAATTAAATCATCTCCCATTAGAAAAGAAAGAGACCTAAGAATTATCTTAGAATCTCTTTCTTTTTATTTACAAATCTTATTTTTGAAGTGTTTCTAGCTGTTTTTTCAGCTCCTTAATTTCTTGTTCCATTTTCTTTTGTACTTGCTCTTTTTCTCTCCGTTCTTTTTCAATCTCTTTTTGCTTTTGTTCTATCTCAGCCTGCTGCTCTTCTATCATATATTTCACTGTGTTTTTATCTAGTTCATGTAATTCTTTTGAAAACATCTCCATCACTCCCTCGATATTCTGGCAATAATCGTAGAGTTGTTGATAAAGCTCCATAAACTCTGGATATTTATCAATCAATTCTATTATTTCCTCTGGATCCTCCTGAGTTAAAAATGCAAGCCACGCATCCAACTTGTTCACTATACCATAATTGTGGCGTTTTTTCTTATAAATGTCAAGAGGAACCAAGGTATATTTCTGAGGCAATTTGAAGTTTAACCCTGTATCAAATACATTACTCCCTTGATGAATGTATTCATTGGGAAAATCGTGAAATGCTGCTTCACTTTTTTCAAAAAGTACAATTGTATACACCGTTTTAATGTCTCGATAAGAGAACAAATCTTTTTTTCGATTTTTCACTCTTTTATACTGCCATCTTCCAACTCCACAACAATATCTGTGATTAATGGTTATTTTTCCAAGGCTTGAGCAAATCCTTTGGTTATCACTTGTGGTCTTGTAATAATTGATCCAACTACAACACTAAAAGAGCCAAGTTCTATTACTCGTTTTGCTTTCTCTGGTGTATTAACATTCCCTTCAGCAATCACTGGGTGTTTTACCTGTTTTATAATCTCTCTTATAATCTCAAAATCATTTTCCTCGATTTTAAGACCCTTGCTTTGTTTTGTATATCCTACTAATGTAGTGCCAATAAAGTCAAATCCAAGCTGATCAGCATGGACTGCTTCTTCTATTGTGGAACAGTCTGCCATCCAAAGTTGATTTGGATATTTTTCTTTCACTTGAGCAAAAAATTCATCTAGTGTAACTCCGTTTGGCCTAGTTTCTTCCGTTGCCTGCAATGCAATAATCTCTGGAGAAACTTCCATTAATTCATCGACTTCTTTCATGGTTGGCGTAATATACACGTCACTGTCGGCATAATCCCTCTTTACAATTCCAAGGACTGGAAGGTCTACTACGGATTTAATTTCTTTAATATCCTCCTTTGTGTTGGCACGTATTCCAACAGCTCCACCCTCTTTTGCTGCTGCTGCCATTCTTCCCATAATAAATGAAGAATGCAAAGGTTCCTGTGGCAGTGCCTGACATGATACAATTAATTTACCTTTTAACTTTGCTATATTCTCGTTCATCCATGTTCTCCTCTCACATTTTGTTCATAGTTACTCTCCTTCTTATTATAACGCTTTCTTTCTAAAAATACTATTTATAACTTTCACATTTTGCTTTATAATGGTAGTTAAAAGATTAAACTCCCAATATCAAAAAACAATGTACGAAAGGACTACATTATGAATATAAAAGAAGAAACAACAAAAATGAAGCTTGCTGCCCCTAAACTTGCTTCTTCCTCATTGGAACAAAGAAACCATGCCCTTGAAATAATTATGAACACTTTACAAGAACATGCATCAGAAATATTTGCAGCAAATAAACAAGACTTAAATGCTGCAAAAGAATCAGGTGTGGCTCCTGCCATTCAAAAAAGACTTAAATTCGATGAAGGAAAGTTAGAGGATGTCATTGGAGGCATAAAGCAGCTGATTTCCCTTTCTGACCCACTGATGAAAACTTTACTTCACAGAGAATTAGACCAAGGATTAACTTTATACCGTATCAGCTGTCCAATTGGTGTCATTGGTGTGATTTTTGAGGCTCGTCCAGATGCCTTAGTTCAAATTTCTACTCTTTGTATTAAAAGTGGAAACTGTGCCATCTTAAAGGGTGGCAAGGAAACAACTCATACAAATAAGGTGTTATTTGACTTGATTCATGAAAGTGTTGTAAATGCTGGACTTCCAAAGGAATGTATGCTTCAGGCTCAGCAGCACAACGAGATTGATGAACTTCTAGAATGCAATGAAAATGTTGACCTTCTTATTCCTCGAGGTTCCAATGAGTTTGTTCAATATATTATGAATCATACAAAGATTCCTGTTATGGGACACGCTGACGGAATTTGCCATACTTATGTAGACAAAGAGTGTGACATTGCAAAGTCAATTCCAATTATTGTAGATGCAAAGACTCAGTATACAGCGGCCTGCAATGCCACAGAAACACTCCTTGTACACCGTAATATTGCAAATGAAATTCTCCCAAAACTAAGCACTGCTTTTCAAAATGCAAATGTAAAGATTCGTGGAACAAAGGAAGTCCGTGATATTATTTGTTGTGAAGTAATCCAAGATGATGATTTCAAAAATGAATATCTGGATTTAATTATTTCAATCAAAATAGTGGGAGATGTAGAAGAGGCTGTTTCTCATATTAACCAATATGGCTCTCATCACACAGATGCTATTTTGACTGAGAACAAAGAAACGGCTGAGTACTTTATGCAAATGGTAGATTCTGCTGGTGTTTATCATAACTGTTCTACTCGCTTTGCCGATGGATTCCGCTATGGATTTGGTGCAGAAGTTGGAATCAGTACAAGTAAGATTCATGCAAGAGGTCCTGTTGGATTAGATGGTCTGGTAACCTACAAATACAAACTATACGGAAGTGGACAAATCGTTGGAGATTATGCTTCTGGTAACAGTGAATTTCATTTTAAAGACTTATAAAAGGGACGGTAATTAACCATGTCATTTACAGGAATTTTCAGCACAAAGGATGGATTGGTTGCCCTTGCAGATTCCAAGGGTTCCATTCATGAAGGCGACAAATTAACAAAGGATATAAGCCGCACACCACAAAAGCTTTTTGCTTTTCCAAGTGGTGTTGCTGTTACTTATGGTGCCAATCAATTTCTTCTTCAAAACCCAAACCAGATTTTTTCCAAAAAGATTAACATTGAAGACTTTGTCTTAGATTATTTATCAAAACATATTACGTTAGATTCCAATTTTTTTGAAGATCTTTTAGTTAAAATGGGCTCTTCTTCTAGTAACCAGCCAGTAAACTTTATCGTTGGTCGAAAAATCCGTGAGGGAGAATACCGCCTAGAACACCATCAAGTGGGATTTGACCACTATGTGCAAAAGATTGCTTCCAATGGACAGTGGTATTTTATTGGAGGGGATGAATTATATGTACAAACCTTTCATCAGATGGATTTACTCAAAGAAAAAACATCTGCTTCTCACCTTCAAAGTTTTCTTTCTGGCAGACTGCAAATGTTAATTCAATTTTATGATGATATCTTATCCTATAATTCTGTAGGCGGAAGTGTTCAATCTTTTATTTTTCGCTAATCTTACTTTCCTTTAATATCTTTTCCCTATCAAAATGAAACAATCCATCTTCTGGACTTTCATCCCTATCTTCTATCATCTCCGGAATCAAAACCATAATAACCATAATTCCAAGGACTATGGTTAAGGTTCCCCAGATTCCAATTCGATTAATCCAGTCGCCTAAGAAACTTCCTACCAAGCCAATATCCGAGTCTGGAAATGTCACTTTAATTGAAGTATCTCCTCCAAAATATTTCAAGAAGAACAAAGGAAATACAGAGATGTAAATTCCATTTACAAACCCTCCAAGGATTGCCCCTCTTCTTCCTCCCGTGGAATTTCCATAGACACCTGCTGTCGCCCCAGAAAAAAAGTGGGCTACAATACCTGGCAGTATAATTGTCAGATTACACGCACTCATAACTAGCATACTTAAAATACCCGCAAAAAAAGAGGATAAAAATCCAATCATAACTGCATTAGGTGCATAGGAGAATACCACAGGACAGTCTACAGCCGCTTTTGCATTTGGAATCCATGTATCTGCAATACCTTTGATAGCTGGTACAATTTCATTAATAAACCAGCGAATTCCTGTTGTAATTACTACAAATCCTCCAGTGAATTTTAACGCAAGGGAAATGCAATACACAATATAATTCTGCCCTGATGACAGTGTACTTTCGATATATTGCTTTCCTGCCGCACTTGCAACAATAATATACATAATCACCAATACAAGACACAAAGTTACAGATAATTCTCTTAGGAAAGATAACTTTTTTGGTAACTTCATGTCTTCTGTGGACTTTGAGTTTTCTCCATAAATCTTTCCAAGCCAAGCTGCCGTCAAATAACTAAATCCCCCAAAATGTCCCATTGCGACAGAATCATTTTTCAAAATTTTAGATGTGTATTTTTGTACAATCGCTGGCGATAATACCATAATTGTTCCCAAAGTCAAGGAACCAATGAGTACCAGAAAAACACCCTTCACATTAGCCGCATTCAATATAATAACTAGCATGCTTGCCATATAAAGAGCTTGATGCCCTGTAACAAATACATATCGAAATCTACTCACTTTTGCAAGAATAAGATTTACCAACATTCCAAGCACCATAATTATGGATATCTCAGTTCCATATTTTCCTATTGCGATGGCTCCTACCCCTTCTATACTTAGCAAGGTTCCTTCTACATTAAAAGCTTTTTGAAACATTTGTGCAAATGGCTCCATTGCCTTGGCAATAAAATCCCCTCCAAGTCTGATGATCATAAATCCAATCATGGCCTTTGTTGTGCCTTTTATAATATCTTCAAAACTCTTTTTCTGTAAAAACAAACCAGATAATGCGATGACCCCAACAAAGATTTCTGGTTGTAGTAAAAACTCTTGTATCATTTTCAACATAGAAACACCTTTTGCTTTCGTTTAAATCAAAATAATTTACAAATTTTTTCTTCCAGCTCATCTAAATCTATAATTGAGTTTAATACGATTAGCTTCTCAAATCCTGTCATAGCATCTTCTAAATCTTTTGCAATTACAAAAAAATCACCATCTTCCTGACTCACATCAAACACAGCTCCATGTGACACAGTAAATTCTTCTTTGTTATATTTTCTTAAAATATCCTTGATATTCATCTCTACCATAAAACTAGATCCAAGTCCAGTTCCACACACTACCATTATTCTCTTCATATGTTTTACTCTCTCTTTTTACATCATAGACAATAGCTTTTGTTTATCATTGGTGTCCATTAATTGCTGCATCTTTTCCTTTGATGAACACAACTGTGAAATCTTCTTTAACAAATTCATGTGACTATCTTCATCTTTTGCTGCTAACGTAAAAAACAAATATACCTTCTCACCTTGAAAATCTACTGGTTCCTTTACTTTCAACATACAAAGAGATGCCTCGGCAATATCCTGTTTTAATCTGGCATGTGGCATACAAACACCTTCCCCTAAATAAAAATACCCACCAAAATTTTGAATATTCTCCATAATGGAATCATAATATCCTTCTTCTACATTGCACTTTTCTCTTAATATATTACATGATACTCGAATGGCTTCTTTGTAATCTTCAATTTTTTCTGCTACTTCAATACAAATCATAATTGTCCTCTTTATAGGTCCTTCAAATTCAATAAATCCTTATATGATTTTGCTTCTTTTAATCTGTTGATATTATCTCCTTTTGTAATAATTGATATCAAATCTGCTAACATAGAATTCTCCTCTGTGTTTGCGACTACAACGATTACTTTTACAAAACCTTTTACCTTGCTTCCGAATTCTATTCTATCCTTTAAAACGAGAAGAGACAAGGAATTTCTGTAAACATTCTCAGCTTTTGCATGTACAAATGCTATCTCAGGAATAAAAACCATATAATTCCCCATAGTTTCTACAACATGAATCATTTCATCTGCATATTCTAGCTTCACCTTTTGATTCTCAACTAAAGGCACTGTGGCTAACTTAATTGCATCTCTCCACTGATTCAAATCCACTTGAAACTGACAGTATTCCTCTTGAAGAAGATCGCTTAAATTGCATTTTTTACTTTTTTCCAAACGACTTGCCAAATATTCATTTTTCTTCTTATATGAAATACTAGAATACATGCTGTTTATTTTCTCAATATCAGACTCAGGAAGCATTGGATTTACCATTAATACCCTACACAAATCACTCTTCATTGGAACCGTACTAATAATAAAATCCGGATGATGGATTCTAATTTCCCTTTCTACATGAACAACCCTGCATACTGTTATAATGTTTAAGTTTGGCATCATCACTTCTAATCTCTGCTTCAAAAGCGTAGATGTTGCGATTCCCCCGTTACATGCAATAATTACTTTTGGATTAAATTCGACTTGTATATATTGTTGAAACACTACCTCAAAATACATAGTCGCATATGCGATTTCTTCCTTTGGAAACTTTACCCCTAGTAATGGTTCGTGTAGTTTTAACACATGCTCAGCAATATCATAAATAAAGGAAGAAGAATATTTTATGTCATCCAATAATGGATTTTCAATTTCCATATGATTTCTTAATCGATGAATGGCAACCTTCAAATGCATAATAATCTTCTTTTCCATTTCCTCATCAATATTGGTGACGATATTTGTAATCGCACAAAATTCTCGAATAATACTCTCTGTAATCACAACAATTTTTTCATCTTCAATATTCTCAATTAAAAATTTGCCTGATATTTTCTTTGCACTTCGAAATAGTAAAGTAATATAATAAATTTCTTCTTTTGGAAGCTCTATATTCAGTTCAAAAAGACTTTCTAAAACTGCCAAATAGTCTTTATTTTCCTGACATAATTCTTCTAGATTCATTTGTTCTATCTTTTGTCCTAATTGAATTCTTTTAAAGCACACCTGAATCATATAATTCAATTCATTGACCGATTCATCTGCATATAAAGTACACATTTTATCTTCCACTAAATTAATAAACTTCTCTGCTATTTCCTTGCGAATTGGTGATAGATTCTGAATCAGCTGAGTAATATTTACAATACTGTCCTGACTGCTTTTTAGATAGAAATGAAACAATACATTTCGAATATCTTCTTCTCTGCCCTTAATATAGATTCCAAAATAAGCTTTTTTGATTACTTGTACCTTTTGCTTTTCTAAATATGTTGTTACCTGATTTAAATCATTGACTAATGTATTCTTGCTTACATTCATTCGCTCTGCCAACGCTTCAATGGTTGTGTGCTGTTCCAAAATCAATAGAATAATTAAAACAATTTTTCTTTTTTCTCTGTGTTGTTCTAATCCACTGTTTTCCTGGATCACCCAGGCTGAATCCATTGTCTCGTCTCCTTGAAATCGGATTCCCAGCCTTGGTACTCTTTCTAGCTTACAGTTAGTATCTTTTATGTTCTCTTCAATTGCGTCTAAGTCATTTCGTACAGTTCTAGCACTAACTTTCAGAAATTGTGCCACTTCTTGAATCGTAGTATACCCATCTTTTTCTTCTAAGTAATGGATTAACTGAACTTGCCTGCTGCTTAACACGATATTCACCTCATCTATCTATTGGTAACAAAATCAATAAATTCATCTCTGTATAGAGAAATGTCTGTTTTTACTCCAGGTCCAAATTTCTCAATTGTCATTGCAAATAATCCAAGTAATAAAATAGGATCTTGTGCCATCTCTCCTTCTGGATCCTGCATTAAAACATTAAGCTGATAATCCAGTGCTTTAATTTTCTTACTGTAACGAATGGTACAAGGAATTAGTTTTTTTGACGCTCCAAATATACTTGCTTCATGTTCCTTTATAAATGTTTCAAAATCTAATTGTTTTTTCATACTATGATTCACCTTTTATCTTTACGATTACTTTTCCATTTCTCATGTATTCCTGACTCTTTAATTCTTCTGGTACATTCTCCATTGGCATTTCCATACTCACAATCTGAGATAAATCCAAATCCTTATTCTTCAATATATGAATAGCTCTTTCTGTTGTGTTGGGATTTAAAAAAGAAGTACGGATTTCAATTTCTCTTTGAAGAATGCTCCGCATTTTGATTGGCACATCTTTTTTGGGATCTGGTAAACCAAACAATACAACGATTGCTTTTTTCCCGGCAATTTGAAGTGCTGTCTCTATTGTATCATTTATTCCCACACATTCCATTACCCGATTTACATTTTTTATTCCTGCCTGTTCTATTTTTTCCATTACATTTTCTTTTAATGGATTCACAAACAGTGTAGTACCCATTGCCATTGCCTTTTCTCTCTTCTCTTCATTTGCTTCAATCACAATAATATCACCTGCTGATGCTTTCTTACAAAGTTCTAATACAATAGAACCAATGGATCCCATTCCAATAATTGCAACGGTGTCTCCTAATTTCACATCTAACAAATCCATTCCATGGAGACAGCAGGATAATGGTTCTGTCAATGCTGCTTCCTTCAAGGTTACTTCATCTGGAATTTTATAAATATTTTCCTGTGGAGCACAGACATATTCTGCCAGTCCCTTAGAAACACCTCTAGAATTCTCACACATATGAGTGATTCCTTCTTTACAATAATAACAGTGTCCACAACTCCAGTTTGGATCAATGGTAACCCGATCTCCCACTTTATATTCTGTGACATCTTCTCCAACTTCACATACAACGCCTGATGCTTCATGCCCTAATGGGACTGGATAAGTCACTGGACGGGAACCGCCCTTTCCCTGAAATTTATGAACATCTGTACCACATAGTCCACAATAGGCAATTTCTACTTTTACGCTTCCCTTTTCCAACACTGGGTCTTTGAATTCTCCTACTCTGACACTTTCTTTTCCCTCTAACACAACTGCTTTCATTTCTACCTCCTTAATTAAAGAAAAGCTTTTAAAGGTTTTCTCCCCATAAAAGCCTTTTTCTTATATTTCTGTTGTATAAACTGCTTTACATACATTAATCTCCTTATTATGTATGCGATCAAATAGTTCTTTTAAATGTTCTAAGTCTGATCGATGTGTAATTAAATCAGATACCTTTAACTTTTTTTCATCCATCATTTGTACTGTATATTCCCATTCATTGAATGGTAAATCATTGTAATAATTATTCCATACTCCTGTAAATTTTAATTCTTTCCTAAGTATGTTACTATGCTGGTTTAATGTAATGGTTGTATCCGTATGAGGGTTTCCTAGAAGTGTTACCATTCCATATGGTTTACAGCATTCAATTCCTAAATTTAAGGCAGATGACGTTCCTGTCCCTTCAATGACCACGTCAATCATCTTTCCTTTTGTTTCTTCTATTACTTGCTCCATAAAATCATGATCCAAAGAGTTTCGTACTACAAATCCTCTTTCCTTTGCAAATGTAATAGCCTGGGGATTAATATCCACTAGAATGGGATGGGCTCCAAATAACTTGCACCAACGGGCAGCTAAGATACCAATGGGTCCTGCTCCAAAAATCATAACTTGATTTCCACCTAGAACTTCTCCCTTACGAATGGCATGTAATGCTACTGTTGCTGGTTCCACTAGTGCCAAATCATCTTTTGATGTTTCTTCATTTTGTGAAAATACCAAGTGCCATTTGGATGGAAGAAGGCAATATTCAGCAAATCCTCCATCTGTTCTGGAACCTAAGTTTCGATAGTTACTGCATTGTGCATATTGACCGATTTTACAGCTTGGACACTCATTACATGGCACCACAGGATAAATCGCTGCTGTTCTGCCTATAAGATTACTATCTTCTGGATTTCCCACTTCAACAACGGTTCCTGAATATTCATGCCCTAAGGTAACTGGATACACCTTAGTTCCAAGTTCATAAACCCTTGGAATATCAGAGCCACAAATTCCACAAGCTCCTACCTTCACTAAGATTTCATCTCCCTTGGGAACTGGTTTTTCCACTTGATCTAATGTAAATTCATTTATTTTATGCAGTCTCATTGCCTTCATATTTTTCTCCTATTATTTAAGCAGATCAGCAACCTTCACAACTTTATCATTTGGAATCACTTGAATTTCTACTTGAATTCCTTTTGCTAAAAATTCCTTTAAGCTTTCACGTTCTTCTTCACTTGCTGCAATATTTTTAAGCAAAGTTTTTCTTGTCTCATTAATTCCCATTCCACCTAGGTTGATTTTCTCTAATGAAATTCCTCCATCAACAATAGCTTTATAAGTTAATGGTGTTTTTGCAAGCATAATGGAAGGCTGGCTTAATCCACCTTTTAAGTATTCAATTGCCTTTTCGCTGGAAAATACTTTTACCTTTACCCCTTTTGGAGCTGCCATTTCTAGAACCGAAATCATAAAATCATCTTTTGCTACCTTATCATCTACAATTACAATTTCTTTTGCTGGTAATAATTTCATCCACGCTGTCATAACCTGTCCGTGAATTAGTCTGTCATCGACTCTCGTTAATAATAAATTCTCCATTTGTTTTCTCCTTTATTGTCTACATTTCTGGTTCAATTAATATCTTATAGAAAAATTCCGACTTATCTGCCATAATTTTTACTGCGTCAAATGTCTGTGATAATGGCATTCTATGAGATATAATTGGTTTTGTTTTTATTTCTTCTTTGCTTAATGCTTCTAAACTTTGCTGCCATGCATGATGTGGAAAACTTGTAAATTCAAAGCTCCACGTACCATGAATAGTTAATTGGGAACGAAGTATCTTTTCAAAAATTTCAGGCTCTAAAGCCAGTGCTTTTGTTGGTCTTCCAACAAGTCCCATTCTTCCAGATGTACGAAGAAGTTCAATTGCCTGACAAAATGCGGCTGGTGCTCCTGACGCTTCAAATGCAACATCTAATCCCACGCCATTTGTCTTTTCTTTGATAATTTCTTCAATGTTATCCTGCCCGATACATAGTGCATCTTCTAGTACAAGTTCTTTTGCAACTTTGATTTTCTTTTCATCTACATCCAAAGCAAATACATGCGCTGCTCCAAATGCTTTTGCCCACTGTGCAACAAAAATCCCAATGGCTCCTAGTCCAAACACAGCAACTGAATCACCAAAATTCACACCACAGTTTTGCACTACATGAAGTGCCACACTAATTGGTTCTAAAAATGCTACTGCTTCATCTGCTACATTATCAGGTACTACAACTACATTTTCAGCTGGAACCTTTACATACTCTGCAAATCCACCATCATTTCTTGATCCTAAGAAATCATAATCTTCACATTGTGCAAACTGTCCAATTTCACACAGTTTACATTTTTTACAAGGAATCAACGGAACGACAGCGACCTTCTTATCTTTTAGATTTTCATCAACTTTACTGCCTAATTCAACAATTCTTCCTCCAAATTCATGCCCTGGAATTGTTGGGAAATGATAAGTACCTGTTGTCATAACTCGTGGAATGTCAGATCCACATACTCCACATGCTGTTACCTTTACTAATACATCCTCATCCCCTATTTGAGGAATTTCTACCTCTTCATATCTCAAATCCCCTGGCTGGTGTAAAACTGCCGCTTTCATTTTACCTTTCATCATTACGCTCCTATTCTAGATTTGCATGTTTTTCCCATAAAGCATGAATATCTTTAATTTGTTTTTTCTCTACAATCATTAATGCTACACTATCTGCTAACAGTAACAGACTTTGTTCAAACAGACTGCTCATCACCTGTTTTGAATCAATTTCATCTTGCAAATCCAATTTTGTCTTACATGGAATCCGAAGAAATAAATCTTCATATTCAGACATTGGACTCTTTGCATTGGATCCAATATGTGCAATTTTTGCATTATATTTTTTTGCTATTTTCATAATCTCAAGAGGTACAATACTGCTTCCTGAACCAGACCCAACAATGAGCAAATCTTGATCTGTAATTGCAGGTTCATCAATTGCCCCTACATAATTTGCTTCAATTCCAAGATGATTTAATCTTTTGGTAAATGCCTGTAACATTAGAAGTACCCTTCCAACACCAACAACAAAAACCTTTCTTGCACTACAAATCATATCTACCAATTGTTCAACTTCTTCTTCCTTAATGGTATGCAATGCTTCATTTAATTCATCTAGAACTAGATTACTTTCTTCTTTATAGCCCATTATCCTTCCACCACCTTTTGATATTGTGCATACATACAATCACAGGCCTGTTCTAAATCTTGATTTAAACCAAATAATCCTGAACTTCCAACAATAAACACATCTGCTCCCGCATCTTCCATTGCTTTATAAGTCTTTTGGTTACAGCATCCATCAACTTGTATTTTAAAGTGATATCCATTTTTTTCTCTTAAGTCTTTTGCCTCTTTAATCTTATCAAGCATTTCCTCGATAAATGGTTGTCCTGCAAATCCTACATCTACGGTCATTAATGTAAGTAAATCAATTCGATTTAAATAATGTTTTACCATTTCTAAAGGTGTTGCAGGATTTAATACAACTCCCTTCTGACACCCTAAATCTTCGATTTGATTATAAATTCGGAATGCCTTTCCTCCTATGGTTTCCGCATGTGGAGAAATAATATCTGCCCCTGCACTTGCAACGGTTTCAATCCAGTCTTCTGGGTTTGTTGTCATCAAATGTACATCCATGGGAACTTTACTTACCCTTTTAAATGTGCGAATCATGTCTGGAGACAATGTAATGTTTTTGCAATAGTGTCCGTCCATAATGTCAATATGATACATTCCCATATTTTTATTTAAAATTTCTAACTGTTCTTTCATGTTTAAAAAATCCATGCACATAAGTGATGCTGAGAATTTTTCCTTCATTTTGCCCTCCTTTTTCTATAACAAAAGGCCCCATACGATATGGAGCCTTTTATAGTGTTACACTTCCTTACTATAAATAGCCTTGCATACAGTAATCTCACGATGATATATTTGCGAAAATAATTTTGCAACATCTTCTAGCTTTACTTTGTGTGTGATTAAATCATCTACTTTTAATTTTCCTGTATCAATCATTTCAACTGTATATTTCCATTCATTTAATTCTTTATCAGAATAAATGGAATTCCATACACCATAAAATTCTATTTCTTTTCTTAAAATACTACTGTGATTCTGCAGTTGAATCATGGTATCTCCATGTGGATTCCCCAGCATTACAATTCTTCCAAAAGGTTTTATCAGCTCAATGGCTGTATTAAGCCCTGGGGTACTTCCAGTTCCCTCAATGACAACATCTATTTTATGGTTTTTAAAGTATCCCTGAATCTCTTTTGCACTGCCTTCTTCTAATGTATTGAAAACCTGGAATCCTTTCTCCTGTGCGAAGTCTATCTTTTCATCACTAATATCTGTTAATGCAACCTGCCCAGCACCAAACAATTTACTAAAACGAGCTGCCAGTAATCCAATGGGACCTGCTCCCAAAATCAGTACATTGCTTCCCTCTGAAATCTTTGCTTTCCTGACTGCGTGCTGTGCTACTGTTGCCGGTTCTACAAGGGATAAACTTTCCATAGATGTATTCTCGTCATTTGAAAATACCAGCTGCCATTTCGATGGTATCACACAATATTCTGCAAATCCGCCATCACATCTAGAACCTAGATAATTATAATTGGTACACTGTGCAAACTGTTCTTCTTTACAGAATTCACAAGTTCCACAAGGAATCAAAGGGAAAATTGCCGCCTTCTTTCCGATTAAATCTTCATCCTTTTTATTTGCTGTTTTTACAACGGTTCCGGCAAATTCGTGTCCAATGGTAATTGGGAATACATGAGCTCCAAGTTCAAATACCCTTGGAATATCAGATCCACATACTCCACAAGCTCCTACCTTTAATAAAATCTCATCATCTTTTAGTTCTGGCAATTCTACCTCTTCACAGGCAAAATCACAGATTGCATGTAATCTCATGGCTTTCATTTGACTTCCTCCTCGATTAACTGTTTGGGTTTAGTAGCTTGATTCCATCATGTGCCGCAGTTTCAGCTAACTTTGCAAGCTCATCTAATGTTGTATCTTCACTACGCTCTAATGCTAATGTAATGACAGCTGCCATATTCATTCCTGTTACAATTTGTACATTATATTCTCTTGCCAGAGAACCAATGGTATTAAACGGTGTCCCACCTAATAAATCTATGAGAACAACCACTCCATCTCCTGTATCCATCTCACCGATGGCATCACGCATCATCTGCGCATATGTATCAGGTGTCATTCCTGGAACAAGAGATACTGTTTTTGTTTGCTCCAATTCTCCTGCCACCATGGATACACTATTTAAAATCCCCTCGCACAACTGCCCATGACTTGCTACTACAATTCCTACCATGTTCTTTTCCTCCAGTATTTTATGCTGCTACAGCCAATGCTCCAACAAGTGATGTAATAATACCTACGATAAATAGAATTACAATAATGTATGTTGGTTTTACCTTCTTATCAAGAAGCTTCCATACTAATAAAGTTGCAATTAAAGGTAACATTCCTGGCAAAAGTGAATCTAAAATATTTTGTAAGTTGATTGCTACTTTTCCAACTTTAAATGCAATTGGCGTACATATATTAACCCTTGTGGCTGCCATATTACCTACTACCATCAAACCAATAATACTAAATACTTCAGTAATACGATTTAATGTACCTGCTTTTAGAATCTTTAAAATCGCTGATTTTCCTTGATTATATCCCATCATGTACATTGCATAACCCATTCCAAGCATTAATACCTTATACACAACTTCAAAGATAATTGGTCCTGCAATATTTCCTGCTAAAGCTAAACTACAAGCAATACCTGCTAAAATCGGATAAACAATACCTTGTGATACAGTATCACCAATTCCTGCCAAAGGTCCCATAAGTCCGGTACGAACTGCGTTAATATCTTCTGCATCAATATCTACTCCATTGGCTGCCTGCTCTTCCATAGATGCTGCAACTCCATGAATAACTGTTCCCATCCAAGATGGCTCTGTGTTAAAGAAAACCATGTATTTCTTTAATGCTTTTGCCTGATCTTCTTTGTTTGGATACAATTTTCTTACAATTGGAATCATAGCATTGGTTGTTCCTAATGCTTGAAGACGCTCATAGTTGTAGCAAGTTTCACTTGAATAACCAAGTAAGAAATGTTTTACTAATTCTTTTTTTGTTAATTTTACTTCTCCCATGTCTATGCCTCCTCTTCCTTACTTGCTGTAAATAGATATACAAGTGCTCCAATTGCTGCTGCAAATATTGTAACTGCCATTGTATCGATTTTTGCGTAAATCGTTAGGAAATAACCGATAAAGAAAAATGCAACAATCTTTTTCTTTCCTAAGAAACTTAATAACATTGCAATTCCTAGTGCTGGCATCAATGCTCCTACTGTGTTTAATGCATTGATCATTGTTTCTGGAATCATTGCCAATGCCTTTGTAGCAAAATCTCCTCCAAAGTACACTAAACTAAATGCTGGAATTCCATAAAATACAAGTGCCGTTAATCCCGATGGTACATAGTTCATAAGACGGACACCTCTGATGTTTCCATTTTCTAAGTATTGATCTGCTTTATGAATCCAGAAACTGTTAATGGTCATGTAAGCCTGATTAATTAAAATACCTAACAAACTAAATGGAACTGCGAATGTTGGTGCTAAACTTGGTGATGCTCCAGAAATAATTGTAAGGGCCGTACCAAATACACCCGCTACCATTAGATTTCCTGGCATTGTTCCTCCTGCTGTAATCCATCCTAAATAAGTTAACTGAATGTAAGCTGCTGCCTTCATTCCTTCAATTGGCTCTCCCATAACGACTGCTACAAGAAATCCTGCCCAAATTGGGTAAAGCCAAGTTCTTGTAATCGTATGGCTGAACCACCACTGACTGCCGATTGCAATAATTGCAACTAAAACTGCTGATATAAACATATCTCTCTCCTCCTTTTGTTTCATTTATATGTTGTAAGCTTATTATACCCAGTGAAAAATTAACTCGCCATACCAAATGATTGCCACATATGTGGCAACCCTTTGCAATCTTATTCCACTTATTTACATCCTTTCTTTTTCTTTCTATAACTAAAAAAATCCCTGTTATTGTCAAAATAAAAAAACCAAGGTTTCCCTTGATTTTCATGGTTTATTTCTTATTCTTTTTACGATCTATAAGCTCTATGAATGAGACTTCATAAGAGCATAGGATAACCTCTCTTGCAATGTATCCATTTCAATTGGAAGGGATACAATTTCACGTACATTAAAGTTCATGGCTTCTCTGATTTGTTCTATCTGCCCTTGCCTCCACAGTGCAATCACCGGGATATTTCTCCATTCTTTTCTTTCTTCTATCCATGCAAAAACATCTTTATATCCATCTATAAGTGCATTAAAGTCCAGACACAGTACTTTCACTCTATCTCTATACTTCTGATGACATTCCTTTACTTCTTCAAAATTACCAGCATAGGCAAAGGACGCCTCTTCCCCATAGGCAAGTGCAACATCACTGTATACCTGCTTCTCATTCCCGCAAACCAACACAATCTTCCTTTCGTCATTTAAAATTGGAGGAATGCTTTCTCCATACACAACAGTGACTCCTTTTCTCTGTTTCTTTGCCTGCATTAGTGCCTGATCTGCTTTTGTTAAAACAACATCAATGTTCTCATTTTTCCCAATAAATACTAACCCGATACTTACACTTAACTTAATTCCATACTCACGACTTCCAAGAAAACTAATCTGCTTTAAAGTCTCTGCACTTTTCCGCTTTATTACCTTTCGATCCGTCATCCCACATAATAAAACAGCGAATTGATCTCCATCAATCCTTCCAATTACATCTGATTTACGAAAGATTTTTCGTAACTGCAAGGTGAGATTTTTGATAATGTCGTCTCCTGTTTTCATTCCATATTGTTCATTAATATTTTTAAAATTATCAATATCAATTAAATACAATGCCATAGAATCTTCTGGAAATGCATTTAGAATACGTCCAGACAATTCTTCAAAAGCTTCTCTGAGCAAAAGACCAGTTTGCACATCGCATTCACATTCCCTCCGACATTCCTGTTGAATTTTTTCATAATTAGTATAGTGATATGCAGTTTCCATCACATGCTTTACTCTAGCAAGAACAATTTCTCGTATCAGTGGCTTTGAAATAAAGTCATAAGCACCTGCATCAAATGCATTTACCTGCTCTTCCACTGAATCCCCTACCGTAATCATAATCTTGGGAATTATATCTAATTCACTGCTGTAACGGCAGTATTTGAGAAATTCAATTCCTGACATTCCAGGCATTATATTATCCACAAGAATAAGTTTCACTGAGTCTGAATATTTCCTTAAAAAAATAAGCCCTTCCTCTGCACTGTTGCAGGATTTTACGGTATAACGATTGGCAAAATAGGCCTCTAGAAGATCACAAGTTTCTTGTGCATCATCAATGATAAGGATCTTAGTTTCTTCATCAAAAGAAGTCAATTCCTCTCCTGTATTTTTGTCCCATGTCTTAGGAATTACATAGTTCTTCTCATATTCATCTTTCGGCATTGGTTTTGCATAGAAAAATCCCTGAATGATATCACATCCCGCACCTTCCAAAAAATCTCTTTGTCTTCGCGTCTCAACACCTTCACAAATAACAGTGACCCCTAACCACTTTGCCATTTTAATCATGGATGCAATGATAATCTCGCCTTTTTCTACATCATCTTCCTTGGGAATAAACTTCATGTCAATTTTCAACACATCTATATCCATATTCTTTAAGGTATTTAGAGAAGAATAATCACTTCCAAAATCATCAATTAAAATAGTAAAACCTGCTTGGTGAAGTTTTTTTACAACACCATTCATAAGGTCCGGACTTGTCATATATGCACTTTCTGTAATCTCTAACTCCAGCAATTCAGGTGACAAATCATATCTTTTTATCAACTCAATTAAAACCTTATCCAAATGAGGATTATATAAACTAACTCTTGATATATTAACAGAGATAGGATCTGGTTTATATCCTGCCTCCACCCATTGGTGAAGCCTTCTACATGTATGCTCCCAGACATAATAATCAACCTTAGAAATAAATCCATTCTGCTCAAATACAGGAATAAATCGTCCTGGAGAAATCAGCCCTTTGACAGGATGTTTCCAGCGAACCAATGCCTCTCCCCCGCAAACCTCATCATTTAACAAATTGACTTTAGGCTGAATATAAACAAGAAACTGTTCCTCGTCTAATGCCTTTTGCATATCATTTACAATAGCTATATTTTCTGCCTCCTGCTCAATCTCCTCTTCGCTGTATGTTCCAAGGTGAACTCCAAAGCGATTCTTACATTTCTTTGCCCCAAAAGATGCTCTGTGATATAAGTCCTCAACTTTCATCCCTTTTTCCACTACACATACACCTACGGAAATTTCAAGAACATAGTCTTCCTTATATTCATCCACCCGTTGATTCAACTCTTCTACTCGATTTTTCAATCTTTTTTCATTGTCATCCCATGGAATACAGGCACAGAAAATATCTGCACTAATTCTCCCATAGGCATGTAACTCGTAAATATCACAAAATTCACGTATTAAATCTGCATAATGAACTAATAAACGATTCCCATCCTCTTCTCCAAAAGTTGTATTATAAAGAGAAAAATGATCAAGATCTGCTTTTAAAAATACAAACTTCTGTTCTTTATAATAGGCAATCATCTTCGCAGTATTTGCAAACATTTTTTCTCTGTTATGAAGTCCTGTTAACGGATCATGTTCTGACATATGGTGAATCTGCTTGTATACATCTACCTTACTTTTTGAAATAGCACTTACTAGACGGCTTTTTAAAATTTGTGTGTTATACGGTTTCGGTACAAAATCCCACGCTCCCAAATCAAGAGCTTCTTTTTCTGTTTCTGGATTAGCATCCCCTGTCATAACAATAATAGGAATTTTGTTCCACTTACTTGTTCCAATACGTTTTAAGAATTCATATCCATCCATAATAGGCATTGTTAAATCAAGAAGAATAGCTGAAATCTTCTGATCATATCTTTCGAGGGCATTAAATCCATGGATTCCATTTTCGGCTTCTATTAAATCATACTCTTCTCCTAATATTTTGGTTATAATTTTTCGGTTAATCTTCTCATCTTCTACGATTAAGATTGTCTGTCTTTGATTCATCCTATCCCCCTGTATGGCTGGAAAAATTATCTGCTATACATATCTATTTAAAATATCATACATTAATTCTGTATCAATTGGCTTTGAAATATGGTCATCCATTCCTGCCTGCATTGATTTTGCAATATCCTCTGCAAATGCATTGGCTGTCATGGCAATAACACATATACTTTTCGCTTCTGAATGTTTTGACCCTCGAATTGCCCTTGTTGCTTCATACCCATTCATCACTGGCATCTGTACATCCATCAAAATAACGTTATAGGTTCCCGGTTTTGACTTTTCAAACATATTAAGAGCTTCTTTTCCATCCCATGCAACATCTACCTTAAAATTAACCATCTCCAGTAATTCTTTTGCAATTTCTAAGTTAATCTCAGTATCATCCACCAGCAAAATACGCTTTCCTGTAAAATCATAATCTGTTTTCTTTTCACATTGATGCACTAATTTGCCCTGATTTAATTTCATTAACATATTAAACAGCGATGACTGAAATATTGGTTTTGCTACGCACATATCTACTCCAGCCTTCTTTGCGTCATCATTAATTTCGTTTAAGTCATAAGCCGATGCAATCAAAATAATAGGTTGGTCTCCACAAGCTAAGCGAATCTTTTCTGCTAATTCTAATCCTGAGATACCTTTCATTCTCCAATCCAAAAGACAGACATCATACATCTTTTTATCGTTCCTTGCCTTGGTAATCATTTCAATGGCATCTTTTCCACAAGTGACACAATCATGACTAATTCCAATATGATTTAAAATATTCCCTATATAGTCAAGAGTATCTTTATCATCATCCACAACAATTGCTCTCATAGAGGAAATCAAACTAGTATCCATTCGCACTTGATTCTCCGCTATTTCACAAGGAATACTAATATCAAAGACAGTTCCCTTTCCTTCCTCACTTTCCACTGTGATAGACCCATTCATAAGTTCCATCAAGTTCTTAGTAATGGAAAGTCCCAAACCAGATCCGCCATGTTCCTTAGCCGTCAATGCATGTTCTTGTTCAAATGGTTGGAAAATCCGATTCATATATTCCTTACTCATTCCTGCACCTGTATCCATTATATGGATATGTAAATCAAGATTCTTACCTGAAATATTATCTTCACTTAATGCAAATATAATCTCTCCACCTCTTGATGTAAATTTCACTGCATTAGACAATAAGTTTAGTATAATCTGCTGAATCCGAAGCTGATCTCCAACTAAAATCTCTGTTCTAACTTCATCTAGCTTTGTTTTAAATTCAATTCCTTTTTCCTTACATTGAGAATAGTACAAAGTAGATACTGTAGATACAACTTCTTTAATATCAAACTCTGCATGGGCAATCTTCATCTTATTACTTTCGATAGATGACATATCTAGAATATCGTTAATTAAATTCAACAAATGTTTCGATGAAATCATAACTTTTTCCAAACATATTTCTACCTTATCCGTCTGATCCATCTGCCTTAATGCCAATGTTGTTTCCCCAATAATTGCATTCATAGGAGTTCGAATCTCATGACTCATTTTTGTAAGAAAATTACCTTTTGCCTCACTTGCCTGTTCGGCTCTTTGTAAAGCTTCCCTTAAAATAGTGGCATCTTCTGTCACATCATTTACTAAAATAGCCGCAATCATTTTATCATCATTTTTTGTAATCATTCGATAAATCTCATAAATGGTTTTTTGTTCTTTCCCTGTCAAATCTATTTTAATATTAAATTTCTGGGAAACAAGTATCTCTTTTTCGTTTTGTTCATTTCTCAATGCTTCTGGAGACAAAAACTGTGCAAATCGATATTTGGAGTCATTATCTTCCATAATGTCATACATATATTGATACAATTCTTTGTATTTTGTATTTCCCAGAAGTTGCTGTGCTTCTTCATTTCCATAGAACTCCATAGAATCCAAATATACAAACAGTTCCTTATCATAAGAAGCATTTAGAATATGAGAAAGCCTTCTATCCCTGCGGTGAAACTCTAGAATATATCTTTTATTTCTAATGTACATAAAAATTTCAAGTAGAATCAACACCCCCACAATCAATCCCACCACAGCAAATGTATCCACCATTACTGTCCAAAATGAGTAGGAGATGCACAATGTATTTCCATTTTTATCTCTTGATGAATATAGAAGTCTTAACTCCCCATCTACCTTTGAAAGGATAAAACTCTTCCCAATGCTACGGCTCTTTTTTATTTTTTTGCTTAAATCTTCGCTAATCTTTTGATCTGGATTGTAAATATTGTGCCCAAACTCCTTATCATCGGTACTACTTAAAATATACCCATCCCGATCATATAAAATAATCTTAGAATTATCGTAACGACGAATCCTATTTTGAACCAATTTTCCAATCTGAGTAATCTTAATATCATAATGTATGCTGATTTGTTTATTGTACTTTTGTGCAATCGTCATAACAATGGCCTCATCCTCATTATCATACAACGATCCTAGATAGTTGGTATAGGGAGCAACAACTGTAACTTTTCCCTTGGCCCTTTGTGCCTGTCGATACCATGGTCTCGTACTAGGCTCATAATCATCATTATCCTCAATGTTCCAACTGTGAGCATATCCACCTTTATATGTAAGTGCAACTCCATCATATGCATCGATACCAATTTGCTCTTCAAAATATTTTTGCTTACTCTGAAGCCATTGATTCATTTCATCAAGAGAAGGATTTTCTTTTATCTTCTCCTTTATCTGTCCTGCCATTACACGAAAGGTTGTCTCATAGCTATCTATAAGATTGTCATAATCCCAGGCAATCTCTCCCGAAAATTGATTTGCTTCTTTATTTAAAGTCCCTATCCCCATCCACACAACTGCAGCTGCGATGCCAAATGTTAAAACAATGACGCCCGCCAAATATAATCGATAGTGAAATATCTTCTTATCATAGTTATGTTTCTTCACTTTGTACTCCTCCCCTACTAATATTTCGTAAAGTACTCGCTTCTAATTTTACTATTTTCTAACCCTCTTTGCAACTTGTCATATAAACGACACGCAATTGACATATAATTGAAAGAGTTTTGAAAGAATCTATTGTTTTAAACTTAAGGAAATTTACATTGACACATTCAGCATAAAATTATACGATAGGGTATAGAGCATTTTAAGACAATGTAAAAAGCAGCATATTTTATAGAAGGAGTTTTAATTTATTATGGAGACAACAGAAACAAATCGAACAGGTTCCTCTCTTGATAAGAAGAAGATTGGAATCATTGCAGTGGCTGTCGTTGCAGTCATTTACATTATTGGAGTTATTTACTTTGGAAACCATTATCTATTCGGTACCAAAATTGGGAATGATAAGATTGGTGGCAAAACCATTACTCAAGTAGAATCTATTCTTACAGAAAACACAGAGAACTACAAACTAAAATTAACTGGAAGAAAAGGTCAAAAGGATACGATCCTTGGAAAAGATATTGAACTTAAGATTAACGGAAGTGAAAAATTAACAGATGCCATGTCAAATCAGAATCGCTTTTTATGGTTTTTAGGTGCATCTAGCGAAAACAAGAAATTGACAGCTGACACTTCTTATAACGAGGAAAAACTTACAAAAGCGATTAAGAAACTTTCTTTCTTTGATAAGAAGAATATTATCGCACCACAAAATGCAAAGATTTCTTTGGACGACAAAGACAAATATATTATTCAAAAAGAAGTCTACGGAACAACACTTGATAAAGAAAAAACAACCACACAGATTCAAAACTGCCTAAATTCTGTCACTGATTCTTTAAGTTTAAAAGATACAGACTGCTATAAGAATCCTACACTATTTAGCAATGATACCCGTTTAAAAGAGGGAATCAAAGAGGCTAATCAAATTGCAGATGTAACAATTACATATGATTTTGATTATACAACAGAAGTTGTGAACAAGTCTTTAATTAAAAACTGGATTACCTTTGATAAAGATAGCAAGGCGTCTTTAAGCTACAACAGAGTCTTAAAGTATATTGAATCTCTTGCAAAGAAGTATGATACATACTCTACTGTTCGCCGAGTTGCAGATGCCTCTGGGAAAAAACACAAAATTCTCTTTGGTTCTTATGGATGGAAAATCAGCCAGACAAAGGAAACCAAGAAGTTAATAAAAGATATCAAAGCCGGAAAAGATTTAAAGAGAGAACCTACTTATATGTTTAAGGCACTATGCCGTAAAGAAGGAAACATTGACTGGGATGACACCTATGCATTAGTGAACATAAGCTCTCAATCTATGGTCTATATTAAAAACGGTAAAGTTGCAATGTCATCTTCTGTTGTAACAGGTGATCCAACAAAGGGACATTCAACACCAACTGGTGCATATCAAATTATGTACAAGACCCGTAATCAGACACTAACTGGTCAGGGCTATGCATCTCCTGTCAGCTACTGGATGCCATTTACTACTAATGTTGGTTTCCACGATGCAAGCTGGAGAGGAAGCTTTGGTGGAAGTAGTTACCGAGGTAACGGATCTCACGGATGCGTCAATATGCCATCTGGTAACGCTGCTGAATTATACAGTATGATTAAAGCTGGAACACCTGTATTTGTATATTAATATAACTCTGAAAAAGCGAGGCCCTTACATTTTTTGTAATGACCTCGCTTTTAATTTTTGCTTTTTATGAATATACTAACAATATTATTTTGCTAACTTATAGATTTCCCTAATATCATTTTCATGTAATTCTACAAAATGTCCTACAACTCTTCCACCACATAAAAAATCCATGTCTCTTTCATCAACGCCTAATTCTTCTAATGTAGTAGGCATTCCAAGTAGCTTAAAGAAATTTTTTGTTTTTTTAATTCCTTCTAGTGCAACTTCTTCTTGATGAAATGGATCATTTTTTATATTCCATACTTCTGTAGCACATCTTACAAATCTAGGTATATCATGCTTATACACGTATTTCATCCAAGCAGGACAAATCGTTGCTAATCCTGCTCCATGTGCCGAATCATACAAGCCACCTATGACATCTTGAATGAGGTGACTTGCCAAATCAATTTCTCTTCCCACTCCACAGGTATCATTATGTGCAATTACACCAGCCCACATTATCTGTGCTCTAGCTTCATAATCCTTTGGATTTTCTATAGCTATTGGTCCATATTTTACCATAGTTCTCAAAACGCCCTCCGCAAGCTGATCTGTCAACTCTGTACCAACTGTATTGGTAAAATAACGTTCTATTACATGCATCATAATATCAGTCACTCCACAAGCCGTTTGATATTTAGGCAAACTATATGTCAACTCAGGATTTTCTATTGCATAAGTTGGACGAAAAACCTCGCTATGAAGACCAACTTTTATATTATTTTTTTCATCTTTTAACAAACAAGCTTCCGAACCCTCACTTCCAGATGCTGCAATCGTAACAATACATCCAATTGGCAATGCTTTTTCAAATGGAATGTTCTTTTCAAAATGCATCCAAAAATCGTCTTTACATAATGCCCCTGCTGCTGTTGCCTTTGCAGTATCAATACAACTTCCTCCTCCAATTGCAAGTACAGAATCTACTTTTTCTTTTTTTGCAACTTCGATGCATTTCAAGGAATATTCAACTCGCGGATTTGCTTTTACTTCATTCATTTCTACATACTCAATTTTTTCTCTGTTTAATATTTCTTTTACTCTATCTAATATTCCAGAATTAAGCTCTGGCCCATTCATATGTAAAATCATTATTTTTTTTGAAGATAACTTATTTAACATTTCTCCCAGATTTTTCTCTGCATTTTTCCCAAAATAAAACTTTGTTGGGCTATAAAAACTAAAATTATCCATTCATTTCTCCTTTATTCTATCCATTCGGAAACTAATTTATCTTTAAATTCTTTATCCGATTGATTCTTTGCATTTGACAATATCTCTACATTTTGAACTGTTGCTATAATTTTATTTAGCATGTCAAGTTGGTCATCATTTGATTTCAGTGCCATATTAAAAATGAAATTGACATCAACTTTTTTTGTGTCATCTTCCATCATACAAAAGCTAATAGGTCTATCTAATTTTAAGACACATACTGCTGGTACGATTACATGCTTTGAATCTGTATGTGGAATTGCAACAGGAATTTTTGTATCTAATCCTGTAGGAAAACTTTTTTCTCGTGTAATACACCCTTCGTAAAAACTATCCTTCACACATTTTTCATTGTATAATTTTTCAAAGGTCAATTTTAAAGCTTCCTCTTTATTCTCTGGACATCCTTCTATAACAAAAATTTTTTTTATCATAATTCACCTCATTTAGATTAAGAACAAAGAAGGGCTTGAAACCGAAATTTCAACCCCATCTTTTTCTTTATTTTGTCATTCCACTTACTTCCTTGAAAATATTAGATGAAAATAGCATGAAATCTTCTGGCATTGTTTTAACACTTCCTACTGGCAATATGCTTAAATACATTTTACAATTCCGCTCAATGTTGTCACTAGCTAGCAATGCATCGTCCATGTTTTTTCCTACTCCGATTGCACCATGGTTAGCCAATAAGACTCCTCCCTTATCTTCAATTGATTTTCTCGCAAATTCAGCAAGTTCCGGACTACCTGGAGGGGCAAATCCTGCAATATTCATATCTCCTCCTAGACCAAAGGCAGCTTCAATATCCACACCCGGAATTATATTGATACCCTCAATGCTTGCTGCTGCAGTTGCATATGGAGAATGTGAATGCACAATTGCCTTTACATCATTTCTTTCAAGATAGATATTTCTATGCATTGTAAATTCTATAGATGGTTTTTTTTCTCCCTCAACAATATTTCCATCTAAATCTGCAACAACTAAATCTTTAACTTCCATTTGAGAATAAGGATAACTTGATGGTGTTATTACAAACAAGTTTTCTCCCTCAACAATTGCAGATACATTTCCTGCTGTTCCAAGGACAAATCCATTTCCAGAAATGATTTTACATGCTCGAACTACTTCTTCCTTTGCAAATTTTAATTTATCAGACATCTAGAAATACTCCTTTCGTAATTAATCCCATAAAATTGCATTTTTGATACCTTCTTGTCGTCCATGTGCCTCTACTGCATCAATTAGCTTTTCCCATGGATATTCTCCGGTTACAAAGGTGTCTACTGGAATATCTTTGTTAATAATCATATCAACTGCCATTTGAACATGTCTTGGTGTCGTATGATAGAATCCTGTCAAAGTTACTCCATCATAATGAATTCTATGTGTATCAACGGTAATGGTTGTTCCTGCTTTACATCCACCAAATAGATTTACAAATCCTGCTTTTCTAACAATATTAATTGCATTTTCCCAAGCAGATGGTTGTCCTGATGCATCAATTGCAGAATCTGCACCTCTTCCATCTGGCGTTAATGCTCTGATTTCTTTTACTGGATCTTCAACATCTGTTAGATTAAATGTAATATCTGTTCCTAATGATTTACTAATTTTTAATCTATCTTCACTAAAGTCCGCATGAATAACCCTAGCTCCTTTTTTCTTCATTAACATCGCAATCATTAAACCAATTGGTCCGGCACCTAATATTACAACATAATCTCCAAAATGTACTGGTGTCATATCCGCTCCATATACTGCACATGAGAATGGCTCAACCAATGTAGCTGCTTTGTAAGGTACTTCATCAGGAATATGGAATAAATTTGTTCTAACAATTTGATCTGGAACAGCTACATATTGAGAATGTCCACCCTTAATACGTACAAGTGATTCACACTCCCCATCATTTCTTCCAATCTTACAGTAATAACATGTGCCACATGGAGCAGTATTATGTGTAACTACTCTATCTCCAACCTTAAATCCTTCTACATCTTTACCCACCTTAACTATTTCACCCGAAACTTCATGACCAAAAGTTGCTCCTGGTTTTTCACCTGGATAACCTCTCTTATATGTCTTAACATCAGTTCCACATGTTAATGTCACTTTTGTTTTAATTAGAACACCTTTGTCATCAATTTCTGGTACTGGTACATCTACAAATCTTACATCTAATGGTGCATACCATAATGCTGCTTTCATGTTTTCTGGAATTTTACTCATAATTCTACCTCCTAAAAATAAATTAATTTGTTATTTATATCAATGTTTCATTAATATCTAAATCAGTCCTGCTATCTGTACTATAATTGCAATTATTACGTTGTAAATTGTATCGCAAACAGTTCCTACTACTTGTGCTCCATTTGACAAATCCATAGTTCCTGCAGATTTTACAACTAATGTTGTGAGCCCTGCCATAAAACTCATCGCAACCATTTCATATATTGTAATTGCAATTGCAGAAACTAGCGTTTTTAAGACATTCCCTTTCGATGCCCAAGATGAAACGGTAGTTGTATATACCATCCCTCCAACGAGTCCGATTGGGAAAAAGTTCACGCCTGGAACAATAAATCCTAAAGCAATTGTAATCGGTATCATAATCACTGCTGTCTGAATAGCACAAGAGTCACCTAATCCCAATGCCACATCCATACCAATATTAATATCATAATCGTCCCCTAGTTTCTTTTGCATAAAATCAGATGCTGCTTGTCCGATTGGACCTAACCCTTCTAGTAATACAGAAACCATTCTTGGCAATAATACAATTGCAGCTGCAATTGAAATACTGATAATAAGTGTATTTGCTGCAGATTGTTTTGTAATCAAACACAAAATAATTCCAATAACAAAACTCATGACCGCCGTATCTCCAAACACACCCATCTTCTTACTCAGTGTATTTAAATCTAATTTGGAATCCTTAACTCCTGGAATACGATCTAAAATCCAATTTGTGATTTTAGCAATTGGATAAGCTGTAACCATGGCAAATTGAGTTGTTACAGCCGTTCCCTCCTGTCCAAAATACTCTTGCCAACTCGCAGCAGTCGCATCTGCAACTTTTAACATAACAACGGAACAGGCCAATGCAACAATTGTTCCAGCCGCTCCAGCTATCAGCGTTGAGAACCCAGCAATTTTCATTGGATAGTAAACCATACATGCTGTAATTAGAAAATGCCAATAATTCCACAAATCAACATTCAATGTTTTTGTAAACTTTAACCTCACTAAAATAAAATTCAAAATAAATCCTAATGGTATTACCAGGATTGCAAATGGTGTAGACCAACCTGCCGCTCCTAACGCAGGCCATCCGCCATCAATAACCGTAAATCCACCTCCAAGATTTTGATAATATCCCGAAATATTTCCCATTGCACCCGTTAGTATTCCAAGTGCTGTACTTATTCCTAAAAATCCTATTCCAACCATCAATCCATTTCTTACTGCTTTTTTCACACCAATTCTAAAATATAATCCAAGCAATGCAATAATAATTGGTAATATAGCTGATGCTCCCACATCCGAAATAAATTTTACGACTCCGCTTAATATTTCCATATATACCTCCTTGTGTTATCGTCTTACATAATTAACTAATTGTTTCATTTAAATCCAAAATAATTTCTTTAATTTCAGCAACTTTCTTTTCTCTCTTTATTCCAGTAAGAAAGGCAGTTACATTAACAATTGGACAACTAATCTTTTCACGATAACAATTTGTAGCAAATACAATGTCAACTTCATCTGCTTTTGTCGCTATTTCTGAAACTGTTCCTTTAATAAGGTTTACATCAATTCCGACTTCATCAAATATTTCTTTAATTGCATTTGCTGCAACTGTTGATGTTGCAATTCCACTACCACAAGCTACCATTACCTTTATTGGTCTACCCATAAATTCATATCCTCCTTTCTTTGAATTATTTATGTTTTTTAAAATTATGTTCCTGTTTTATTATGAGCTATAATGTTCATTTTTAAGTTATTTTTTGACTTCTTTAATTCAATTCTACTCTTTGAAATGATACTTGTCAAGCTTTTTTGATTATTATCGCTCACTTTTTACTTTATTTTTGACTCTTTTGGTTCATTTTTATCGTTATATGTGTATATTTGACTCATTTACGTCATTTTGTTATTATTGATATGAGCTTAGATAAATTTTATGAGTATAATGTTTTAGAGAGATTATATTTAGACTTTTTGATTACTATAATTCAATTATCAATGATAGGAGTTTAGATATGATAAAAACACTTGGGCTGATTGCCTTTGATTTAGATGGAACTGTACTTAATGATTATAAAAAAATAGATGATGTCACAAAAAGCATTTTAAAGAAATGCAGCAAAAATGGTATTTATACTATTCCATCTACCGGACGAGAACTTTCAAGTATTCCACCTTTTATAATAAATAACTTAGATTTAAACTACGCAATTACTTCTAATGGTGCAAAAATATATAATCTTACTACTAATAGAACTATATATTCAAACGAAATGTCATATTCTTTAATTCACCATTTGCTAAACACCTTTCTTCCTTTAGGTGCCAACGCAACTTTTGATGTTAACATTAATGGTAAAAATTATATTGATTTGAATGACTATAGAAAATTAAGTAGGATATTGCATAGTTCCGCTATGTATTCTGAATTTAAGAATAATACCAATATCGTTCCAGACTTAGGTGCTTATATTATGGAAAGAAAACAAAATGTTGAAAAGTTTCAGATTTTACTTTCTG
Organism: Anaerostipes sp.; assembly: GCA_028704435.1. GTDB lineage: Bacteria > Bacillota > Clostridia > Lachnospirales > Lachnospiraceae > Anaerostipes. The sequence continues at coordinate 25,570 of JAQWFL010000015.1, read as the reverse complement.
ATTCTTTCCAAAAGAATGATTTTATTAAAATTTTAAACGACTACCCCGAATTAAAAATCTCATCATCATCTTCTTTTAATATTGAACTTAATAACGCAACTGCGAATAAAGGAGAAGCTCTAACATATGTGGCAAATCATTTAGATATCCCCATGTCCTCAGTTCTTTCTTTCGGTGACGGTTTTAACGATTGGGAAATGCTTCTCAAATCCGGATATTCTTGTGCTATGGGAAACAGTCCTTCAGAAATCAAAACGCTATGCAACTATGTAACAAAAAATAACAATAACAACGGTATAGCTTATGCTTTAAGCTTACTAATTCCAAATTTATTGTTTTAAACTTATTTTAATTAAGGAGACTTACTATGAAAAAAAAAGAAAAAAGACTAGCTGAATTGTATCAATATATTAACTCTTTTGAATATATTTCTATAAATGATTTGATGATGCAATTTAATGTTTCAAAATCAACGATTGTACGAGATTTAGATATGTTGGCTAGGCAAGAATTGATAGAGCGTTTTCATGGTGGTGCTCGAGCCCTTTCAGATGAGCGTGTAACAAAATTTAATATTCGCGAAAAAATAAATGAAGAAAAAAAAATATCAATTGCTCGTGAAGCTGCTAAATTAGTTAAAAATCACGATACAATTTACCTAGATACAGGGTCTACATGTTTTCTTTTGTACAAAGAAATTACAGCTACTGACATTACTATTTTTACACCAAATTTAGCTATTATTAATTATACGCCACGTTCAAATATTTCGCATTTATACGCTCTTGAAGGTGAGGTCTCTCAAAACAACTACTCTTTAGGCGGAAATTTAACCCTTGAAAATATGAAAAGAATTTTTCCAGAAAAAATGTTTTTTTCAGCAGTTGGACTTAAAAAGTCTAATTCGTGCGAAATTCAATGTGCAAATGAAATTCAAGTTAGTACAATTCGCACTCTATGTGAAATGCAAGGTGAGAAGATACTGTTATTGGACAGTTCCAAAATCGGGGTACATAAAACATTTCAAGGAAATAGCATTAAAGATATTGATACTGTCATCGTTGATAACAGCGTAATTTCCGATGAAATTTCTAACATTAAATTTAACACCAAAAATTTGATTATTGCAAATGAATCTTAGATTAGCTTTTAATTATTTAAAAACGGAACTGTCACACTTTGTTACAATTCCGTTTTATATATTTATTTAATTATAAATTACGTTCACAAAATTCTTTTATTTTTTTGATATCCTCGTCTTCATTTTCTCCTGTCACTTCAAATATAACTTCTTCCCCTTGGTAAGCTCTTAAAGTTAACAATGCAGACATATTTTTTGCGTTAGCTTTCATATTTCTTTTTCTTACCACAATAGATCCCTTTAGTGTCATAGCAAGTTTTGAAAGCATCATTGCTGGTTTTGCATGAAGTCCTTCTTTCATTTTTAAAACATAATCGAAACTCTTCATTTCAACTCCTTTTTCTTACACTATCATCAAACGATTTATTTCTTCCTTGATTCTCTTGGCAAAATTAAAAGATTGACGAAATGCATAACTTTTGATTCGAACTGGTTTATCAATCAGTTGAATATTCTTTGTTTTATGATCTTTTGTAGAAATCTGAACTGTCAAATAATTCATAACACTTTCGTCTCTTTGAATCTTTACTTTCTTCTCTAATTCTTGTAAATCCATATATGGATCGATTTTAATTTCACATTGCTTAACATTTGAAATATCATAAAATTCTGGTGCATCTACTTTTTGATTTGTCATGCGATTGTTTGGAATACAAATTCGACGATTCTTTTCATCCACTAATAAATAATTCCCAATTCGTCCTGTCATCTCAAAATTTTCAAGACTCTTTACATCCAATTCCTGATTGCATAGTTCTTTGATTTCGGCAAGATCTTTTTGAATAATTGTTTCTGTAAACTGCCGACTTGCTTTTCGATAACACTCTTTGCATATATAACCATCTGCATATTTAAATTTATTCATAAGTCCAATTTTGTTTCCACATACATCACATGTTTTCATACAAATATCTCCTTTAATGCATCGTACAATTTCAGATATGTCTCATATTTCTTTTGATAAAGCTTTTGATTATAAGTTCTTGGGGAAAATGTCTCTTTTACATGAACTGTCTTTTCGATAACAGAGTCCATAGATACTTCTCCCATAGTCCCTGCTGCTGCCAATGCCATACCGTAACCTGCTCCTGCTCCTCCTTGTGTCTGACACACGCTAACTCCTAATATATCTGCAAGAATCTGCATCCATATTCTATTTTTAGAACCTCCACCAATTACTTTTAAATTCTCTAACTTTTCTCTGGGTATTTTCATTACTTCTGTCAACTGTCGTACAGCAAAGCAAATGCCTTCCATTACAGCAATTGTCATATTCTTTCTCGTCGTATCTGTTCCAAGTCCTAAAAATGCTCCACGCATATCTGCATCTGCATAGATAGTTTTATCTCCAACAAGGTGAGGATAAAATAAAATATTACTCTCTCCTAAATGTGCCATATCTTCCTTCGTTTCTTGATCAAAATCTGTGGATTCTAATATATTTTTTGTCCACCATGCAAAACTACTTCCGCAAGATTGAACCACCCCTTGTACTAAAATCATGATATCTTTTTGGTCAAATGAGAACATAATATTTTTTCCTTTTGCAGAAAAATCGATCTCTTCTTTCGGATACATTAACACCCCTGATGTTCCAAAAGATAACACTGGGTATTTTTTTGCAAAACAACCGGTACAAATTGCTGCCGCAGGATTATCTCCTGTTCCAACTAATACTTTTACATTGTTTGAAAAACCATATTTTTCTTTCCATAAATCTAGCACGGTACCTGCAATTTCACTGCTGCCTTTTATTTCTGGATAAATATCCTCCGGAAAATCCAGCATTTCGCGGATTTCCGAAGACCATTTACCTTGATTCAAATCAAAAAGAGAAGATGTTGATGCTTCACAAAAGTCTGTTTGACAGAATCCTGTTAAGCGATATACAATATAGTCTGGACCAATTAAAAATTTCTTGATTTCCTTGAAATTATCTGGTTCATTTTCTTTCAGCCATAATAAATTCATCGCTGGGCTGCCAGTGGAGATAATATTGGCTATATGAGAGACTTTTGGAATGTTTTGTAGTTGTTGTCTGATATCCGCAACTCTTTCATTGGTACGTGTATCATTCCACATCAACGCTGGCCTTATGGACTTTCCATCTTTCCCTAAAAAGATGACTGTATGCATTTGGCCAGTCACTCCAATCGCTTTCACACATTTGGCATTCTGTCCACTTAACAAGTCTGTCATTGCCAAGTCTACCGCCTGCATCCATGTCTCTGGATCAACTTCCTTCCAACTAGACTTTGGTTCATTTATTTCATATTCCTGGTTGCTTTCATTTATCACTTCTCCCGTTTCTGCAATTAAGGTCAATTTTGCGGATGAAGTTCCAATATCAATTCCAACATAGTATCCCATTGATTTATTCTCCAAATTTAAGTATTACTTTATATGTATCTGGTTTTGCTGCTAATTCAATTGCCTGCCCAAATTCTTTATAGTCAAAAATTGCACCGGTAAATACCGTTGGATCTACAATATCTTTTCCAATCAATTCAACTGCCTGATGGAAGGATGATACTGTTGGGCTCACTGCTCCCGTAATGGTTTTCTGGTACGAATGAATTGCTCCCATATTTACTGGGACAGGTTCATTTGGATGAATTGAGCTAAACATAACAGTTGTTCCTGTTGGTGCTGTCATGTCTACTGCCTGTGCCGCGATTGCTGGAATTGCAGTTGTATTAAATACTGCGATTCCTCCTCGTCCTTGTGTCAAATCCTTAACTGCTTCCACTGCATCTCCTGCTAAAGGGTCAATTACATCATCACACCCAAGAGAAAGGGCTTTCTCTCTTCGTTCTTTTAAAGGTTCACTTAAAATTACTCTTGCCCCTTTTAATTTAGCAAGGATTACGTGAAGCAATCCCATGGTTCCACCACCAATGACCACGACATCATCACCATATTTTAAGCTGACTCTCTCCATGCTGTTTACAACACATGCCAATGGCTCTGTAAACGCCATTTTTTCAAATGATGTCTTGTCTGGGTAAACAAATAAATCTTCTGCTTTTGCTACTACATATTCTGCAAACCCACCATATCCTGATAATCCATCTGGATTGTGGAAGATTTTGCTGTTTTGATGTTCTTCACAGATGTTTTGATCTCCATGCTTACAGTAAAAACACTCTTTACAATCATCAATAATATACTGAACAACTTTCTGTCCTTCTTTAAATCTGTTTTTATTTACGCCAGATCCTATTTTTGCAATGATTCCCCCGTACTCATGTCCACCAATTCTTGGATAACTATAATTACAGTCTCCATTGAAATCCCGAACATCATTGGTACAGATTCCAGAAGCTTTAATTTCAATTAATACTTCATCATCTTTGATTTCTGGCACATCAATTTCTTTGATAGAAAAATCCTTTGGCTGATTTAAAATAATTGCTTTCATCTTCTCACTCTTTCTATTTGACTATTCTAGTATGTTAAAATTCCTGTTGCTCCACCAACGATTCCAATTAAAATAATTAAACCGATTACTTTAATAGAAGACCATCTTCTCTTATTAAGTAAATAAAATACAAGTAAGGTAACTCCTAATGGAAGAATACTTGGACAAACTGCATCTAAGAAACTTTCTTGAACGTTATATGTTGATGTTGAACTTACAATCTTAAGACCACATGTTGCATTTACGTAGTTTACAATTAAACCACCCATTACCATACAACCCATGATAGATGCACCCTTAATCAACTTGTTCAAAATACCTTTTTCTAAGAAGTCCATAATGGCTTCACTACCTGCTTTATATCCAAACATAAAGTTCCAGTAACTTAATGCATAGGCTGCTGCCACGATAACTACTGCATAGATAACTGCACCCCAAACATTTCCACTTCCTGAACGAGTTAAATCGATACATACAGCAAGTAAAATAGGAATTACAACACCTTGCCAAATGGTATCACCCATACCAGCTAAAGGTCCCATTAAAGAAGTTTTCAAGTTTGTAATAAATTCTCCCGGTATATCTTCGCCCAGGGCTTTTTGTTCTTCTAAAGCAATTGCCATACCAAGGATACAAGCCCCAAATTCGATATGTACATTAAAGAATTCAATTTCACGTTTCATTACTTCCTTACGCTTTGAAGGATTGTCTCTATATAAGAAACCAATAATAGCCGAGAACATATGGGCACAAACCTGACCCATCATTCTTTCATAGTTATAACATGTTTGTGGGAATGTCTCCCAAATAAACCACGCTTTCAGCAAGGCCCCTCTAGGAATTAAACTTTTTTTCTTTGTTTCCATAGTTAATCATCCTCCTCATCATCTTCGTCGTCATAGTCTCCTGCTGCTCCACTTGTTGCTACTGCTTCTTGTTTGTTTCCTGTCATTTGAACATATACAACAGCAACGATTAAAGCGATAATACCTAATGTTAACAATGGTAATTTAGAGTAAACTGCCAATAAAAATCCAGCAAATAAGAAGATTTTTGATTCTCCTTTATAGATATACTGTAGTGTAATTGCAATTCCTAGTGCAGGCATTAATCCACCAATTACCTGGAATACAGTTAAAACTCTACCACCTAAGACATCTAATAATCCTTGGATATAGTTAGCTCCAAAGTAGGCTGCTAATGCACATGGGATTGCTGTCATACAAAAGCACATAATCTGAGGGAACAATACATTTGCCCGCCAAATCTTGTTATACTCTTCTTTTTCAATATATTTATCTGCAATATGAACGAAGAAGCAATCTAAAGTCATACGCCCTGCCCATACAATTGTTCCTAAGATACCAATTGGTACTGCAATGGCTAACGCTGTTTTTGCATCCAATCCACCGGCAATGGCATATGCAGTTCCTAAAACTCCTGCAAGTCCCATATCTGCTGGCATACTTCCACCGGCTGACATAAATCCTAAGTACACTAAGTTAATAGTTGCTCCAATTACTGCTCCTTGAACTGGATGTCCTAAGATTAAACCAGTAATTGCTCCACATACTAATGGTCTTTGTAATGACCAAAGTCCAACGAATGGCAAGTTCCCTACTGCTAACCAGTAAACAACACCACATAGGACTGCTTGGATGATCGTAATTTTATCCATATCATTTGTCCTCCTTTAATTTTTCAATTTATACGTATTCTTTTGCTTCAATCACTTGTTGTTCTGGCACTAACTGATAATAAACATGCACGCCTTTATCCATTAAATGTTTAATCGATTGGATTTCATCTGGAGAACAGGCTACATTTTTAATAAATGGAGTTCTTTCACCACGAAGTCCCATTCCTCCAAGATTTACTGCTTCAAACTCACATCCAAGGTCTACTAATTTTGCATAAGTATTTGGGGTTTTTGTAAGAACCATAATCTTTTCTGATGCTTCCTTTGATGGTCTTTGTAAGATATCAGCTCCACGTTCTGTAGAATAAACATTACATTTCACTCCGTTAGGTGCTAATGCCTTAATCACTCTTTTGTTAAACTTGTCCTCTGCAACTTCATCATCCACAATGATAATACGGTTGACATTTAGGCTTGGGGTCCAAACGGAAACCACCTCTCCATGAATTAGTCTGTCATCAACTCTAGCTAATACGATATTTTTCACTATTCTTCCTCCTCATCGTCATCGTTAAACAATGCGTTTACATATTTAAATGTGTCTGGTGCTGTCTCAAGTAGTCCTTCGCAAATTTCTTCTGCTGTCTTGTCTGCATAACGTCCCATCATAATTTCAACAGCTAAAGGAATATTAATTCCTGTCACATGATGAAAATGATAATTCTTCATTAATGAAACAACTGCGTTAAACGGACTCCCATGAAATAAATCAGTTAGAAATAAAATCTCTTCTCCTTCTGGAGTATTTTTTACTTCCTCTTCCAACTGCTCTGTCAATGTCTGTACTGTCTGTTCTGGAAATAATCCATAAGCTACTAGATTCTCCTGCTCACCAACAAGCATTTGAACACTATCTACCAGCCCCTTGGAAAAGCTCCCATGAGATACTGCAATCACCTTCATTTTAAACCTCCTTCTCTTGTTATTGGTGTTCTGATATGTTTGAAGTATAGCATCTTGCATCCCTTTGTTGGCACAATCATTTGCACAATCATTTATGCAGATGGATTTAACACATTGCACAAAGCAATTGCGTAATTCATTGTGCAACTACACCTTTACATTCCCACATATATTTTCGTATTTTTTTGTGCAATAACATAAATTTAGTTACCCTTCTTCCACTCTATAATAGAAATAAGCTTGATACGTACAGGTGCAAAACGTTGACGAACCCAAAATAGAATCATGTATAGAATAGGAGGAAGCGGTTTTTAACCGCAATCAAAAATATGAAAATTGTAAATGGCTTTGATCTTATTGCCCACGCAGAAAAGCATGGTCTTATGCTCCCTGCATTTAACACAACAAACTTGGAAATGACATATGCTATCGCCAAAGGATTAAATAACGCAAAATTACCTGGTATGATTCAGATTTCTTCTAATAATTTAAGACTTTCTGATCCAGAGGCAATTGTTTATTTGACAAAAAGAGCTTTAGAAGACAGTGATGTTCCAATTGGTTTACATTTAGACCATGGAAAATCTTATGAAGATGTAAAAGCCTGCGTTAACGCCGGATTTACTTCTATTATGATAGATGCTTCCCATCTTCCATTTGAAGAAAATATCAAAGAAGTTCAAAGAGCCGTAGAATACTGCCACTTCTACGGAGTGCCAGTGGAAGCTGAATTAGGATGCTTACAGGGAAAAGAAGAAGATATTGTTGTAGAGTCCGATGCAAAAACTGACCCAGATATGGTATTAGATTTCGTAAATCAAACAGGCTGTGATTTATTAGCAGTTGCTGTTGGTAATGTACATGGTTTAGATATTGAACCCAAAGTAGATCTTCCACTTTTAAAGAAGATTTCAGAAATTTCTCCAATCCCATTGGTTATGCACGGAGGATCTGGAATTCCATTTGAGACAATTCAGGCTGCACGAGCTTACAACCTCATTAAAGTAAATTATGGATCTGATTTAAGAAAAGCATTTGTATCAACCTTTGGCGTTGCTTATGATAAGAATCATAATGAAACAAATGTAATTGAATTAAGCTTAGAGGCTGTAGAAAATGTGGCAAAAGAAGCAGAAAAACTTGTTAAAATTATCAATGAATAATCTTTCAAAAAAGCTGCGTATCAGAAAACAAATCTGATACGCAGCTTTTCTTTATCCATTATTATCATTAACTCCAGCTTCTAGTGCTTCTTTGATTAACTCAATAAAGTTATCATATACTGAATTCTTCATTAGACGCTCAATGAGTGTCTTATTTGCAAAAATCTTTGCAAAATATTCCCACATAGGAAACGCCTTCATATTATTCTTCCCAATATGAAGAAGCATCACAAGGTTTACTTCATTCCCTTCTTCATCCCACATAATTGGCTCCTTTGACACCAACACCGATACAAAGGTATCCGAAGACACTGCATACATTGGATGGGGTACAGCAATCTGCTTACTAAAAAACGTGCTACCAATCTCCTCACGTGCTTTTACCTGTTGATGTAGTCCCTCAATATCATAATCCTTTTCTGCATTTTCACATATCAGCTTCAATGCATCCTCTTTTACAATCTTAGATGTAGTGCAAAATAGTTCTGAACTAAAGATATTGGTAACACTTTCAATACTTTGGAATCCGTCAATATCTAACTTAATATTCATATAATCGTGCTGATTTGGAAATGGATCTACATACATTGCTAATCCCTTTTCAAAAAATTCTCCCTTTTCTGTAGTCAAATATACATCATATTCATCTAACATCTCATCTGTTACATCAACAACATTGACAAATGCAATTTCTGTTACATCATCAGAGAACCATTTTAACAGAGTTTGTTTTAACAAAAGGGTCATACTGTTTTTTAAAGATGTAATAATTAAAATTTTGACTTTATCCCTACGAGATTTTAATTCAAGGAGACTACTATAAAAATGAACTGCCAGCAAAGCAATTTCGTCATCCATAACTTTTTTATTATATTTCTTTTGAAGGATATATGAAAAATAGGATGCCATATCATATCCCATAGGAAAAGACTCCCGAATATATTCCAGCATTTCATTTTTCATCTGCATGTCATACTTAATTCGAATCTGAAGAGCCATACAGTGGAGTGCAAGTGTAATACGAAGATTTAGATTGTCCGTTAAATCCACCCCAAAATGTTCCTTTACTTTTGTCAATGAGTCTATAATGAATTGGTTCATCTCTGGTGTAATTGTATCTGAAGTACGATTGTTTCCTTGTCCACTTAAATAAAGAGCAAAATACTTAACCTCTTCCTCCGTTACCTTAATAAAGAAGCGTCGTCCAATCTTTTCAAACAATGCTTTGGAAATTTCATATTCATTTTCTATAGCTTCTACTATATCTAATTCATTGGGCTGAATATAGAAACCATCACCCATTCGACAAATCATAATATTTAAAAACAAAATTGCGTTATTAAAGTCAGAATCCATAATGTGATATTTTTGTTCCACAAATACTTCAGTTAAAACGTTCTTAATTTTCGCAATTTGACGTTCGTCAATATATGTAACGCCTTGTTCATTCTTAATATGTGCCAAATATAAATCCTGTTCAGAAAGACATCTTCGCTGATTAATCTCAAATCCGTCAATCATAATTTTATTGCTTCCCCGCATAAGTTCCAAATGATATTTTTCTAAAATCTCCTCTACCTTCTTTAAGTCATTAAGCAGCGTAGACTTAGAAATAAAGAACTTCTCCTCCATCTCACTCATGGATACTGCACGGTGTCGGCTTAATAACAAAAGGAGTATCTTACTAATACGGCTGGTGGGATAATTTAATGAAACTGTTGTATACTGCTGATAAAGAGAATTCACAAATGCTGAAAATTCTTCATAATCGTCAACTTGAATTGAGCTTCCCTTGGATGCTTTTGACACTAAACTGGCACAAGTTTCATCTTCTAATTCCTTACGAATTGTCTTCATATCTCCTTGGACTGTCCGCAGACTAACGTCTAACTTTTCCGCAAAATAAGATGCTGTTAAATATTCCTCTGAATGATTACAAAACTCTAATAGTATTTCAATCTGCCTCTGGTTTAACATGAAAATCCTCTTTCCTAATTAGTGCAATTTTCTTTTTCATGATTTTATTATATCTTAAATTTAAGACTTGTGTAAACCAATTAGATAAAAATATTCAAAACACCCAATATAAATCCAATGAATGCTCCTAGATTTACAATGGCTTTTAGCTCTTTATCCATGACCTCTAGAATAAGTCCTTCTAGTTCCATGACATCCATAGCTTCGATTTTATCCTCAATAATTTTAGCAATATTTATCTTTTCCATTAGTTTCACTGCATAACTAGATACTGCCTTTTCAAAGATTTGTTCCGCTGCATTTGCCATACGCTCTTCATCTAAGGATTGACCCTCTAGCAAATCTTGAATGCTTTTATCTTCCATTATTTCTAATTCCATTTGAATTCTTGGTGCAATCATCTCTTCTCCATGATCTAGAACATACTGATTTACACGCTCTCCAATTGGTTCTGTGAAGGACTGTACGGTCTTTTCATCTAAAAACATTTCCAGCATACTGCCACCAATCTTTTCTTGCACCACACGATTGGCTTCCTTAGAAATATATTCTCCAAAGTCAATTTTCTCTATTGCCGAAACCATCTTCTCGGTGAATATATCCTCTATTCGCTCTTTATAATGTACATAGTTTTCCTCAGATACATAATCCAGAACTGTCATCTTTATGGTTTGCTCATTTTCTGCAATGCTATGTAATTTTTCTATCATAGAGGACGATACGTATGCCTTCACTTCATCATTTAACAAGGTATCCTTTATATCTTCTTGAGTAAGCAGTGTACTGCCCACTGCCTCCCCAACAGCTTTTCCTATCCGCTTCTTTTCCTTTGGGATGATTCCAGGTGTAAAAGGGACACGAAAAGAGCCTATCATAATGGCTTTTCTTGGTCGAAACAACATCTTAATTGCAATATAATTGGTACAATACCCAATGACGGAGCCAATCAATGGCCCCGCTAAAAGTTTTAAAATATTCATGATTCACTATCCTTTTTTCTCTCTTCTCTTTTTATCTAAGTAGGAAACTGCAGATAGTGCTGCAACATTCCCTTCTCCTGCCGCCTTAATATACTGATACGGCGGTCCTACAATATCTCCTGCTGCAAAACATCCAGGAAGATTCGTTGCCATGGTACGATCAACTACTACATGACTTCCATCCACTTCTAGTCCAGGAACCAACTGATCCGCAGCCACACTTTCTCTTAAGATAAATACCCCATCCACTGGAAGTTCTTGCTTCTTAAGTTCCAGTGCCGTAACTGCTGTATCTCCCTTGATAGCTACCGCTGTATCTTCAATAACATCAATCTTTTCATCTACCTGAACTTCCTCTTTGTAGGTAGGAATATAGTAAACCTTGTCCGCTACCTGCGCAAGAAAATCAGCTTCTTCTTCATCTTTTTTATTGTAACCTAAAACAGCCGCTTTCTTTCCTTTGTAAAACATGGCGTCACAAGTTGCACAATAGCTGACTCCACTTCCTAAGAGTTCTTTTTCTCCTGGAAATGGTTTCCCAAATACAACCCCAGATGCAAGAATAATAGCATCTGCTTCATACATCCCATCTTTGGTTGCTAAAGCATAATAATCTCCCATAGCATAAACATTGGTAATCTTCTCTTCTGTCACCTGAATGTCCATTGCCTTAATATGTTCTTGAAATGCCGCTGCCATCTCTTGACCTGATTTCCCATAAAATCCAAGATAATTATTTACTTCATGAGCCTTTACAAGCTTGCCACTAAGTTCCTTGCTTCCAAACAATATTAGATTTTTATTCCTTACCTTGGCATTAATGGCTGCAGATAACCCGGCAGGGCCAGAACCAAGGATTGCAATATCATATCTTTCTCCCATAAATGTATTACCTTTCTAATAATTTCTCCACAGCAGCTTTTGGCATAAATCCAACTTCACGATTTACCTCTTCCCCATTTTTAAACACAATTAATGTAGGAATTGAGACAACCTGATATTGTTGTGCTAATTCTGGTGATTCATCAATATTAACCTTAGCTACTTTGTAATCATCTGATGCGTTAGCTACTTCTTCTACCACTGGTGCAAGCATTTTGCATGGTCCACACCAATCTGCCCAAAAATCCACTAACACTGGCTTATCTGCTTTTAATACTTCTTGTTCAAAATTATTTGCATTTACATTAATTTCTTTCATTTTCTTTCTCCTTTTTATGTGTGGTATTTCTACTCTTGAAATTCTCCTAAAATCTTATGAAGGATGTTGCTTAACTGCTCTGCCTCTTCTATTTTTAAAGAAATACATCCTTTCATTTGTTTTGGAACCTGCAACGCTTTTTCTTGGAGTTCATCACCTTCTTTTGTGATTTTTACACAAAGATTTCGTTCATCATGCTCCATTCTTTCTCTTGTTACATATCCTTTACTCTCTAGTTTCTTAAGAAGTGGAGTTAAAGTACCTGAATCCAAAAACAAATCCTTTCCAAGTTCTTTTACTGTTACTTCTTTCTTTTCCCAAAGTACCATCATTGTAATATATTGTGTGTATGTAAGTTCTAATTTATCCAAGTATGGTTTATATCTTCTTACAATTTCTTTGGAACAGACATATAGAGGAAAACACATCTGATTCTTCAATCTGATTGATTCATATTTGTCCTGGCTCATACAACACCTCCTAACCATTTATTAAATTGTGCACAATTTGTTGTTGTGATTAGATTGTACACAATTTAATTGCTTCTGTCAATCCTTATTTAAAATAGAAATATAGATGATCGCTTACGAAAGATCTTTTATATGACGATACAATTAAGCACACAGAAATTATATGAGGTTAAAACAGAAAAAAATTACACGGAAATAATACCATTTTCTATTTTTTTTGCTAGTTCCCATATCTTAAATTCTATGGTAAAAATGACATTAGAAAATTCTATATCGTCTTTACCAGTAGGATCGTCTAATCCCCAGTCTTCTCTGTATATACATGGAACATAGGGACAATTTACATTGCACCCCATAGTGATAACGATGTCTACTTGAGGGATGTCTGTTAATAACTTTGATGTTTGTGTCAATTCCATATCTATTTGATATTTATCTTTTATTAATCTAACCGCATCTTGATTGATTTTTGGCTTTACTTCCGTTCCCGCTGAATAACTTTTAAAAATATCGGACGCAAAATGTTTTCCCAATGCTTCGGCTATCTGACTACGACAAGAATTATGAACACAAATAAAAGCGACCTTAGGCTTATGTTTTTTCATTTGCAAATCCACCTATTCTGATTTATATTTTACTAAAATTGTGTTTACCTCTTGAACTGTCAATACTCTCCCATAAGAAACAACCTTTCCATCAAGGACAAGAGCAGGAGTAGTCATAACACCATAACTGGCAATCTGCGCAAAATCAGTAATATGTTTAATCTCTATATCCAGACCCATTTCTGATATAGCTGTTCTAGTAGCATTCTCTAATGCTATACATTTTGCACACCCAGACCCTAATATCTTGATTCCTCTTTCATTTCTTTCTTGTTCCATATTCTGCATAGTTTCTGATTTACAGTTTCCACCGCAACAAGGTGATTTACTTTCTTCTTTTTTACCAAATAATTTCATTTCAATTTTCTCCTCTATAATATTAAGAATGCTTGTAAAACGTTGAATAAATAACCAACAATAATAATACCAAACGTACAAATTGCTATAAATAGTGCAAGTAATTTAGGTTTAACAGCTTTCTTCAACATTATCATAGATGGCAAGCTTAATGTAGTGACAGCCATCATAAATGCTAAAATTGTACCAAGCTGTGCTCCTTTCATCAGCAAGGCTTCTGCTATTGGAATTGTACCGAAAATATCCGCATATACTGGAACACCTACAAGTGTTGCCAAAACAACACCAAATGGATTGTTGCTGCCCAAAACACCCTCTATCCATGTTTCTGGTATCCAGTTATGAATTAAAGCGCCAATACCCACACCAACCAAGATATATGGGAAAACCTTTTTAAAGATTTCTATAACTTCTTCTTTAGCAATTTGCACTCTTTCTTTGCATGTCAATGTAGGGGCGTCGATATCCACATGACTAGCATTTTGTATAAAGTCTTCAACATATTTTTCCATATGTAGTTTCTCAATAAGCGTTCCACCAACAACTGCTATTACCAATCCCACAACGACATAGGCAATGGCGATCTTTGTACCAAAAATACTCATTAGTAAGACAACACTTGCTAGGTCAACCATAGGCGATGATATTAAAAATGAAAACGTAACACCCAATGGAAGTCCTGCGCTTGTAAATCCAATAAAGAGCGGGATTGAAGAACAAGAGCAAAATGGTGTTACAGTACCCAGTAATGCAGAAACAATGTTAGCTCCAATTCCATGAAATCTTCCTAGTATTTTTTTACTTCTCTCTGGTGGAAAGTAGCTTTGTATATATGATATTATAAAAATCAAAAACAACAGCAACACAGTGATTTTCATAACATCATAGATAAAAAATTCAACACTGCCTCCTAAACGTGATGTCGTATCTAATCCAATGCTAGACAAAACATTTCCAATAAGTTCATTTAGCCATTTCATACCTAATACTTGGTTTTGTAGAAAGAGTAAAACGAATTTTAAAATTTCCAAAATATTTCCTCCATTTTTATTTTTAATATATCAAATATTTTTGATGTGACAATCTTTATAAAAGTCATCCGAAGATGACCTTTACTTACCGCATTTAGTATTAGCTTCTGTATCAGGTGTAGTTAATTCTGATAGTCGATTACACGCGTAGTTTCTGCCAGCCATACTAAGACTGTAATGTGTCCATTTACCATCTTGTCTGCTAGTGACTATGCCTGATTCACATAATATTTTCATGTGATAGGATAATGTAGACTGCCCCATGTTAAGACTATCAATTAGAACACAGGCGCATTTTTCACCTGTTCTCAACAATGCTAAAATTGAGAGCCTCTTCTCATCACATAAAGCCTTAAATATTTTTGCGTCATTCGCAATAGATTTCATCTTATCAGCACCTCTCATCAAAAATTTTTGATATGTACACACTATCACTTGTGTTTTGCTTTGTCAATATATACATCAAATCACCTTTACTCATCATCAAATGCCAATTCTATAATATCATCCACACGTATTTTCGTCCTATCTTGCAAAAAAATATCTCTCTTTATAGTGTTAATTTTCTTAATGACTCCTTCTACCGTTACATAAGCACCTCCCTCTTTTCTTTCATCTTCTTTAAAATAAGTAATCTTAATCTGCCTCTTCTCCTCTAGATGACTGCAAATCATCTGCAGCTTAATGTCTAACAATTCTCTGGCATCCTCATCTAATTCTATCTTTTTCTCAGTCAGTCTTCCTGTCTCCAAAATAGCATCTTCATATCCTGTCAATGCTGCAAACGGCGCAAACTGAGCCCCCGATTCTTCCTGGACATCTGAGGGTGCTTTTTCGAAACGTGGTGAGGCAAATCTATAATATCTTCATAATCCATTACGCTTTGTGACCTCCGATCTGAGCATTTCTCTCTTTTGTCATGGCTCCCTTTTCTAAATTATTCCCTTTCAATATGGCATTCTTTCCATACTTTTTCTTAATCGCCAGCATAGCTTCCTGTACCTTCCTCTCTTTTTCTAACTCCTCCTCCAAGATATGGTCTTCCTTTTCTTTCTTTTTATAATCTGTAAATAAATCTAACTGCTCAAACTTTCCTTTTTCCTTGATTGTAGATTCTTCTATTACTTTATTTGCCGAAATGTTCACTCTTCGCACAAGTAACTCTGGATTCACTATCCTGTCATACAAATCCATCATGCCCTCCATAATTAACTTTGTTGACGATGTGTATCCCTTTAAATTCACTGTCCCATGTGCATGTTTTGGAATCTTTCTTCCATAACCATCTGTAGTCACTGGTCCATGGTATTTTTTTTGAATCTTCGAATTCTTTAAATTCTCAATATCATATCCAACGGTAAGAATCAACTGGTCTGTTACCAGTCTTTTATCTACCAAATCTAAAATGAGAAGATCTGTCATCTCCCTTACAATTAGTTTTGCCTTCTCAAAGGAATATGGACACTGAAGTACCTGTCCAGAACCTATACTGCTTGCCTCTGGTCGATAAGACTTAATATCCTCCATGGTACATGGTTCCCATCCCCAGGCATGGTCAATCAAAAGTTCTGCATTTATCCCAAAAAGCTTATACAATAAATCTTCATTGTAATAATCTCCTGGCCCTCCTATGGAACACTTTGCAATATCTCCCATAGTATAAAGACCTACGGCTTCTAACTTCTTTGCGTAACCCTTCCCAACTCTCCAAAAATCAGTGATAGGTCTGTGCTCCCATAGCTTCTTTCGATAACCCATCTCATCTAAATATGCAATCCGCACTCCATTCTTATCTGGAGGAACATGCTTTGCCTCTACATCCATGGCAATCTTACACAGATATAGATTGGTTCCAATTCCTGCTGTTGCAGTAATTCCTGTCTCTCTAAGTACTTCAATTATCATCTTCATGGCAAGCTCACTGGCTGTCATCTCATAGGTTTTTAAATAATGGGTAACATCTATAAACACTTCATCAATGGAATAGACATGAATATCTTCCGGTGCCACATATCTTAGGTAAATATTATAAATTTTTGTGCTATATTCCATATAAAGAGCCATTCGCGGAGGTGCCACAATATAATCAAGCTCTAACTTTTTATTGAATGCTTTTAACTGTCTTACTCGCTGAACGACTTCAAAAAGTCTCGGTCTCCCTGGAATTCCATAGGCTTTTAACGAAGGTGAAACGGCAAGACAAATCGTCTTCTGGGTTCTACTCTCATCTGCCACAACCAGATTCGTCTTTAATGGATCTAAATCTCGTTCTCTACACTCTACCGATGCATAAAATGACTTTAAATCAATGGCAATATAAATATGATCTTCCATGATCTTCTCCTTATCGAACATTTGTTTGTTTCTATTGTACCAATTTCACTTTTTGGTGTAAAGGTAAAAAAGAACAAAAAATTAACCGCAAAGATAATGCAATCTAAGCGGTTAAAAGAGTTATTTATTGTTCTTTTGTCCCAATTTCAGATGTTTCTTTTTCTTTTGGCTTCATGTTCCAAAACACAATATTTTGGATTATCACGATTAGTATCACCATCGCCATAGATACCCAAAAACCTATGTTAAGACCAAACCAAGTAGTTGTTCCAAATAAAGTCATCCAAAGATTTGTCAAATTCATACTGTATTCTCCTTTCTGTTAAAGCAATTCTCCATAGTGCTTCACATATGCCTTTTTCAAGCTTGTTGCCAATATCATATAGAATAAGATACATGGAATTAAATATGCAAAATATAAAGAGGGAAGTGCAACAAATCCAAGCATTTTACCAAATGTGGTGAATGGGATGATTGTTAAAACAACAATTCCTGTAAAAGTAAGCAGCGTTAGCTGTCCTGAGGCATGGCTCTGAATAAAAGGTAATTTTGGTGTACGAATCATGTGAATTACCAGTGTTTGACTCCACATTGATTCAACAAACCATCCTGCTTGGAACATTCCCATAAAGTTTGCCTGCATTTGTGCCAGTTCTGCACCTCTATAATAGTTGCCAAGATTATTAAACAGTACGCCATGTGAAACAAACATTGGACAGAATACAAAGTACATAAAAATATAAGTAGTAAAGTCAAAAATTGAGCTTGTGGGTCCAATCCAAATCATGAAACTGCCAACAGAAGATGGCTCCCATTTGCGTGGAATTGCCAAGAACTCTTCATCCACATTATCCCATGGAATAGCAGTACAAGATAAATCATAAATTAGATTCAAAAAAATAAGATGCACACTCATCATTGGTAGAAACGGTAACAAAGCAGATGCCGCAAGAACAGAAAACATATTCCCGAAATTAGAGGATGCAGTCATTTTAATATACTTAATCATGTTAGCATAGGTTTTTCTGCCTTCCACAATTCCCTCCTCCAAAACCATTAAATCTTTTTCAAGCAAAATAATGTCTGCCGATTCTTTGGCAATATCTACCGCTGTATCAACAGAAATACCAATATCAGCAGCTTTCATCGCCGCAGCATCGTTGATTCCATCCCCCATAAATCCAACTGTATGTCCATTTTCACGAAGTACAGAAACAACACGTGCCTTCTGTTCCGGTGACAACTTTGCAAATACATCTGTTGTATCCGCTGCATTGGCAAGCTCCTCGTCTGTCATATGCTCTAAGTCGGAGCCAAGCAACATATTTCTCACCTTTAGGCCAACCTGACCACAAATGGTACGAGTTACTTTGTCATTATCTCCGGTAAGAATTTTTGTAGTGACGCCATGAAGCTTCAAAGCCTTTAGTGCATCTAACGTGGATTCCTTCGGTGGATCAAGGAAGGCAAGATAACCAAGTAGCACCATATCACACTCATCTTTTACACCAAATGTATCTGTTGGCGATGGATTGCTTTTTTGAGCAATGGCAAGCACCCGGAAACCATCGCTATTCAAACTGTCAACGGTAGCAAGAATATTGGCTTTTATTTTGTCCGTAATTTGTTCAACTCTCCCTCTATATTCTGCAAACTTGCAAATAGAGAGCATTTCTTCAACCGCACCTTTCGTAACCATTTGTGTTTTTCCACTTTTATCTTGTACAACTGTAGACAACCGTCGGCGAGTAAAGTCAAATGGAATTTCATCCACCTTTATATATGATTCTGATAAATCTATAAGCTGCTTGTTTTCTGCTTCCTCTTCCTCAGTTTTGTCAATAATTGCAACATCCATCAAATTTTTGTATCCAGTCTGAAAATAGCTGTTCAGATAGGCATGGCGTAATACACGGGTATCCTCGTTTCCCATTACATCAAGATGATATTCCAAAACCACCTTGTCTTGCGTCAACGTTCCTGTTTTATCTGTGCAAAGAATATCCATTGCACCAAAATTCTGAATGGAATTAAGATTTTTTACGATTGTTTGCTTTTTACTCATGGAAACAGCACCTTTGGCAAGGCAGGTGGTAACAATCATCGGTAACATCTCCGGAGTCAACCCTACCGCAACAGATATTCCAAATAAAAATGCTCCCAGCCAATCTCCTCTGGTAATTCCATTAACGAAAAAGACTACTGGCACCATAACAAGCATAAAACGAATTAACACCCATGAAACAGCATTTACCCCTTTTGAAAAGCTGGTTTCCACAGCATCACCAGCCACAGCAGAAGCCATGGAACCAAATAGTGTATTATCACCCACTGATACAATTACAGCTGTGGCACTGCCGGAAATGACATTGCTACCCATAAAGGCAATGTTGGAGTAGTCTGTGATTGTTTCTTTAACCTTGCTTTTTGCAGGTATTTTTTCAATTGGTTCACTCTCACCGGTCAAACTGGACTGACTGATGAACAAATCCTTTGCATCAATAATACGCACATCTGCCGGAATCATGTCTCCCGCAGACAAATGCACAATATCACCTACTACAGCATCGTCTAAGGCAATTTCTTGTTTTGGTTGTTCCATGCGATCTACCGTACAAGTTGTAGTAATCATGGCAAGTAATTTTTCAGCAGCATTTCCACTACGAGATTCCTGTACAAAACGTAGTGTCCCAGAAATAAAAACCATCGTTATAATAATGACGACTGTCAAACAATCAAAATCCTCTGCTGTATTTCCGAATAGTCCAAAAAGTGGAAAAATCATATCAGTGATGCACGAAACAAACGCAAGGCAAAATAGGATTGCTGTAAACGGATTAATAAATGCACTGGCTAATCGCTTAGCAAAGGGTTTGCTTTTTTCATGGGTTACTTTATTGCTCCCATATTTGGAGCGGTTGGATATCACATCCTGTTCCGTAAGTCCGCACAGTGTCGTATTCAAACTTTCTAGGACTTTTTTTATGGGATTTGTTGCTGCAAATTTAATGCGTCGTTTTTGTTCATCACGCTGTACAGTTTTTGCAGCAATTTCCTGAGTTCGTGTTCTGTTTTTTCGTTTCTGATTCATTCGTCTTTCCTCCTAAGTTATAAAATGTCTATACAAAGCGTGTTTTTCACGAATTATTTTTTATGTATCGCTTGCTTTTACCAATAAAGTACACATCCGTTCCTGCAAGAATCAGCCAGATAATCATACTCCATACAAATGCGCGATTCTTAAATGCAATCCATAAGCCGCTTATTAAGAAAATGAATCCACAAAGTGAAATCACTCCTCCAATATTGCGGCAAAGGGGCACTATATCAACTTTTTCTTTTTCAACATCTGTCATTTCTTTCCATGCCGATATATGAATATGTCCTTTTCCAATAAAGAACATACTTCCCGCCACTAAAAAGAGAATTCCAAAACAAATACATGTAATGTTCATTTTAACCATCCTTTCAAGTTCACGTTTTCTTTTCTAAACCTATGAATCCTTTTAAGTTTGTGAATAAGTCTTAGACATACAAAAATATATATAATTTGCAATGCAGCACCTATCCGATACCAAAATATAAATTGCACAAATCGCTGTTTTGGAAAAATTATGCTTGTTATCAATAAGATTATGGTTAATATGCCGAAAATGGCCAGACTTGCTTTTATCCATTGCACTGTACACTTCATTTTCCATCCTCCTCTCACATTATTTTTACCTTGCGATTTACAAGTAGCTGTTCCCAAGGATTTCTCAACTACATTTACAAGTATAGAGATATGGAATATAGAATCATATGGTTAAAATCTTGCGATTTTCTTGCGATTTCGCAAGAAAAAAGCTGCCACCCGTAGGCAGCAGCTTTTTATTTGTAAAATTATAATTTGTCGTTAAACTTATAACCAATTCCCCAAATGGTTTGTATATACTGGGGTGCGTCAGGATTGGGCTCAATTTTTTTACGTAATTTTCGGATAAATGCCATAATATTGCTATCATCAAGTAAATAGCTCTCCTCCCACACCGCTTTATAAATTTGTTCTTTGGTAAAAATTTCTCCTCGATTATCTGCAAGAAAATACAGAATATCAAATTCCTTGGGCGTAAGAGAAATCTCCATGCTGTCTCTTATTACTTTACGAGACTTTGGCTGAATAGAAAGTGTTCCACACGTTATAACATTAAAATCATATGATTCATTTCTATCATCTTCAAGTATTTCAATCATTAAGCTTCTGCATTTCCCATTTAGTAGCTCTTCCAGATTTTCACGTAGTTCACTTGAACCCTTTATTTCAGGTGGCGTACACCTTAACTTTTCTCTCAACCAATTTGCCAAGGAAGAATCCATATTCATAAAACCTATATTTTTTTCATGGAAAACCTCCTTGTTTAAATTAGTTCGTGATATTTCTTCAAATAGTGAGTCTTTGCTAAAGTAATAAGCAGCATATATAAGATAACATTAACTGCCAAAAATCCAAGATAGCCTAATGGCATAGAAGTAAGACCAAACAATGTACCAAGGGGCGTAAATGGTAATGCGGTAAATACAACGATACCAAAAATAGTTACTGTCATAACTGGAAATGATGGCTTACTTTGCAACAACGGAAGTTTCTTTGTTCGTAACAGATGTAGGATTAAAACCTGTGTCCACATGGATTCTAAAAACCATC
Organism: Anaerostipes sp.; assembly: GCA_028704435.1. GTDB lineage: Bacteria > Bacillota > Clostridia > Lachnospirales > Lachnospiraceae > Anaerostipes. Next base: position 3,604 of record JAQWFL010000015.1, on the reverse strand, counting down.
CCGTTTGGAAAATTGCAATAAACTGCGTCTGTGCAGCTATGCTTGGTAAAGAAGTAAAGTCTCCCCCACATATGAATGGACATAAAATAAAATATAAAAATGCAAAAGTAAGAAGATCAAAAACAGAACTTATTGGTCCAAAAAACCGCATAAAACGCCCAAGTGTTTTTCCTGACCATTCTCTTGGCAAAGAATAAATGTCTTTGTCAACCGTATCCCAAGGCAATACCAGACATAAAACATCATACAACAAATTCAAAAGAAGAAGCTGCACCATTGTCATTGGCAAAAACGGAAGAAAAACACTTGCAATGACAATAGAAAGGATATTTCCAAAGTTTGATGACGCTGTAATCTTAATGTATTTGGACATATTGGCAAAGGCTTTCCGTCCTTCAAGGATTCCATCTGAAAGTACATTCAAATCTTTTTTTAAAAGAATAACGTCGGAACTTTTCTGAACTGCCTCTGCGGAGGTGTCAACCGAAATTCCCACATCTGCCTGGGTCATTGCCGGTAAATCGTTCATCCCGTCCCCGAGAAACCCTGCCGAATGCCCATTGCTTTGAAGTACTTCTACAATGTTTGCTTTTTGTTTTGGTGAAAGCTCAGCAAAAACTGTTGTTTGTTCTATATGTATGGGGAGTTCATCCTCTGGCAGCAGTTCCAATTCGGCACCTGTCAAGGTTTCCGTTACTTCCATGCCAAGTCTGCGGCAAATAGAAATGGCAACACCCCTTTGGTCGCCTGTCAGCACCTTTACGCCAACATGAAGTGATTGCAACTTTTCAATAGCACTTGCAGCACTTTTTTTCGGTGCATCAAAAAACACAAGATAACCTAGCAAAATAAAATCCTGTTCATCACTTGCGCAAATACTGTCATCTTCTAGTGGTTTATACGCAACAGCAAGTACTTTCATTCCATCCTCTAACAGTTCGTCTGCCACTGTATGTACGCCGTCCATATCTCCCGGCTGTATTTTGGTCAATTTGCCACGATACTCCACCAATCCACATCGACGGCACACTTGGTCAATATCTCCTTTCATCAGAAGAATATTACTATCTGCACCTTTTACCAGTACACTTACAAATTTGCGCTCATAGTCAAAAGGAAGCTCATCAAGCTTTGGATATTGTGTTGGTAAACTCGAAAAATACGATTCTCTTCCCGGCATTTTTCTGCATTTAAGAATTGCTGTGTCCAAGTGATTTTTCACTCCAGTGTGATACATACTGTTTAGATAGGCGTAGTCTAAAACCTTGCTACACTCATTTCCTAGAATATCCATATAATATTCAAGTAAAATAGTATCTCCAGTCAATGTTCCTGTTTTATCTACACAAAGAACATCCATACTTCCAAAACTTTGCATAGCATTAATATTTTTAACAACTGTCTCTTTTTGCCCCATTGCTGCACTGCCCTTTGCAAGACAGGCATTAATTACCATAGGAAGCATTTCAGGTGTAAGTCCAACAGCCACAGAAAGTGCAAATAAAAAAGCGGAGACCCAATCTCCTTTCGTAAGCCCACATGCAACAAAAACCACAGGAACAAGAACTGCCATAAAACGAATAAGCACCCATGCAATTGAATTTGCACCTCTGTCAAACTTATTTTTTCTAACATTTGACCATCCAGAGATATCTCCGTAAACCGTATCCTTTCCTACAGCTAAAATAATTCCTTCTCCACTGCCACCTATCACAGATGTGCCCGCAAATGCCGTATTATAATATGCTGCATAAGGAACTTCATTTAAAGGATTTAATGCAATACTATTTTTTTCAGATACAGAACTCTCACCCGTAATAACTGACTGTGAAATGAACAAATCACGAGTCATTGTCAAACGAACATCTGCCGGAACACAGTCTCCCGCTTGTAGACGAATAGTGTCACCGACTACCAATTCTTCGGATGCCATTCCTTTCCAAACGCCGTCTCTGCGAACAAATATTGTTGTACTCACAATTCGGGACAAATCATCTGTAACTTTTTTGGAACGCATTTCTTGTATGAAACGCACAATTCCACTGATAATCAGCATGCTGACAATAATAAACACAGTCGTTACATTTCGGCTAAAATTAGAAGGAAGAATCACATCTGTAATAAATGAAATACTTGCCAGCACAAATAGAATAATCGTAAAAGGGTTGACAAATGCTCTGCGTATACAATGCCAAACTGTATCTGCTTTTTGTTCAATGATTAGATTTTCTCCGTACTGTACACGGCTGTTCTCTGCCTGTTCATGGTTATAACCATCTGTGGATATTTGAAAATCATTGTAAAGAGCAGCGATTTCTGCATATGCGTATTTTTTCACTCGTTCATTGATAGAGCTTATATTTTTCATCTGCCTTACCTCCAATTAAGATTTTTTTATTGTATCATATAAATATACCTTTTTATATATTTGAAATCTTGCTTTTTTCTTGCTTTGTGAGCAACAAAAAAAAGCCCAGGGCACATGAAACCCTGAACTTTTATCTATTTAAAGAAAATCAATTACTAGATTCTTCTTTCTTGTAGTCTTTAATTTGCGAAGTGCTTTTGCTTCGATCTGACGAATACGCTCTCTTGTCACATTCATCTCTTTTCCAATTTCCTCTAAGGTTCTAGGTTCTCCACTTTCCAAACCGAACCGCTTGATAATAACATCTTTTTCCCGGTCTGTCAGAACTTCTAACAATACCATCATGTTCTCTTTTAGAAGAACCCTTTCTGATGAAACCTCTGGTGAAATCATATTCTCATCTGCAATAAAATCTCCAAGGCTTGATTCCCCTTCATCTCCAAGTGGCGTATCCAAAGAACCTGAATCTACAGAATATTGATAAATTTCCATCAATCTCTCTTCCGAAATTCCTAGCTTATCTGCCACCTCAGTATCACTTGGCTCTCTTCCTAAATCAAGAGTCATAGTCTTTTTCGTGCGTGCCATCTTATTAATCATCTCCACCATATGCACTGGCACACGGATAGTTCTTGATTTATCTGCAATAGCTCTTGTAATTGACTGTTTAATCCACCAGGTAACATATGTACTCACCTTAAATCCCTTGCTGTAATCATATCGGTGAATCCCTTTCATCAATCCAAGATTCCCTTCTTGAATCAGGTCAAGAAAACTTAATCCTCTCCCTACATATCGTTTTGCAATACTCACAACAAGTCTTAAATTACAATTAATTAACTCTTCTGTGGCAAACTTATCCCCTGCCTCTTTTCTCTTAGCAAGCTCTAGTTCTCGTTCTGAAGACAACAACTGATACTGTCCGATCTCCTTTAAATATAAACGAACGGTATCTTCCGTTCCCACACCATCTAAAAAAGCATCGGCTTCAATATCAACAATCTCTTCTTCCTCTTCTTCGTATAAATCTTTATCGAGAATAGGTTCTTCTTTAATTTGTTCTGCATCTTGTTCTATCTTAGCTTCTTCTGTTTCTTGTTCTGTCTTAGTTTCTTCTGTTTCTTGTTCTATCTTTACGTTATAACTCTTTAAATAAAAATGAATCTGTTCAATCTGCTCTTCAGAGAAACTTACCCCTGGGAAAAAATTTGAAATGTCCTCAGCTTTTAAAACATT
>JAQWFL010000041.1 GCA_028704435.1 Anaerostipes sp. | reverse complement strand
AAAAGATTAGCCACAGCATGACACAATGCTGTAGAAAGAAGAATGTCGGAAAGCCGTGTGAGGGAAAACCTCATGCACGGTTTGATGAGGGGAAAGAGGGCTTACGCCCTCTGACCTACTCTACCTTTTAAATAAATTTTTGGTGTTTTCTGTGACTAAAGTGTGAATGAGAAAAGTGGCGATATTTGTAATAAATACAAGGGTTAAGAAGTGTCTTGAAATGTTAGAATATTTACGATAGAATGTAAAAAAAGGAGGCAGGAATATGAGAAAAGATAATTGTGTTTTTTGTAAAATTATTGATGGAGACATTCCGTCAACAACGATTTACGAAAATCCGAATTTTAAAGTTATATTAGATGTTGCGCCAGCAACTTTAGGACATGTTCTTATTTTACCAAAGGAACATTTTACAGATGTATTTGATATTGATGCACAGACAGCAGGAAAGTTATTTCAATTGGCAACAGTTGTTGCTAGAGCAATGAAACAGGCACTTCATTGTGACGGAATGAATATTCTACAAAATAACGGAACAATTGCGGGGCAGACCGTATTTCATTTTCATATGCATTTGATTCCACGTTATGAAGGCGATGGACTTCATTTGGCATGGAAGGAACAGGAATCGAAACCAGAGATGCTTGAAGAGATTAGAGACAGAATTAGAAAGGCATTATAGTTATGGCTAAAACAACATGGAAACCAGGGAATATGATTTATCCATTACCGGCGGTGATGGTAACTTGTGGAACTCCTGAAACAGAAGAAAATATTATTACCATTGCGTGGACAGGAACAATTTGTACCAATCCACCAATGACATATATTTCAGTGCGACCAGAAAGACATTCATATCATATGATAAAGGAGCAGGGGGAATTTATCATTAACCTGACAACCACAGAGCTTGCAAAGGCTACAGATTTTTGTGGGGTTAGAAGCGGAGAAAAAGTTGATAAATTTCAAGAGATGCATTTGACAAAAGGATATGGAGAAGTCACAAAGGCTCCACTGATTGTGGAAAGTCCTGTGAATATTGAATGTAAGGTTGAGCGAATTGAGGAACTTGGTTCTCATCACATGTTTATTGCCAAAGTTGTGAATGTGCTAGTAGACGATGCTTATATGGAAGAGACAGGAAGGTTTGCTTTGGAGAAATCTAACCCATTAGTTTATTCTCACGGAGGATATTTTGAAACGGGAAAACAGATTGGAACATTCGGATACTCTGTGAAGAAGAACAAAAGGAAGAAAACAAATGGGAAAAAGAATTAATTATACACTAATAGGAATGCCAGGATCTGGGAAGAGTACCATAGGTGTATTACTGGCAAAGGCGCTTGCATATGAATTTATTGACACGGATTTATTGATTCAGCAAAAAGAAGGAAAGCTTTTAAAAGAGATTATCGAGGAAAAAGGGAACGAGGGATTTCGACTTATTGAGGAGGAGGTAAATACTGGGGTGTCACCACAAGAGGCGGTGATAGCACCAGGAGGAAGTGCAATTTACAGCAGTAAAGCAATGGAGCATTTTAGAGAGATTGGGAAAGTGATTTATCTAAAATTATCCTATGAAGCAACAAAGGAAAGGTTGGGGGATTTACAGGAGAGAGGAGTTTTGCTCAAAGACGGACAGACGCTAGAAGATTTATACAACGAAAGAACACCACTTTATGAACAATACGCACATATCATCATTGATACAGATGGATTAGAAATTGGTGACGCACTAGAAAAGGTATTGGAAAATTTATAGACCTGTGATATACTAGAAAAAGTATGGTTATTTCCATGCGATTTAAAGATGTTTTACATTTTTAGATGATTAAATTAGATTATAATGATGAATTTTAGATAAATGATAAATGATAAATGACGAGAATGAGATAGATTTTGAGGTGTATGATGGAACAATATATTATTCGAGGTGGAAAGCCACTTATGGGCGAGGTAGTAATAGGAGGAGCAAAGAATGCAGCATTGCCAGTTTTAGCTGCCGCAGTTATGACAGATGGAGAATGTCGAATTGACAATATGCCGGATGTTAGAGATATTAATGTGCTTTTACAGGCGATGAAGGGAATTGGAGCCACTGTAAATCGTACCGATAAACATGAAGTGGTTATTAGTGGAAAGAATATTAATCCAGATGAAGACGTGGATAACGAATATATTCGGAAGATTCGTGCGTCTTATTATTTGATTGGAGCTTTATTAGGTAAGTATAAGAAAGCGACAGTTGCATTACCAGGAGGCTGTGATATTGGAAGTCGTCCAATTGATCAGCATATTAAGGGCTTTGAGGCACTAGGTGCAAAAGTTGAGATTATAAACGGAAGAATCCAGGCAACAGCAGATGAGTTGATTGGATGTAATATTTATATGGACGTTGTTTCTGTTGGGGCAACGATTAATATTATGATGGCAGCATCTTTAGCAAAGGGTGTGACTACAATTGAAAACGTAGCAAGGGAGCCTCATGTTGTAGATGTGGCAAACTTTTTAAATAGTATGGGTGCACAGATTCGTGGTGCAGGAACAGACATTATTAAGATCCGTGGAGTAGAGAAGTTTAATAACTGTGAATATTCTATTATCCCGGATCAAATTGAAGCAGGAACTTTTATGACCGCTGCAGTAGCTACAAGGGGAGATATCACAATCAAGAATGTGATTCCAAAACATCTTGAGGCGATTAGTGCAAAGTTAATTGAAATGGGAGCTAAGATTACGGAAGAGGATGATGAAGTTCGCGTGAGAGCATCTGGAGAACTTAAATCAACACAGATTAAGACACTTCCTTATCCTGGATTTCCAACAGATATGCAGCCACAGATGGCGATTTCGTTGGCATTAGCCAATGGAACAAGTACTGTATCAGAAAGTATTTTTGAGAATCGTTTTCGTTATGTAGATGAATTAACAAAGATGGGTGCTAAGATTAAGGTTAATGATCGCACTGCAGTAATTACAGGAATTGAGAAATATCAGGGTGCCAATGTTTCAGCACCAGATTTGCGTGCAGGAGCTGCCCTTGTAATTGCAGGGCTGGCGGCAGATGGATATACAACAGTATCTGATATTGGATATATTTATCGTGGATATGAAGATTTTGAATTAAAATTACAAAAACTTGGTGGGGATATTCAGCTTGTAAAAAATGAGCAGGAGATTGCAAAGTTCAAATATAAAGTAGTATAAAGGAGAATCCCATGCGTCAATATCTTAAGAATGAGGTTTTTAAACTTTCTAAGTGGATTGAATTTTTCTTATCTGCGATTATTTCTGTTGCAGTGATTGGGGGAACTGTCTGGCTCATTAAGGATTTGATTTTATTGTTATCATCAAATCCAGGATCAGATAACATTTATCAGTTTGTAGGGATGGCATTTAATCTTGTCATTTGTGTAGAGTTTATTAAGATGTTGTGTAAACATACACCAGATACATTAGTAGAGGTGTTGATGTTTGCAATTGCAAGACAGATGATTGCCCAGCACTCATCACCAATGGAGAACTTAATTTGTATTGTATCCATTGCGGTCCTATTCGGGATTCGAAGATATTTGATGAGAGAATATGATGAAGTGGAGCGAATGATTTTCTTGTCTAAGCAGAAGGTATATAAAGTGAATGAATTGATTCATGTGAATATTCCATACCAAACGGAACAAGATACCATTGGGGAAGCAGTTTTGAATAATGTAGATTTGGAACATGAGGAACCAGTGGAGGGGCATTGTTTTTATTTTCCAGGAGGAGCTTTGCGAGTGGCGAAAGTCAAAGGAAAGCAAGTAACTCAAGTGGAAGTGATTCGAAGTATAAACAGTAATATTATGCCGAAAAAACATTCATAAAAGGGGACCTTGTAAAAGGTCCTTTTTCATATCATAAATAAGAACGACTTAAGTTGCTTTATTTGCTGTATCAAGATATAATGGAATGTAAGGCATAAATCGAAAAATTATAATATATAATAGAGTGAGAAAGGAAGGAACATGGAAAAATTACTTTTTACATCTGAGTCTGTAACAGAAGGACATCCAGATAAGATGTGCGATCAGATTTCAGATGCGATTTTAGATGAACTATTAAGACAGGATCCTATGAGCCGGGTAGCTTGCGAGACGTGTACCACAACAGGGATTGTTATGGTTATGGGTGAGATTACAACCAATGCATATGTTGATATTCAAAAGATTGTAAGGGATACAGTGGCTGAGATTGGTTATACAAGAGCAAAGTATGGATTTGATGCCAGTACGTGTGCAGTTGTTACAACCATTGATGAGCAATCTGCTGATATTGCAATGGGTGTGGATAAGGCATTAGAGGCAAAAGAAGATACTATGTCAGACGAGGAGATTGATGCCATTGGTGCAGGAGATCAGGGGATGATGTTTGGATATGCGACCAACGAGACAGACGAGTATATGCCATATCCTATTTCTTTGGCACACAAGTTGTCAAGACAGTTGACAAAGGTTCGTAAGGATGGAACATTAGGTTATCTGCGTCCAGATGGGAAAACCCAGGTTTCAGTTGAGTATGACGAAGATGGGAAGCCTGCAAGACTTGATGCGGTTGTCCTTTCTACACAGCATGACCCAGAAGTAATACAAGAACAAATTCATGAGGATATTAAGAGAGAAGTATTTGATGTGATTTTACCAGCTCATATGGTAGATGAGGATACAAAGTTCTTTATTAATCCAACAGGAAGATTTGTGATTGGGGGGCCACAAGGGGATGCTGGTTTAACAGGACGAAAGATTATTGTAGACACTTACGGTGGATATGCCCGCCATGGTGGAGGTGCATTCTCTGGAAAAGATTGTACAAAGGTAGATAGAAGTGCAGCATATGCAGCTCGTTACGTTGCAAAAAACATTGTTGCGTCAGGACTTGCTGATAAATGTGAGATTCAATTGTCATATGCGATTGGGGTAGCACATCCAACATCTATTATGGTAGATACCTTTGGAACTGGAAAGAAATCAGACGAAGAGTTAGTGGAATTAATCAGAGCAAACTTTGATTTAAGACCAGCGGGTATTATTAAAATGTTGGATTTACGTCGCCCAATTTATAAGCAGACAGCTGCTTATGGACATTTTGGAAGAAACGACTTGGATCTTCCATGGGAAAAACTTGACAAAGTTGATGATTTAAGAAAATAGGAATATGAAATGTTAGATTCAAAGAATTTTATTTAAAAAAATGGAACTGTGGTAGATGTAAGAGCTGAAACTACAAAAAAAGCAGACGTGTGGATTTGCAATGGATAGATCATGAGAGAGTTTTAGGACTTGGAGAAGTGATGTGTTATCCTAATGTGTTAGCCAGAGATTCAGTGATTATGGATAAAATTAAGCTTTGCAAAGACATGATAATTGACGGGCATGCACCAGGACTTTCAGGAGATGATTTAAGGTCTTATATAGAAGCTGGAGTTATGACAGATCATGAATGCACGACTTATGAAGAGGCAAAAGAGAAGTGCCAGGCAGGGATGAAGATTTTGGTTCGTGAGGGAAGTGCAGCAAGAAATGTAACACCAATTATTTCTGGTTTGGTAAAAGAACCAGAACATGCCATAGATTATATGTTTTGTACAGATGATAAACATTTAGATACGATTGAAGAAGAAGGACATATTTGTTATAATATCAAGAAGAGCATTGCTCTTGGGTTAAATGCTATAAAAGCGATTGCCATGGCAACGTGTCATGTGGCAGATTTTTATGGGATTAACCAGACAGGATAGGTGGAAGAAGGGTACGTGGCAGATTTAGTAGTACTTGATTCTTTGCAGGATGTGACAATTTCTTGTGTATATAAGAACGGAGTTGCTGTCTCAGACGCAATGTTTGAAGATGCTAAAGTTTTAGTAGATACAAGATTGTTAGAAAGTGTGGTTCTAGGAAAAATTTCAAAAGAACAGATTCAATGTAAAGTTCATGGAAAGACACCGGTCATTGGTATGGTTCCACATGAAATTATAACGGAGTATTTGATAGAGAAAGTACCTGAGCAGGATGGATATTTTATCCCAGATGCACAATATTCTAAGCTATGTGTATTTGAGCGTCATAGAGGAACTGGTCATGTCAGTGCAGCACCATTGAAAGGATATGGAATCAAAGGAGGTGCAATTGCAACTTCTGTGGCTCATGATTTTCACAATGTGATTGCGGTTGGAGACAATGACGAAGATATTCTAAAAGCGGTACAAACAATAAGGGAGATACAAGGTGGATATGTTTTGGTGTCTCATGGAGAGATAAAAGGAACACTTCCCCTTCAAATTGCTGGGCTTATGAGTACATGGCCCCAGAAAAAAGTACAAAGTACAATAGACTATATATTGACAGAAGCATGGAAGTTAGGAGTTTCAAAGGAGAGTGATCCATTTATTACTCTTTCGTTTATGGCATTGCCAGTGATACCAGAACTCCGCTTGACAGATATGGGACTTGTGGATGTAGTTAACTTTACGCAGTTATAGGAAGGTAGGAAAAGATAGTATGTCAAGAAACAGAAGAAGACGTAAAAGAAGATGGAGAAAAGGGCGCTGTGCAGCAATGCTAGCCGTTGCAATTTTAATTGTAGCAGGGGTTGTATTTTTTGTGAGAGGTGGCGCTACAAAGTACACTAGTATTAATGATGGACTAGGAGAGAGTTTAGTAAAAGCCAATGAAGCAGCGATAGATACAGATACAGGAAAAGATTTAAAGAAATCCCTTTATGTACCAAGAAAGATAGATACCAGTAAACCAATGATTGCATTTACATTTGATGATGGACCAAAGAAGGGCAACACAACACGAGTTGTAAAGGCGTTAGAGAAGTATGATTATAGAGCTACGTTTTTTATGTTAGGGCTTAGTGCTGCTACTTATCCAGATGAAGTGAAAACAGTTTTGAAATCTGGAAACGAAGTTTCAGGACATTCATGGAATCATCCACAGTTGACTAAGATAGGTGCAAGTGGAGTTGCTTCACAGATTTCTAGAATGAATCATGCAATTTCAAAGATAACAAATTCTGATGTTGCATTAGTTCGACCTCCATATGGAGCATACAATGATATGGTAAGAGCTACAATAGATACACCATTAGTATTATGGAGTGTAGATACTTTAGATTGGAAGACAAGAAATGTAGATTCCACTGTAAATAACATATTAAAGCATGCAAAAGATGGAGATATTGTCTTAATGCATGATATTCATATTCAAACAGTAGAAGCAGTAGAAAAGGTATTACCTCAATTAAAAGAAAAAGGATATGAAGTTTGTACTGTATCAGAATTGCTAGAAGCAAAGAAGATTAAAGTACAAAAAGGTGACGTAATCATAAGTGCAAACCAGATTATCAGGAAAAAATAGTTAAAGAGGATTTTTTACATAAAGAGGGACCAGAGTTTTATAAACTCTGGTCCCTCTTGCATACTATTTTTTACATGCTTTGATGAAATGTTCTGCTAATTACTTCTTCTTGTTGTTCTCTTGATAAGCGGTTAAAGTTTACTGCATAGCCAGAAACACGAATAGTTAAAGTAGGATATTTGTCTGGATGATCCATAGCATCAATTAATGTTTCACGATTTAATACGTTGACATTTAAATGGTGCGCACCTTGTGCAAAATAACCATCTAAGATAGCCGTTAAGTTTGTTTCTTTTTGTGTTTCGTCTTTTCCTAAAGCATCTGGAACAATTGAAAATGTATTAGATACACCATCTTGGCAGCACTCTCTGTATGGAATCTTAGCTACTGAGTTAAGAGAAGCAAGAGCACCATTTTTATCACGTCCGTGCATTGGATTAGCACCTGGAGCTAAAGGTTCTCCTAATTTTCTTCCATCTGGAGTTGAACCAGTTTTCTTACCATACATAACATTTGAGGTGATTGTTAATGCAGATAGTGTATGGATAGAATCGCGGTAGGTATCATTTTTCTTTAATTCTTCAAAGAATGTCTGAACTGTATTTACAGCTAAGTCATCTGCACGGTTATCGTCATTTCCGTATTTAGGGAAATCTCCAATGGTTTCAAAGTCTGTAGCAATTCCCTGCTCGTTACGAATTGGTTTTACGGTTGCGTAACGAATTGCTGATAATGAGTCGGCAGCAATAGAAAGTCCGGCAACACCAAAGGCTGTAATGCGTTCTACATCTGTATCGTGTAGTGCAAATTGACTTGCTTCGTATGCATATTTGTCATGCATGTAGTGAATAATATTAACTGTATCAGCGTAAAGTTCAGCAACATAAGCCAATACTTTTTTATAATTTGCAACTACTTTGTCATAGTCTAATACTTCATCTGTAATTGGTTCGATTCCAGGAACAACCAAGATGCCTTTTTTTTCATCAACCCCACCATTGATTGCGTAAAGTAATGATTTAGCAAGGTTACATCTTGCACCAAATAACTGTGTCTGTTTTCCAACCTTCATAGCAGATACGCAGCAGGCAATGGCATAGTCATCACCGTAAATAGGTCTCATAACATCATCATTCTCATACTGGATAGAATCTGTATCAATAGAAACCTTTGCACAGAATTTTTTGAAGTTTTCTGGAAGTTTCTCAGACCATAATACGGTTAGGTTAGGCTCTGGAGAAGTTCCGAGATTATACAAACTGTGTAAATAACGGAAAGAGTTTTTTGTTACCATGGATTTACCGTTGATGCCAACACCACCGATAGATTCTGTTACCCAAGTAGGATCTCCACCAAATAATTCATTATATTCAGGAGTTCTTAGATGGCGAACTAAACGAAGTTTAATGATAAACTGGTCTACTAATTCCTGTGCTTCTTCTTCTGTAATAATTTTGTTTTGTAAGTCACGTTCAATATAAATATCAAGGAATGTTGAAGTACGTCCAAGGGATGTTGCAGCTCCGTTATTTTCTTTGATTCCAGCTAAGTATCCAAGATAAGTGGCCTGAATTGCTTCCTTTGCACTGGATGCAGGATTTGAAATGTCAATTCCATAAGAAGCAGCCATTTCTTTAATTGCACCAAGAGCGCGAATCTGTTCAGAGATTTCCTCACGCATACGAATACGGTGTTCATTCATTGGTCCATCGCAGGCATCTAAGTCTTGTTTCTTTTCTGCTACTAGATAATCAATCCCGTAAAGAGCAATTCTTCGGTAATCACCAATGATACGTCCACGTCCGTAAGCATCTGGAAGACCGGTTAAAAGTCCAGCAGTTCTTGCAAGACGAGTTCTTTGAGGGTAAGCATCAAACACTCCATCGTTGTGAGTCTTTCTATATTCACCAAAATGACGGTCAATCTCAGGGTTTAATTTGTAACCGTATTCCTCAAGAGATTGATGCGCCATACGTTTTCCACCATAAAGATTTACCATACGTTTTAAAGGAGCATCTGTTTGTAATCCTACGATGACCTCATTTTCCTTGTCAATATAACCTGGAGCAAAATTTGTGATTCCAGAAATAATATTTGTTTCAACATCTAAAATTCCCTTTTTTGCTTCTTCGGCAAGTAAGGTTTCGCAACGAGACCATACCTTCTTTGTCTTTTCTGAAATTCCAGCTAAAAATGAATCATCTCCATCATATGCTGTATAGTTTTTTTGAATAAAATTTCGGACGTTGGTTTCCTTTGACCAAACACCATCTTGAAAGCCATTCCATTGTTCTAACATGTTTCATTACCTCCATTAAAATATAAACGTTGCATTTTATCTACAGTGTCTTTATCCATGGCAGTTGTGCCGTCTAGTGGATAAGGAATGCTCATCACTTGGTATTTGTTGACTCCAAGAAGATGATAAGGGAGAAGCTCAACTTTTTCTACATTAGGAATCGTAGAAATATAGTTTTTAAGTGCTTCCATGTGTGCCCATGAATCTGTAAGATTTGGAACCACAACATGGCGAATCCAGATCTTTGTTTTATGTTTCTTCATAGCCTCCATGAATTTTAAAGTTTCTGACATAGGCTGGGTTGTCATAATTTGAAAGTCTTCTGGGGTGATACCTTTGATGTCAAATAAAACTAAGTCTGTATATTTTAATATTTCATCATAATGACCAACTCCACATCCGGCAGTATCGATACATGTATGAATTCCTTCTTCTTTGCAAAGCTTTAATACTTCCATTAGAAATTCAGGCTGCATCAAAGGGTCTCCCCCTGAAAATGTTACACCACCAGTGTCTTTAAAATATGGTTTGAAGCGTCTGATTTTAGAAACTAATTCTTCTGGTGTTACGTTATCACCAGTTTTAAATTCCCAAGTATCTGGGTTGTGGCAGAACTGGCATCGAAGTGCGCAGCCTTGAAAAAATACCACAGTCCGAATTCCAGGGCCATCCACCAATCCCATGGATTCCATAGAATGAATGTAACCAATAGACATAAAAATTCTCCCTTCTAAAAAGTTACGTTCCTGCAAGGCGTTTTAGTGTATAAAAAAAGCCGCACGTCCAGGCAGGATGCCCAGACGGTCGGCTAAAATTCTAAATCATACTTCATGTGGTTTGCATCCACTTCCGTCAGTCATATGACTTGTAAGTTAAAGATACAATAGTTCCAAAAAAAAAGCAAGGGTATTTTACTGGAATAAAAAACCAAAAGCAGGGCAAACTATTGATATGAAGCGAAAAAAATGGATTGTATTTTTGATGTTTTTTTTTATTTTACTAGAAATTTTATATGTGGGACAAATGGCGATGAAAAAGAATGTAGAAGGTCATGTGATTCGATTTCATGTAAAAGCAAACAGTGACAGTACAGTGGATCAAAATCACAAATTAGAAGTGAGAGATGCCATAGTGACACTATTAAAAAATGAAATGAAACATGCAGAAAATAAAAAAGAAGCAATGATAATTTTACAAAAGAATCAAAAGAAAATTCAAAAAACAGCAATATGTACCTTAAGAAAATTAGGGGATTCCAATAAAGTCCAGGTGGAATTTACAAGAGAGTTATTCCCTCAAAAAGATTATGGGAGTTATGTCTTTCCAAAAGGAAAATATGATGCCCTCAGAGTCAATATTGGGAAGGCCAAGGGACATAATTTCTGGTGTGTTATGTTTCCAGAACTTTGTATTACAAAGAAAGGGAAGATTACAACAGAGGAAGAAGCAAGAAAGGAATTGAGAAATCAAGTTGGGAAGCTGACAGAATGGATGTTAAGAAAAAAGTAAAAAAATAAAAATAGCCCCAGAGCTATTTTTACTTTATAAAACATCTCAAATCACACAGTTAAAAGAATTCCATAGGCTCTGAACCCTCGGCATCTTTTGTAGCAAGCTCTTCTAGTGTTGGCTTCTTTGCAGATACTAACAAAAGATTCTTTTTTTGATGGACACGAAATTTGGATAGTCCAGCCTTCTTGAACATATCTAGGAATTCATAGGTAGAAGGCATACGTTCCTTTGATGGAAGTACCTTTGCTACTATATTCCTCGCTACACGAATGGCTCCGGGAAGGGCAAATTCACCAATATAGAATCGTCCTCCAGGAGCTAAAATTCTAGCCACGTCTTTTATAAATTCTTGTTGATCTGGAAAGTTAGCAAATGCAGAAGATACGGTTACAATTCGGAACATATCATCTTCATATGCTGATAAATTTTCACTTGTACCTACTGAAAAATGTAGGTCTGGATACATCTTAGTTGCTTTTTCAATATTCTCTTCTGAAAGATCAAGTCCGTAACCGACTGCATCACGCCATTTTGTCAGTTCGTCTAAAAATTCGCCAGTTCCGCAGCCAATATCAAGGATATTGTCTTGGTCGCGAACGCAAATCTTCTTAATCATCTCCTGTTTGATACCAGTCAATTCACTCATATCGCATCTTCCTTTCTCTCTGTACACATTACTACTATTATATCAGATACACCTAAATAAAGGAATAACTTCTTAGGAGAAATACCCACATAGTAAGGCTTATAGAGGAAAGAGCAGTAGCGAGAACTACAATACTTGAAGTTAAAACTGCATCGTTATTCATAGCTTTTGCCATAACATAACAGCTTACGGTTGTTGGTGAACCAAGCATGATTAAAATCGCAATCAAACCTTCTCCACGAAATCCAAAATAAGCAGCAAATGGAAGGAAGATAAGTGGTAGAATCCACAACTTAATTAAAGTTGCAGCTACTGTTGGCTTCATTTTTGCAAGTGCTTTCTTTCCCTCAAATCCAGCACCTACACATAAAAGTGCAATTGGTGTAGCGGTGACAGCAATGTTACTGATACATTTGTCTGCTATGGCAGGAAAGTCTACATTTAATAATGAAAATGGAATGCCAGCTAAAATTCCAAGAATAATAGGATTCTTCACAATATTAATCAAAGCAGATTTTATACTGCCAGAGCCTTGTTTGTTTCCCCGGAAGGTCAGAACTAAAACCGCATAAATATTATAAAGTGGAACACTAGAAATAATCATTAAAGGGCCCATAGAAGAGTGTCCATAAATATTCTCAATAAATGCAATTCCCAAAATTGCTGCACTTCCACGAAAAGACGCCTGAACAAAGGCACCAATCATTGTTTTATCTTTAATAAAAATTTCTGAGAAAAGCCAAATTCCCCAAAACATGAGAGACGTTACAATGGCACAAAAGGCTACATATTTTGGATTGAATACTTCCATAATAGGCGCACTGGAAATATCCCGAAATAAAAGCACAGGAAGTGCCACAGAAAACACATATTTATTTGCCACAGATACAAAATTTTCATTAAACCATCCTTTTTGTTTTAAGAACCATCCAAGCAAAATCATAAAAAAGATAGGAATTGTTGAGTTTAAGCTAAAAATAAAATCGTTCATAATTACATCCTCCGAAGTGGATTATAGCATATTTTTCTAATTAGACAAAGAAAACATCTTGATATAAATTTGTCAAAGTGCTATAGTGAAAAATGGATGGTATTCTATGAAGAAATCATACCAGTGAATAAGAATAGAAGAGAACATCACCATACGAAAGTAGGTGATTTATGTATGAAAGTAGGATTTATTGGCGCAGGCAAGGTAGGCTGCAGCTTAGGAGCATATTTCGTACATCAAGGAATTCAAGTGGTTGGATTTACAAGCCGCAGTGAGACATCTGCAAAAGAGGCGGGGAAACTGACACACACGCAACACATATCAAATATTGATAGTTTAGTAACAATATGTGATGTTCTTTTTATTACAGTATCTGATGATTCTATTGCATCAGTCTGGGAGCAGATTAAGACACTTCCAATTCAAGGGAAGTTCATCTGTCACTGTAGTGGATCGCTAAGTTCCACAATTTTTTCTGGGATAGAGAGTACCGGTGCATACGGGTATTCCATTCATCCAATGTTTCCATTTCAAAGTAAGACAATTCCATATGAAGAGTTAAGTCAGGCGGTGATTTGTGTAGAGGGAGATACACGAAGACTGGAGGATGTTTTTACGCTGTTTTCATGTCTGCCAAATGAGGTTGTTTTTGTTGCAACAACGGAAAAGGCAAAGTATCATGGAGCCGCAGTATTTGCATCTAATTTAGTGGTTGCACTTATGGAAGAGGCCATTGAGCTGCTAGAAGAATGTGGATTTACAAGGGGAAATGCAATCAAGGCGTTGAAGCCGCTGGCAATGCAAAATCTCAATCACATTTTTGAGAGCGGACCCAAAGAGGCGCTGACAGGACCCGTTGAGAGAAATGATATGGGAACCGTTCAAAAACATTTGGATGTTTTTTCAAAAGAAGAAAGAGATATGTACCTTTTATTATCAAAGAAGTTGGTCAAAATCGCAAAGGAAAAGCATAAGGAAACTGATTACCAGAAAATGCAAAGATTATTGGAGGAAGAGAAGTGAAAAATACAGTTGTAACATTTCAGTCAATGAAAGAGGAAAATAAAAAAATTTCAATGATTACAGCCTATGATTATTCCACAGCAAAGTTATTTGATGAAGCTGGAATTCATTCTATTTTAGTTGGAGATTCCCTTGGAATGACAATGCTGGGCTATGACAGTACCATTCCCGTTACCGTGGAGGACATGATTCATCATGGTGCAGCAGTGGTAAGGGGTGCAAAAAATGCATTGGTTGTTGTAGATATGCCATTTATGTCATACCAGACATCTGTTTATGATGCCGTTGTAAATGCGGGACGGATTATGAAAGAAACTGGAGCAACCGCAGTAAAATTAGAGGGTGGAAAAGAGTTATGTCCTCAAATTGAGGCCATTGTAAAAGCGTCAATTCCTGTAGTTGCTCATATTGGATTGACACCTCAGTCAGAAAAAGCGTTTGGTGGTTTTAAGGTACAGGGAAAAAGCGAGGAGGCTGCCAAAAAATTGTTAGAAGATGCGAAAGCAGTGCAAAAAGCAGGAGCATTTGCACTTGTTTTAGAGTGTGTTCCGGCAAAACTTGCAACCCTGATTTCACAGACTTTAAAGATTCCAACCATTGGAATTGGGGCTGGAAATGGATGCGATGGACAAGTTTTAGTATATCAGGATTTGCTTGCTATGTATGGGGATTTTGTCCCTAAGTTTGTAAAGCAATATGCACAGGTTGGAGCTGTGATGAAAGATGCGGTTCAAACATATATAAAAGAAGTCGGAGATGGAACATTTCCAAATGAAAATCAGACATTTGCAATCAAAGATGAAATTATTGAAAAACTGTATTAAAAGGAGAAAATCATGAAGGTAGTAGAAACAGTCAATGAAGTGAGAAATCAAGTAGCACAGTGGAAACAGCAGGGGCTTAGGGTAGGATTAGTACCTACCATGGGGTATCTTCATGAAGGACACCAAAGCTTGATGAAATGTGCGAAAAGGGAAAATGACAAAGTAGTTGTGAGTATATTTGTGAATCCCATGCAGTTTGGACCATCAGAAGATTTGGCGGATTATCCAAGAGATTTAGAGCGTGATATGGAAAAATGTGAAGAAGTAGACGTGGATTTAATTTTCCATCCAGAACCATCAGAAATGTATGAGGATGATTTTTGCTCTTTTGTGGATATGTCTGGATTGACAGAGGGACTTTGTGGAAAAACAAGACCAGTTCATTTTCGCGGAGTGTGTACCGTTGTCAATAAATTATTTCATATTGTCACTCCTGACAATGCATATTTTGGACAAAAAGATGGACAGCAGCTTGCCGTTATCCGCCGTATGGTTCGAGATTTGAATATGAATGTAAATGTAGTTGGCTGTCCGATTATCAGAGAAGAAGATGGACTTGCCAAAAGTTCTAGAAATACATATTTGTCAAAAGAAGAAAGAAAAGCGGCACTTGTTTTAAGCAAGGCGATACAACTTGGAAGCCAGCTTTCTAAGACAGAAAAAAATGCAAAAAAAGTGGTTGCCCAGATGAAAGAATTGATTCAAAAGGAAGCTCTTGCAAAAATTGATTATGTGGAAGCTGTGGATGCATTTTCTATGGAGCCAGTGGAAACTTTAGATGGTGAATGTATGCTTGCCATGGCAGTATACATTGGAAGTACAAGATTAATTGATAATGTTTTAGTTTAGGAGAAGGTCATGAATGTAAATATGTTAAAAGGAAAAATTCACAGAGCAACTGTAAGACAGGCAGAACTTGATTATGTGGGGAGTATCACTGTTGATACAGATCTTCTAGAAGCAGCCGGTATTTTAGAATATGAAAAGGTTCATATTGTTGATGTGAACAATGGAAGCAGATTTGAAACATATACCATTGCTGGAGAGGCTGGGAGTGGAATGATTTGCTTAAATGGAGCTGCAGCAAGATGTGTGCAAAAGGGCGACAAAATCATCATTATGTGTTATGCTTCTATGGATGAAAATGAAGCAAAAGGACACAAACCAAAGGTCGTATTTGTAGATGGAGATAATCATATTAGCCGAGAGACAAGATACGAAAAGCATGGTTTGTTAGAAGACATGTAGGAGATCGTTATGTTAAAAGGAAAAACAGTGGTTCTTGGAGTGACAGGAAGTGTGGCAGCTTATAAGATGGCAGGTGTGGCAAGTGCACTTACAAAGCGAGGGTGTGAAGTGCATGTGATTATGACAAAGAATGCAACTAATTTTATTAACCCTATTGCATTTGAATCTCTCACCAATACCAAGTGTTTAGTGGAGACGTTTGATCGTAATTTTCAATTTCATGTGGCGCATGTTTCTCTTGCAAAGAAGGCAGATTGTATGTTGATTTCACCGGCTTCTGCCAATGTTATTGGAAAAATTGCAGGAGGAATTGCAGATGATATGCTCACCACGACTGTAATGGCATGTAAGAGCCCAGTAATGATTGCTCCAGCCATGAATACCAATATGTTTACAAACCCAATTGTGCAGGACAATTTAAAAAAATTAGAAACATATGGATATGAGATTATTCAGCCAGAAAAAGGTTATCTAGCATGTGGAGATACAGGTGCTGGAAAGATGCCAGAACCTGAAGTTTTAGTGCAATATATTGAAAGGGCCATTGCTATGCCAAAGGATCTTTTGGGTAAGGAGATTCTTGTTACAGCGGGGCCGACAAGAGAAGCCATTGATCCGGTTCGCTATATTACCAATCATTCTTCTGGGAAGATGGGATATGCCATAGCAAAGATGGCCATGCTTCGAGGAGCTAAGGTTACCTTGGTTTCTGGGCCAACAAGTGAAACAGTTCCAATGTTTGTAGATGTGATTTCCATTAAGAGTGCTAGAGATATGTATGATGCTGTGATTGGAAATAAGGCAGGGAAAGATATTATTATCAAAGCTGCTGCAGTGGCTGATTACACTCCAGAAACTGTAGCAGACCAGAAGATGAAGAAAAAAGATGGAGATATGAGTATTCCTCTTACGAGAACAAAGGATATTTTAAAGGAACTTGGGGATACAAAAGAGGAACAGCAATTTTTATGTGGATTTTCCATGGAAACGGAAAATATGCTGGAGAATTCAAGAAAGAAATTGGAGAAAAAACATATTGATATGATTGTGGCAAACAATCTGAAGGTGGAAGGTGCAGGATTTAACACAGATACTAATGTAGTGACATTAATTACAAAAGATGAAGAAAAAGCATTGCCAAAGATGAACAAAGAAGAAGTGGCAAATGCAATTTTAGATTTTATTATAGAACGAGAATAGATTTTAGAAACAGGGCAGTTCAAGTGGGAGCTGCCCTGTTTCTAAAATCTTCATAAAACTTTGCTTTCCTCTCTGTTTTCAGAGTGTAGCTATGGTATAATACATGTATGAAAATAATTTAAGATAGTGGTGAGCATATGAAGATAGTGAATAAGGTTAAGATTATATTTTTACCAGCGATTATAGTACCTATTTTTCTCATGGTAGTATCAATCGCTGCTTTAAGCGTAGGGTTTATAAAGACCAACAGCCATGCCTTGTCTGATACGGGAATGGAACGGATTATGAACCCAGTAAAGGCAATGGACAAAGTAACCAAAGGGATATTTGCCAAAGTCAAAAATCTTGCAGTAGAGAATCCATCTAAACTTGAAGATATAAAGTATTTAGAGGATATGAACAGTGCGTTGAAGAATAAAGATTCTTTTATTCTAGTGAGAAAAGGCAAGGATGTCTATTATCGTGGTTCTACGCAGGATGAGGGAACGTTAGAGAAAAAACTCCCTAAGTTTGGAAGTACAGCAAGCAGTCAGGATAGTGGGATGTACTTGAATCATCCAGGAAATTATTTATTAAAGCAGCAGGATTTTAAGTTTTCAGATGGAACAAGAGGCAGCTTTTTCATTTTGACAGATATGGAATTACTGCAGCCCTATTATAAGTCTATGATTTCTCAGATTTTCTTTTTTATTGTTGGAATCTTAGTGTTGACTAGCTTTTTATTATCCTGGTATATGTATTCAGAGTTTATCCGGCCATTAAAGAAGCTAAAAGAGGGTGCCGATCGAATCAAGGATGGAAATTTAGATGATGATGTACATATTGATAGCAAGGATGAGATAGGAGAACTTTGTCAGTCTTTTAATGCTATGCGTGCGGAATTAAAGGAATCCATTGAAGCGAGAATTGTTTATGAAAAGCAAAATCGGGATTTGATTAGTAACATTTCTCATGACTTAAAAACGCCGATTACGGCAATTAAAGGGTACGTGGAAGGAATTATGGACGGAGTTGCAGATACTCCTGAGAAGATGGATCGCTATATTAAAACCATCTACAACAAAGCAAATGACATGGATGTGTTGATTAATGAATTGTCTTTGTATTCTAAAATTGACTCAAATATTATTCCATATAACTTCCGTAAGATTGATATTAATGCATATTTTAAAGATTGTGTGGATGAGATTGGAGCAGATTTAGAGCAGAAAGGAATGCTTTTTTCCTATACCAATTACTGCTCTGCCAATGTGATGGTTATGGCAGACCCAGAGCAGTTAAAGCGAGTGATGAACAATATTATCAACAATGCATGCAAGTATAGTAACAAGGCCAAGGGCAGAGTTGGAATTGTCGTAAAAGAACTTGAACGCAAAATACAGGTTGAGATTAAGGATAATGGAATTGGAATCTCAAAAGAGGATTTGCCAAACATTTTCCGGAGAACTTACCGTGCTGATATGTCAAGAAATTCGGCTGGCGGCAGTGGATTAGGATTGTCTATTTGTAAGAAAATTATCGAAGAACATGATGGAGAGATTTGGGCGGAGAGTAAGGTTAGAGCAGGAACGACTATATTCTTTACATTGAATAAAGTTATAGATACAAGTAAGGAGGATATACATGAGTAAAGTACTAATAGTGGAAGATGAACTCTCCATTGCAGAGTTAGAGAAGGATTACCTTGAGTTGAGTTCCTTTGAAGTGGAAATTGAGACAGATGGAAGTAAAGGGATGCACCGGGCACTCCATGAGGAATTTGATATGGTGATTTTAGATATTATGCTTCCTGGAACTGATGGATTTGAAATCTGTAAACAGATTCGTGAGAAGAAGGATATTCCCATTCTTATGGTTTCTGCTAAGAAGGAAGATATTGATAAGATTAGAGGGCTTGGGCTGGGAGCAGATGATTATATTACAAAACCATTTAGTCCAAGTGAATTAGTGGCAAGGGTCAAGGCACATTTGGCAAGATACCATCGATTGATTGCTAACAATGTCCAAGAGAATGATATTATAGAGATTCGAGGGCTTAAGATTGACCGGACTGCCAGACGAGTATATATTGATGGCGAAGAAAAGGCATTTACAACAAAGGAATTTGATTTGCTGACATTTTTGGCGAGTCATCCAAATCGTGTGTTTACAAAGGAAGAGTTGTTTAATAAAATCTGGGATATGGAATCGCTAGGGGATATTGCAACTGTTACTGTTCATATTAAGAAGATTCGAGAGAAGATAGAAGTAAATACTGCAAAGCCTCAATATGTGGAAACCATCTGGGGTGTGGGATATCGATTTAAGATGTAGGAGAAATCATGAGAAAGAAAAAAGACGTAAAAGTCCTTTATGTGGACCAAGATATTATTGTTTGTGAGAAACCTCAGGGAATGCCGACCGTTTCTGATAAAACAGGAGATTTAGATGTTGTTTCTTGCCTTAAGAATTATCTTTGCTTTCAACAAGGAGCAGAAAGTCTAGAGGTATTTGTTGTGCATCGTCTAGATCGGCCAGTTGGTGGAGTTATGGTATTTGCAAGGACAAAGGAGGCAGCTGGAAATCTAAGTGAACAGATTCGTAATCATCAGTTTGATAAGTGTTATCAAGCTGTATTAACAGGGTGGCTGCCAGAAGAAGATGGAACTTTTACAGATTATCTCCTTAAGGATAGCAAGAGTAATACCACAAAAGTGGTATCAAAGGATACGAAAGATGCCAGAGAAGCAGTTTTGGATTATGAAGTGCTTGATATGGTGGAATTAGATAAAGGAAAGTATACCTACTGTCTAATTGATTTAAAGACGGGAAGACATCACCAGATTAGAGTTCAGTTTGCCAAACGAGGATGTGGAATTTGGGGAGATACAAAGTACAATCCTAAGTTTCAAAAGACCAAGAAAATATATAAAGAGATTGGACTTTATGCAACGAAAATTGAATTTTTACATCCAAGAACAAAGGAATTAATAAGATATAAAGTTGAAGCAGTTGGAGAAGCATTTGACATGATTCTAAGTGCAGAAGAATAAAATAGAACTAGGAGAAATTATGCGATTTAGACCATGTATTGACATTCATAATGGAAAGATAAAGCAGATTGTCGGCGGTAGTTTGATCGATGCCGGGAATCAGGCAGAAGAGAATTTTGTTTCTGATGCTGATGGAACGTTTTATGGAAGACTATATAAAGAGAATCAATTATCAGGTGGACATATCATTATATTAAATCCCAAGGGAAGTGAGTATTACGAGGCAGACTGTAAAGAAGCAGTAAAAGCACTCCATGCATTTCCAGGTGGACTACAGATTGGCGGAGGAATTACCAAGGAGAATGCCGCATATTTTATAGAGCAGGGAGCATCTCATGTAATTGTAACTTCTTACGTGTTTGTAGATGGACAGATTCGATATGATCGATTGGAAGAACTGGTAGAAGCTGTTGGGAAAGAACATGTAGTACTGGACTTAAGCTGTAGAAAGAAAGATGGAGATTATTATATTGTAACGAACCGATGGCAGAAATTTACCAGAGAAAAGCTAACAGATAAAATATTGAAGAGGCTGGAAGCATACTGTGATGAGTATTTGATTCATGGAGTAGATGTGGAAGGAAAGAATCAAGGAATTGATGGACGGCTTGTGGATATTCTAGGTACATATGAGGGAGTGCCAGTGACCTATGCTGGAGGAGTCAGAAGTTTTGAAGACTTGGATTTAATTTTACAATATGGGAAGAATAGGGTTGATTTTACTATAGGAAGTGCGTTAGACTTATTTGGAGGGAAGATGAACTTTGATACAGTACTTTCGTATTGTGAACACCCACGTCACATATAGTTGGAGGAAAAGAGATGAAGATAATATATGAAGCAAGTAGTTTTAGAATTCAGCCCCATTGGGTTATTCCATTTGCAATTTTAGGGCTCATTGGATTGTTGTTAATTTTTGTAGGCAAGAGAAAGTTCTTTAAACTGTTAGGATCTGTATGTATTGTCATTTGCGCAGTTGTTTTTTTGAGATTCTGTTATGGATACTGGCAGATTATTCATGCGTACAATCAGGGCAATTATAAGACCATAGATGGTTATGTTGAGAATTTTACGCCGGCATCTAAAGGCGGGGAAACCGATGAAGATAGTGAGCTGGAAAGTTTTGATATTAAAGGAGTTCATTTTTCTTATGGAGATAGTTTTATTAAGAAATTTGGATATCATTTGCCATCGACTCAAGGTGGATATATTAAGAGGGATGGACAGCATCTTAGAATTGGGTATATTACCAACGATGAGAATCAGTATGTAATAGTTAAAATTGAAGAGGAAAAATAAGATGAGAGACTGATGCACATTGCATTGGTCTTTTTTTTGCTGTGTGTCCAGCAAAGCTGGACCACACTAGCCGGTGTAAGTCCGGTCGCGGTAATCACCAGTGAGCCGTGTAGCCAAACTCGGTGCGTTGCAGTAATGCAGGGTGCTAAGCGAGTGGGTAAAGTA
>JAQWFL010000040.1 GCA_028704435.1 Anaerostipes sp. | reverse complement strand
CAACATCAGGTACTCCTGTTGCATCAATTGCACATTCAACTAAGTTTGCTGTTGAAACAAATTCAGCGTTCTCAGTTGCTACGAATTTTCCAGCTTCCATTGCTGCGTTTACTTCATCTAAAGTATTGGCTACTGCAATGTTTTCTTTTGCAACTCCAGCATATTCAAATGCGTGTACTGCGTTGTCCACTTGAATGTCAGATACAATAGCTGGCATGATTCCGTTCATCATAGCCATCTGTGATACCATACCACGTCCCATCTGACCAGCACCTACGATACCAGTTTTAATTGCTTTGCCTTCTTCTTCTCTTTTTAAAAGCTTGTCGTCCATGTTTAACATAATTTTTCCTCCTTAATTGTTAGACACAACATGTTTTTTGTCTATATTGCCTTTTCCTTTTTTGTAAACAAATGACAATATCATCTTCTTTGTTTAATCATTATATCCCCGTTTTGTATTTTTTACAATACAATTTAACCGAAATTATGTATAAATCATACTTTTTCTTAATATAATGTAAACAATTGTATATATAAAAGCAATTGTATACAATTTGTGCATATTTTATAATTTTTTTGAGATTTTTTATATTCTTTTATTATATTTGTACACATTGAATTTATTACATATAATATATGTTATACTTTTCGTAAATTAATTTTTTCGTTTTTGGAACATTTGTTCCGATCAGTCACTTTTGTTTGACTGTGTACCCTCAAGGAGGTACAATGTACTTGAAGCGAATTGTTACGAATAAGAAAAGAGGTATTGCCCATGCAAACAAAAGCAATAAGATTATACGGTGAAAAAGATTTACGTTTAGATACTTTTGAACTTCCTGCAATAAAAGAAGATGAAATACTTGTGAAAATCATTTCAGACAGTGTTTGTATGTCTACATACAAATTGGCCTGTCAGGGTGGAAGCCACAAACGAGCTCCTAAAGATATTGCAAACAACCCAGCTATTATCGGTCACGAAATGTCTGGTGTTATTTCCCAAGTAGGTGCAAAATGGAAGGATAAATATCAGGTAGGACAGAAATTTACTGTATTACCTACCATTACAGTGAATGAAGTTTTAAAAACTGCGGGATACTACTATGGAACTTACGGCGGAGATTCAACATACAGCATTCTTCCTGCTGAAATGATTGAACGTGACTGCATCATTCCATTTAACGGAGATTCTTTCTTTGAAGCTTCTCTTTCTGAGCCTGCCTCTTGTATCATTGCAGGATACCACCGTATGTATCACACTTCCGAAGAACATCATCAACACATCATGGAAGTAAAAGAAGGTGGTAACCAGATTATTTTTGGAGCCTGTGGACCAATGGGACTTGAATGTATTGATTATGCTTTACAATTAGAGAAAGGTCCAAAGAAGATTGTCGCTGTGGATGTTACAAAAGAACGTTTAGAACGTGCTGACAAAATGCTCTCAAGAAAGATACAGTCTGGCACAGAACTTATTTTTGTAAATTCTAACGAGCATGACGACATTGTTGAATATCTAATGTCCATCACTGACAATAAAGGTTATGATGATGTATTTGTTTACGCTCCTGTTCGTCCACTTATTGAACAGGCCGATAAAGTCCTTGCAAAAGATGGCTGCTTAAACTTCTTTGCCGGACCTGTAGATAAACAGTTATCTGCAACCATCAATATGTATAATATCCATTACAACTACTCTCATTATATTGGATTTACAGGAAGTGTTACTGATGATATCTTAGAAGCACTCCGTTTAATGGAAGAAAAGAAAATCACTCCTGCCGTTATGGTTACTCACATCGGTGGATTAGAAAGTGCAATTGATGCAACTTTAAACCTTCCACAGATTCCAGGTGGTAAAAAGATGATTTATACACAAATTGATTTGCCTCTAACTGCAATTGATGATTTTGAAGAATTAGGTAAAACAAACCCAATGTTCAAAAAATTAGATGAACTTTGTAAAAAACATCATGGATGCTGGAATAGTGAAGCCGAAAAAGTTTTATTGGAAGAATTTCATGTTGATTTAACAAAATAAAAGAGGAACTTATGAATACAAATAACGATAATCAAATCTTAATTGATATTGCACATTTATATCACGATAATGATTGGACCCAAGAACGAATCGCGTCCAAATTTAACATGAGTCGTTCTCAAGTTTCAAAGTGCCTTACAAAAGCAAAAAAACTTGGTATTATTGAAGTAGTGATTCACGATGGGGATCTTAGACCCCACCGTGAATTGGAAGTTAGAATCAAAGAAAAGTTTCATTTACGAGAAGTTATCTGCATTGGCAGTGAAGTTCGTGATGAGAATAAAAATTCTTTTGCAAAGGCTGCCGGAGAATTTCTCTCTTACAAAATCATCAAATCTGACAGCGTTGTAATCACAGCCGGAAGCACAAACTACACCATTGCTTCTAACTATATCACTTCCTCCCCCCATAGACACGTTACATTCATCCCTGCCTCCGGAGGTTTATTCCAAGAACGTTGGGAAATTCAAGCTAACGTTATCTGTGAACGCATTGCAAACAACTGTGGTGGCAATTATATGCAACTTCACGTTCCAATTGTGGTAGACTCTCTGGAAGCAAAACAAATTCTCACAAAACAACATTTTGTTAAAAATGTTTTTGATCATGCAAAAAAAGCAGATTTAGCCATTATCGGCATTGGAACTTCTCCTGTATATCACAAATTATCTGAGGTTTATTTAAACGGAATTGACATTAATGACGATTCCATTAAAAATTCTTTAATCGGTGATATTGCATACAATTACTTTGATGAAAAAGGAAAAATCATAGACTGCGAATGGAACCGCCAGCTTATGGCACTTTCCTTAGATGATTTTAAGAATATTCCAGAGGTAGTTGGAATCGCCTATGGCAAAGATAAACTTCCTGGCATTTATACTGCTGCTAAGTATGGATTGATTAATACTCTAATCACAGATAAGAAAACAGGAAAGAATTTAATTGCCTATAAGAATTAGATTTAACAAGCTTTTACCCAATCAAAAACCCTCTGGATTGAATGACTATGATCATTCAACCCAGAGGGTCTTTTTATTAAAGAGTAATTCCTTGATTTAATCGCATATCAAGTGCTTCAATAGCTCTCACATACCCTTTATATTTCTTTCTTTGTTTTTTATCAAATCGGTTTATCACTTCCATCAACTCTGGAACCATTTTCCCTTTTAACTCCATCTCCAAAAACATATTTGTTTCCTTAAACTTGGTTAAAAAGGTCAACCCCTCCATAATTTCTGCTCCTGTGATAACTCCTTCATTGTTACAGGCAATCATAACAATGTTTCCAGAAAATAAGCGTCCTCTTTTTTGCCCAACACCAACATTTCCTAATTGATGTACTCTTTTAATTGCTTTTCTATAATCCTTCACTTGAAAAACTCCACCAATTGCCTGTACACAAAACAGTACAAATATAACCAATAGTAATGTAGATATTCCGCTCATATTTTCCTCCTAAATTAAAATTATAAAATATGTTTTCCGTACATTGCATCTTGTTCTTGACGAAGCTTGTAGATAAGAGTTGTCTTATCAAGGTCAATCATGTCTAATGTTAACATGTCACCCTTCTTACAATCTTTCTTCATCACTGCACCCTTTGTTACTAATCCGTAAGGTACATATCCCTTAGCGTCTGATTCTTCTGCCTTAGCAATTGAACCATATGTGCAGTATCCACCGATACCATCAATTGTTTGTCCTGCTTTTAAATCAACCTTAGCACGTGTAATACACTCAGATACTAATCCATTCTTTGCTACACATGTAACTTCACCATCAATCACTGCCTTAGCAACGGTAAGTGGTGTTTCAAGGTTACATAAGTGGTATGGACGGTATAGAGTCCAAAGTGGTCCAGGTCCCATGCTGTGGTAACCCATTTGGTATGCAATCTCTTTGTTTGGTGTTGATACGGTTACAAATACTCCAGGAGCAACTCCGTTTACATATTCTACAACTCCATGGCTATTTAAAATTCCGCCATCTTTCTTTAATTTGAAGATATCATTTAATTCTTTGATTCCTTCTGTTCCTGGTGCTGTTGCTGGACCATGTCCACCAATCACATCTGGTACTAATCCTGTGTAGTTTGACATTGCTGTCATTTCTACCATAGTCTTTGTTCCATCTTTAAATGCACATAACATCTTTGGAGACATGACTCTTCTTGTAGCTTCTTCTAATACAGTATCTGGGTTACAGTCATAGTCAAGTTTGTTGTTCTTTCCTTTTCCCATAACTTCTACTGTCATTCCCATTGCTTTTGCGAAACAGTATAATTCTTTTACAGCTCCTGGTTCATCACCAGCAGATCCTGTATAGATAACTCCTTCTTTTTCAGCCAATGCTTTCAAGTAAGGCCCGATTACTACATCAGTTTCTACATTTAACATTACAACGTTTTTCTTGTTCTTTAATGCATCTGTTGCTACCTTAGCACCTACATCAGGTACTCCTGTTGCATCAATTGCACACTCAACTAAGTTTGCCTTTGATACAAAGTCAGCATTCTCAGTTGCAACAAACTTTCCAGCTTCCATTGCTGCATTTACTTCTTCTAAAGTATTTGCTACTGCGATGTTTTCTTTTTCAACGCCTGCATACTCAAATGCATGTACTGCATTGTCAACTTGGATATCAGAAACGATAGCTGGCATCATACCATTCATCATAGCCATCTGTGATACCATACCACGTCCCATTTGTCCAGCACCTACGATACCAGTTTTAATGGCTTTTCCTTCTTGTTCTCTTTTTAAAAGTTTTTCGTCCATATTTAACATAATTTTGATCTCCTATATTTGTATATGTCAATAAGTTCTAATCTATCTTGCATTAATAAATTTGGATTTCTCCACCAATTTTAATATCATCAGCTGTAACTTTGTCGCCTTCAAGCATAATGCATCCTGGACGTTCCGCTTCAGCCCCACCCTTAAAATCAAGTGTACAATGTCCTAATTCTTTTAGTGTATGAGGAGCTTCACTTCCTACTGCACTAACTCTAAATTCCTTGTCGCAAATTCTAATGGTATCTCCCACTTCTGGAAGTTCTTTTAAGTCTGCTTTGGTATGTAATACGGATAATTCCGCTAATTCCGGCGGTGCATCCTCATTGAAAATAATGATAAAATTCATATCTTCATCTTCTAAGAAAAATAACGCTTCTGGTCCTAATCCCACAATCTCTGATTGATATTTCATGAATAATCTCCTTTTTACTTATATACTTTGATTAATACATTCCAATACTAAACGCAAATGCAATTAATACTGCAACTGGTCCTGTAATAATACGTGAGAATAATACTGCAGGAACACCCATTTCGATTGTTTCTGGTTCTGCTTCTCCAAGACTTAGTCCAACTGGTACAAAATCCCCACCAACTTGAGCGTCAATAGCGAACAATGCTGGTAATGCATATTGAGCTGGAATTGCTTTCGTTGCAAATTGAGCTCCTAGCAAAGTTCCAACCACCTGTGCGATAACAGCTCCTGGTCCAAGAATTGGTGATAAGAATGGCAATGCACAAACAATTGAGATACCGACCATTCCTGGGAGCGTACTGCAAATTGGTGAAATTGTTTTGGCTATTACATTTCCCAATCCACTTACTTCAATAATACCGAGAATTGTACTTGTAAAAGCCATGAATGGAAGCACGTTCTTAATCATCATATCGATGGTTTCTCGTCCTGATTGGAAGAACTTAGATACGATTTCTCCTACCTTCTTACCAATTCTAACAACAACTCCCTGTTTTTTTCCTTCATTGGATTTTTTAATTTCTTCTTTTGCCTGATCCTTACTTTTAGGAGCATTTACCTCAGATGTTGTTTCTACAACTGGTGTTTCTGGTGTTGTTCCATCTGAAGGAACAAGTTCTTTTTCTGTAACTGCTGATACATAAATTTCAGGTTGAATAAACTTAGCTAATGGTCCAGACTGTCCAACTGGCATTAGATTCACTGTAAAGATTCCCTTTTTAGGGTAAACACCGCATCTAGCTGTTCCGCCACAGTCTACAACTGCTACTAAAATCTCATCATCTGGCGCTGTTGTTTTAAATCCATCTAAAGCTTCTCCACCAACCATATCAGCGATTTTTTGAGCTACTGGATGAATCCCACCACCAGTTACACTTAAAATAATATGTTTTTTTTCTGTCGCAGTGACTGATAATGGTCCACCCCATCCACCTTCACCGGCATTGATCGTGATTGATTTATACATGTTTCTTCCTCCCTAGTTCTCTGCTTTTCCACACATCGCTGAATAAATTCTTTCTGTTACAATTCCTCGGATTAAAATAACAATAATACCCACAACAAAGTATCGAACTGCTAATCCACCCACAGCATATCCTGCTTTAATTAACCCTGCTGAAATACCTGTATATACAAATAACTCTGCTGGATTGGCATGTGGGAATAGACCGGTAACTGGATGTAAGAAACTTACACACGAATCATAATATGCCGGTTTGTACTTCTCATCAACGAAACGTCCAAAAGAATAACACATAGGATTTCCTAAGAACAAAACAGCCATAACCGGAAGTAAAGTGTATCGTAAAATTGTAAATCTAGTAATCTTCTTTGCAAAATTCTCTACTCTTTCTTCTCCTACAATCTTGATAACCGAGTTTACAGCGGTCATCAAACAAATCACCATAGGAATGATTCCTGTGACCCATCCCATAAATGTGTTTCCACCAGCCTGGAACAATTTCATGAATCCATTGGCTGCATTAGATATTAACTCCATATTAAATCCTCCAATTTAAATAAAACCTCAAGTTGCATTTTGATATATCATGTTTTCATTTTACCAAATTATTTCATAATATCAACCCTTTTCTTTGAACATTTGTTAAAGTTACTTTAATTTCTTTGTATACATTTACATATGATTATGTTAATTCTTATTTTATGTATACATTAAATCATTTTTTCTTCTATTCTTGTGAAAATAAGTGAGTTTTTTCTATTTTATATTCATTTGTTTAAATGCTGTTTTCCGAGGGTAACCGCAAAAAAAAATATCATAGATAAATATTTTTTCATTTATCTACGATATTTTTTATATTTAATAAATATTCACTTTTATCTTATCCAATATAACTTTGAATCACATCATGAACTGTAGTAATTTCATTATATTTCCAAGCATCTGCTCCACAAAATACCAATCCATTATCTACATCTCCGCGAACTGCATTTATCAATCGCTCTGTAATACAATATACTGCTTCTTTTGGATTACAGACTGACATACACTGAAAACATGATGTTGGTGCAATTCGTCCTTCTTTGGCAACTTTGTCCATAAACTTTGTACGAACAGCTCGCCCAGGCATTCCCACTGGACTCTTTACCAATACAATATCTTCTTTTTTCGCATTTACATAGGCATTCTTAAAGTTTTCATGTGCATCACATTCTTTCGTTGTTACAAACGGTGTTGCAACTTGTATTCCGTCAGCCCCAAGTGCAAGATAATGCTCCATATCCTCATGAGAAGAAACTCCTCCTCCCACAATAACAGGAATCTCTTTTTTGTATTTTACAGCATATTCTTTTACCTTTTCAATGATTCCTTTTACCTCTTCATCGAATCCAGAATATGTTTTCTCATCTTCTAGTTGGTCATATTTAAAGCCAAGATGTCCCCCTGCTTTTGGTCCTTCTACAATTACTGCATCTGGAGCAACTTGATGATGTTTATCCCAAAGCTTCAAAATAACACGAGCTGATTTAGTACTTGATACAATAGGTGCAATCTTTGTCTTACTTCCCTTTACCAATCCTGGCAGCTCTGTTGGAAGTCCTGCTCCAGAAATAATAAGATCTATTCCATTCTTTACAGCTTCTTTTACATGTTCTGCATAATTTTTGGTAACAACCATAATGTTAATTCCAAGAATACCATTTGGTGCAATTTCCCTGGCCTTCTTAATATGATGTTGAATCGCCTTATAATTAGCCTCATCTGGATTCTTTCTAAAATTCTCATCCTCAAATCCAATCTGTGCCGCTGATATAACACCGATTCCACCTTCTTTTGCAACAGCTCCAGCTAATCCACTTAAACTAACGCCAATTCCCATACCCCCTTGGATAATGGGCACTTTTGCAACTAGATTTCCTATTTTTAATGGTTTCATATTCTCTTTACCTTTCTACATCTTACGGAAGCGATCATATCGTTCCTGCGCAATTTCTTCGGGCAACTTATCCTTATAATCATCAATGAAATCACATATCATTTGCCTCATCTCTTCTGATATTTCAAATATATTATCAATATTCACTGGTTCAGGTTCTGAGATTACCTTTTCAATAATTCCCAGTTCTTTTAAATCCTGTGCTGTGATTTTCATCACTTCTGCTGCATCGGCTGCCTTTGAACCATCTTTCCACAAGATAGAAGCAAAGCCTTCTGGTGATAAAATAGAATATGTAGAGTTCTCTAGACTCCACACTTCATTTCCAACTGCCATAGCTATGGCTCCGCCACTTCCACCTTCACCAATCATAATAGAAAGAACTGGTACTTTTAAACTAGACATTTCCATTAAATTCCTAGCAATGGCTTCTCCGATTCCACCTTCTTCTGCCTCAATTCCGCAAAACGCTCCCGGTGTATCTACAAAACAAATAATTGGACGGTGGAATTTTTCTGCTTGTTTCATTAAACGAAGAGACTTTCTGTAACCTTCCGGCGACGGCATTCCAAAATTACGTTTAATATTTTCCTTTGTGGTACGCCCTTTTTGTTGTCCTATAACCGTAACTTCTCTGCCATCCACAACTGCCAGTCCCCCAACAATTGCCCCGTCATCTCCAAATAACCGATCTCCATGTAAAGACAAATAACGGTCAAAAATAACAGAAATATAATCAAGACTTGTAGGTCTTCCTGCTGATCTAGAAATTTTGACTCTTTCCCATGCTGTTAGTTTATCGCTCATAATCACAACTCCTTATAACCGTGGCAAGAACTTTTCGTAAATTCTTTCGTTCTACGATTTTATCAACAAATCCATGTTCCAATAAAAATTCCGCTCTCTGGAATCCCTCTGGAAGCTTTTGTCCAATGGTTTGTTGAATTACTCTTGGTCCCGCAAATCCAATTAACGCTCCTGGTTCTGCCAAAATTACATCTCCCAGCATAGCAAAACTTGCCGTCACTCCACCTGTTGTTGGATCTGTCAAAACACAAATATAAAGAAGTCCTGCTTCGTCATGTTTTTTTAATGCCGCTGATGTCTTTTCCATTTGCATAAGGGAAACAATTCCTTCTTGCATTCTAGCTCCGCCAGAACAAGTAAAAATAATTACAGGCAAACGCTCTTTTGTAGCACGTTCCACCATTCTTGTTATTTTTTCTCCAACAACCTGACCCATACTTCCCATCATAAAATCAGAACTCATAACAGCAATGGCAGTTTCCTTTCCATGGATACTTCCTTTTCCAGTCACAACAGCTTCTTCTAAATTAGTCGCTGCTTTTTGACGTTCTATCTTCTTAAGATATCCAGGGAATGACAATGGATCTGTACTCTTAAGCCCAACATCCCATTCTTCAAAAGAATTCTTGTCAAGAACCATTGTAAGCCTTGTTCTTGGACGAATTCGAAAATAGCTGCCACATCGTGGACAAACATAATAATTTTCAATTACATCCTCATTATATACAGGTTCTCCGCAGTCTGTGCATTTTTGGAACAAACCATCTGGAACCTGAAATTCCATCAAAGTATCTTTGGCCTTACGAACCCGTTCTACCTGCTTTTTTTCTTGTGGTGTCAGCGTCTTTTTCTTGAACATGTCCTTTAATGAGCTCATGCTATTTCACCTATCTTTCTCTTTCTTCTTGGAATCTTTCTATAAATCCTGTATCAAATTCACCTGCTATAAAATCAGGATGATTGATAATATCATACTGGTAGTCTACATTTGTAGCTACTCCTTGAATTACAACTTCACCTAATGCATTGTTTAATTTACGAAGTGCCAATTCACGATTCTTATCATAAACAATCAATTTTGCTATCATGGAATCATAATATGGTGGAATCTCATACCCTGCATATATTGCAGAATCAATTCTTACACCCTTTCCTCCTGGAAAATGTACTGATGTAATTACACCAGGACTAGGCATAAAATTACGTTCTGTATTTTCTGCATTGATTCGACATTCAATGGCATGACCACGCACCTGAACTTCATCTTGTGAATATGTTAAATCATTTCCCATGGCAATACGAATCTGTTCACGAATCAAATCAATTCCTGTTACCCATTCCGTTACTGGATGTTCTACCTGAATTCTAGTATTCATCTCAATGAAATAAAAATTACCTTCTTTATCCTTTAAAAATTCAATGGTTCCTGCACTATAATATCCAGCCGCTTTCGCCGCCTTTACTGCAACTGCTCCCATCTTCTTTCTTAATTCTTCTGTAATCACTGGTGATGGTGATTCTTCTACTAGTTTTTGATGACGTCTTTGAATAGAACAGTCACGCTCTCCTAAGTGAATTGTATGCCCCTGCTTATCTGCAAGAATTTGAAATTCAATATGCCTTGGATCCTGTACATATTTTTCAATATACATAGTCCCATCTCCAAATGCATTTTCCGCTTCTAGCTTTGCAGTTTCAAAGGTTGCCTCAAAATCTTTGGATTCAAAACAAATTCTCATTCCTTTTCCACCACCACCTGCAGAGGCTTTAATCATAACAGGATATCCCATATCATCCGCAAGGGTTTTTCCTACTACCGCATCATATACTGCATCCTTTGTACCTGGAACTACTGGGACTCCGGCTTCCATCATTGTCTTTCTTGCTTCAGATTTATTTCCCATCTTATCAATAATATCCGCAGACGGTCCAATAAATGTAATATTTGCCTTCTCACACATCCGAACAAACTTACTGTTTTCCGAAAGAAATCCAAATCCAGGATGAATTGCATCTGCACCAACTGCCATTGCAGCTCCCAGCACACGATTCATATCTAAATAACTATCCTTTGAAGGTGCAGGCCCAATACAGACCGTTTCGTCTGCTAATTGAGCATGAAGTGCATCTTTGTCTGCTTCTGAGCAAATTGCTACAGAAACTATATCCATCTCGCGACATGCACGAATAATTCGAACTGCGATTTCTCCACGATTGGCAATTAATATTTTGTGAAACATGATGCCTGCCCCCTATCCGATCATAAATGTAATTTCTGCAGATGCGACTACTTTCCCATCTACGGTTGCCGTTCCTTTTCCGATTCCAACAGGTCCTTTTACCTTAATCATCTCTACTTCGATATTTAATACATCTCCAGGAACCACTTTTTGACGGAATTTTGCTTTATTAATTCCACCAAAGAATGCTATTTTTCCTTTGTATTTTTCATCCGAAAGACAACAGACTGCCCCAACTTGAGCCATGGCTTCAATAATTAAAACTCCAGGCATAACTGGCTCTGTAGGAAAATGTCCTGCAAAAAATGGTTCATTGTAACTAACACATTTCTTACCTACAGCTCTTTTTCCAACTTCCATCTCTTCAATTCGGTCAATTAATAAAAATGGACTTCTATGAGGAATGATATTCATAATTTCCTTAATATCTAACATAACAACCTCTCTTACTTTACAAGGATTAGAGGTTGACCATATTCAACCATCTCTCCATTTTTTGCTACCACTGCCACAACAGTTCCACTGACTTCAGACTCTACTTCATTCATTAATTTCATAGCTTCCACAATTCCGATTACCTGTCCAGCTTCTACTTTATCCCCTACTTTTACAAAAGGATCTGCCCCTTCTGATGGTGATTCGTAAAATGTTCCAACAAGAGGTGCTACAACCGGAGTTCCTTCTAATTCAGGTTCCTTTGCTTCTACATCTGCACTTTGAGGTGCTGCCTGCAATGTTGGTGCTGCCGATACCGCTCCACTAATGATCTTAGTTTCATTTTTTCCGATTTTAACAGAAATTTTATCATCTTTATATTCAAAACGATCCACTCCAGATTCAGATACCATTTGAATTAACTTTTTCATTTCTTCTAAATTCATAGCCGCTCCTATCCTTCAAACTTCTTTACTAGTAATGTTGCATTGTGTCCACCAAATCCTAGAGAATTGCTTAGAACATAATTTACATCACTACCTTCTACTGCTTCTGTAATACAGTTTAAATTACATTCTTCGTCTCTCACCTTTAACCCAACATTTGGGTGAATATAATCTTCCTCAATTGTCTTAACACACGTAATAAATTCAATCGCTCCTGCAGCTCCTAATCCATGACCAATCATAGATTTTGTAGAACTGATTTTTACATCATTTGCCGCATCTTTAAATGCCTTTTTAATCGCCATGGTCTCAAATGCATCATTTGCATGTGTACTTGTTCCATGAGCATTGATATAATCTACTTCTTCTGGCTTAATTTCAGCTTCATTCATAGCAAATTCCATGGCTCTTGCTGCACCTTCTCCATCTTCTGCAGGAGAAGTAATATGGAATGCATCGCTTGTTGCACCATATCCAACAATCTCAGCTAAAACCTTGG
Source organism: Anaerostipes sp. (assembly GCA_028704435.1). Lineage (GTDB taxonomy): Bacteria > Bacillota > Clostridia > Lachnospirales > Lachnospiraceae > Anaerostipes. The sequence continues at coordinate 9,233 of JAQWFL010000040.1, read as the reverse complement.
CCCCACGAGCCTGTGCATGTTCTAATGTCTCAAGGACAACAACTCCAGCACCTTCTCCAATGATAAATCCATCTCTTTCTTTATCAAATGGAATAGAAGCTCTCTTTGGATCTTCTGATTTGCTAAGTGCAGTTAATGCCGCAAATCCACCAACGGCAACTGGTGTAATCGCTGCTTCTGTTCCTCCAGCTACCATCACATCCGCTTCTCCACATTGAAGAGAACGATACGCTTCTCCGATTGATTGAGTTCCTGTTGCACATGCTGTTACAACATTGATACTCTTTCCTCTAAGCCCATAATAAAGAGAAACATTCCCTGCGGCCATATTAGAAATCATCATTGGCACTACCATAGGTTTTACTCTTTTGGGTCCCTTTGTATTAATTGTCTCATTGGTACTTTCTACCACTTGAAGGCTTCCAATTCCAGAACCTACAGAAATACCAATACGTGCTGTATCTTCCTTTTCCAAATCTAATCCTGAATCTTTGATTGCTTCTCCAGCTGCCGCTACTGCATATTGAGAAAACAATGCCATTCTTCTAGCAGTTCTTGGATCCATATAATCTTTTGCTACAAAGTCTTTTACTTCTGCTGCTAAACTTGTCTTATAGTCTGTTGCGTCAAAATAAGAAATAGGAGCAAATCCAACTTTCTCTTCTTTTACGCCTTTCCAAAAATCTTCTACACTATTTCCAATTGGAGTAATTGCACCCATTCCAGTTACAACAACTCGTTTCATATTTTTCATGAGTCTTCTCCTTTACATTCCCATTCCGCCATCAACACTAATTGTCTGGCCTGTAATATACGATGCTTTGTCAGATGCTAAAAATGCAACTGTTTCTGCGATATCTTTTGTTGTTCCCATTCTCTTTAATGGAACCGTATTTAAAATGCTTTCTTTTACATCCTCTGACAACACTTCTGTCATCTCAGTTTGGATATATCCTGGAGCTACTGCATTCACTGTAATTCCTCTTGAACCTAACTCTCTTGCCAAAGACTTTGTCATTCCAATAATTCCAGCCTTAGAAGCACAATAATTAATCTGTCCTGGATTACCCATAACCCCTGAAACAGATGACATATTAATAATATGTCCAGCTCTTTGCTTTAACATAATTCTTGACACATGCTTCATACAGTTAAAGGTTCCTTTTAAATTTACTTCAATCACTTGGTCAAATTCTTCTTCGCTCATCTTTAATACAAGGTTATCTTTTGTAATCCCTGCATTATTTACTAAGATATCAATAGAACCAAATTCCTTCTTCACAGAAGTCATCATATCTTTTGCTGTATCAAACTTTGACACATCACCTTGATAAGCTTTTGCCCTTCCACCTGCTGCTTCAATATCTGCTACAACCTGCTCTGCTTTTTCCTTGGACCCACAGTAATTCACGATTACAGTTGCTCCATATCCAGCTAAAGTCAAGGCTACATCTCTTCCAATTCCACGACTGGCTCCAGTCACAATTGCAATTTTTCCACTTAACATGATGGGATCTCCTTTAATTTCTCTAAATCTTCTACTTTTTCTATATTAACTACCGTAACGTTACGGTTGATTTTTTTCATAAATCCTGACAGTGTTCTTCCTGGTCCAATCTCAATGAATGTATCTGCACCTTGTTCAATCATCATCTCTATAGATTGTTCCCAGCATACAGAAGAATAAACCTGTCTTCCTAGTAATTCTTTTACTTGATCTTTTGATGTTACCATCTGTGCTGTTGTGTTTGATACATAAGGAACCTTTGGATCCTTCACATCAACATCAGCTAATACTTCTAATAACTTTTCTCCTGCTGGCTGTAACATTCCAGAATGGAATGGCCCGCTTACCTTTAATGGTAATACTCTTCTTGCTCCAGCTTCCTTTAATGCATCACTTGCTTCTTCAACTGCTTTTGTTTCTCCCGAAATAACAATCTGTCCTGGACAATTGTAATTGGCAATGGAAACAACCCCTTCTATATTAGAAAGAACTTCTTCTATCGGTTCCTTCTTCATTCCTAATACCGCAGCCATAGCTCCTTGCCCTGCTGGAACTGTATCCTGCATTAGAATTCCCCTCTGGCGAACTGTCTTCACTGCATCTTCAAAACTCATCACTTCACTTGCAACCAACGCACAATACTCCCCAAGACTAAGTCCTGCTGTCATATCTGGCTTCACACCTCTTGCCTCAATCTCTCTTAAAATAGCAACACTTGCTGTTACCATGGCTGCCTGCGTATATTCTGTTATATTAATATCTTCATTCTCTTCAAAGCAAAGAGCCTTTACGTCAATATCTAATACTTTATCGGCTGTGTCAAAAACTTCCTTACTATGATCAAATGTATCGTAGAAATCCTTTGCCATCCCTACGTATTGAGCGCCCTGTCCCGGAAACATAAAAACTACTTTACCCATAATTCACCTCTATAATTAGTTTGAAATTCAAAATATCCACTTCAAAAAATTGACTTATAACGCATGGTTATAAGTCAATTAAATCTTCTAGTCTTCTACACCTTTATTCTTTAAGTAGTTGATAACATCCTCTACTGTATTAAGTTCTGTAAGATCATCAGATGGAATTTCAACGTCATATTCTTCTTCTAAAGCCATAACTAATTCAAATAAATCTAATGAGTCAGCTCCTAGGTCATCTTTAAAAGATGTTTCTAGTTGAACCTCTTCTTGTGTTACACTAAGTTGCTCTGCAATGATTTCTTTCATCTTTTCTAACATAATTAAATCTCCTTCATACTCACAATAGTTTGATTATCAAAGTATATACGTTAGTATACATACTTGTCAAGAAAATTAAGCAATTTTTACATTCTCATTATACTAAGTTCACAGTTATATTGCAAGAAAAAAACAAGTAATTCAAGGCGAATTCCCTAAAGATTTTGTAGTTCCCTTATGTCACTAATTGCGTATTTACAATCATCTATGGTTCCAAATCCATATTCCGCAAAAATAAAATCAACACCCGCTTCTGTTGCAGCTTTTTGATCACCTGCCGTATCTCCAATATACACTGGAGAAGTCAAATGATTTCTATGTACTACATCTTTAATATTCTCTCCTTTTGAGGCCCCTGTCCTACCAAGTTCCTCCCAGTCCGTAATGAATTCACTGACTCCACATCGTCTCATAAATATATCAATATATCCTGCTGCACAATTACTCACAATAAACAAAGGATACTTTTTTGAAAGAACTTCCAAAGTCCCTCTCATTCCTTTAAATGCCTTATCCCCTGTCTGCTCTGCAACATATTCTACCTGATGGCTTCCACAATCCTCCATAAGACCATATCGAATCTCAGGGGGAATATGAGGCATTAAAACATCTGCTGCTTCATTTAATGTCATACCAAAAACAGGTGTTACTTTCTCTAAGGTAAATTCAATATCTGTATACCCCTGTCTGCACGCTTCCTTAGAAGATGCCATGGCGATTTCATCTCTTACATCCCATAAAGTTCCATCCACATCAAAAATGATACCGTCAAACTTTTTATCCTTCATAACGCACTCCCTTCTCTCTTCATTTATTATTCTAATTATAAACGAATTAAAAAGAAAAAAGCAAACCCTTGCAAGTAAGCTCCACCTCGTCTCCTTCGGATTCTCGTTGCACGGCTGTCGCCTTATACTGAAATAGTCGTTTGTGCCTCTCAAGCCATGCTACACCTCGCCTCCTTCGGATTCTCGTTGCACGGCTGTCGCCTTATACTGAAATAGTCGTTTGTGCCTCTCAAGCCATGCTACACCTCGCCTCCTTCGGATTCTCGTTGCACGGCTGTCGCCTTATACTGAAATAGTCGTTTGTGCCTCTCAAGCCATGCTACACCTCGCCTCCTTCGGATTCTCGTTGCACGGCTGTCGCCTTATACTGAAATTAAAAAAAGCAAACCCTTGCAAGTAAACTTGCTGGTTTGCTTTTTCATTTCAGTGCATGGCTTGTAGCTTAACCAAAGTATCTATTTAGTAATCCTTCGAATGCTTTTCCGTGACGTGCTTCGTCTCTTGCCATCTCATGAACTGTATCATGGATTGCATCTAGGTTAGCAGCTTTTGCTCTCTTTGCAAGATCAAATTTACCTGCTGTAGCTCCACATTCTGCTTCTACTCTCATTTCAAGGTTCTTCTTTGTGCTGTCTGTTACTACTTCTCCAAGTAATTCAGCAAATTTAGCAGCATGCTCTGCTTCTTCTAAAGCAGCTTTTTCCCAGTAAAGACCAATTTCAGGATATCCTTCTCTATGTGCAACACGGCTCATAGCTAGGTACATTCCTACTTCTGAACATTCTCCTTCAAAGTTTGCACGAAGGTCAGCTAAAATATCTTCGCTTACTCCTTGAGCAACACCAACTACGTGCTCTGCAGCCCATTCTCTATCTCCTGTCATCTCTGTGAACTTTTCTGGTCCAACTCCACATGTAGGACATTTCTCTGGTGCTTGATCTCCCTCGTGTACATATCCGCATACTGAACATACAAATTTCTTCATAATTAAATCTCCTTTTTTAATGTTTATTGTTTTATTATTGTTTACTTTTTATAATTTCAATAACAGTAACTGTTACTGTTATTGTGTTTACATCTTATCATCGTTATTCTGCTTTGTCAACACCTTTTTTTAAACATTTTTCGCAAACTCCTCTGAAATATGTGACATTCTCATCTATTCTTCCTTTAAAGCTGGCGCTGGCAATGGTATTGATATGATCAATAGGTTCCATCTCCAAATCTGTAACCTCACCGCACTCTTTACATATAAAGTGATAATGTTGATCCACACAGGCGTCATAACGATCTGCTCCATCATAACTTAACTTTAGAATATCTCCTCTGTCTGATAATAAAGCTAAATTCCTATATATAGTACCTAAGCTTACATTAGGAAACTCTTTCTTGATATTCATATAAATAGTATCTGCTGTAGGGTGGTCCTTGCGAGTCATCAAAAACGCTATAATGGCATCTCTTTGTTTACTTCTTTTTATTACCGGCTGCATATGGGCCTCCTTTCATAATGATAATTGTTACTATTATTAGTTTATTGTATTTTATGGATTTTGTCAAGAAAAAAAACGAAACTTTTTAATGAAATTTTTGATATACATTCCAATTCTTGTCTGCAATAATATCTCCTTTGTATCCATCAAATGCTTTTGAATCAATTGTTGTTACATCATTTAAAAATTTTATATATTTTAATTTCGGAGTATCACTAAACGCATACATTTCAATATTTTCAATTGTATTAGGTAAAATAATCATCTTTACCTTTTCCATATAGCTGAACGAAGCTTCCCCAATTGCTGTGACTTTATATCCATCTATAAATCGAGGAATCTTTATCTTCTCTTCATTGGACTCACAATATATGAGTTTAATGGTATGATCTTTAAGATTTTCGCGATATTTATATTTCTTATCTTTTGAAAGACGAAGCTTTCCCATTCCTTCTTCAATTCCATCATCATTTTGAAATAAATCATCATGATCCTTTTTCAGCTGTACATTAAATACTACAGCACTTACGCATAATATAATTATACATCCTATTAAAATCATAAAAAAATTAGAGTTTTTCCCTTTGCTCATTTGACATCCTCCAACCTTCCATTATTCACCTTGATTGTTTCATCACATATTTCATCAAAATCTCTTTTATTATGTGTCGCCATGATAATGCAGGCACCTCGTTTCTTTTCCTCTTTTAAAATTTTATAAACTCTCTCAATTCCCTCCTCATCTAATGCATTCATTGGCTCATCTAATAAAATCAATTCTGGTTTTTCAAATATGGCCTGTGCTACATTAAGTCTTTGTTTCATTCCAAGGGAATAATTCTTTACCTTTTTCTCTGATGTCAAACCAACTCTTTGCAATGAATTCACGATATCACTCTCATCTGATACTTGTTTTATCCTTGCCAACTCTTTTAAATTCTCATACGCTGTTAAATGTGGTAATAATTCCATATTCTCTATAATAATCCCAACACTCGGTGGAAAGGATATTTCTCTATGTAACACTTTTCCATCTACTATCACATTTCCTTTTGTGGGAATTACTAACCCTGCCAGAGTTCTTAAAATCATAGTTTTCCCAGAACCATTTGGTCCATAAAGCCCATATATTTTTCCATTTTCAAATTTAATATTGATATCATCTAAAACTGTTTGCTTCTTAATTACTTTGGTCATATTCTCTAATTGAATCATTATTTAGTCTCCTCCTAATATATATCTTTCTTTTTATATCGAATTATTGTAATGGCTCCTATTACTATTAACATCATAAAATCAATTCCAACTTTTTCATAAAAATGACTACCTACACAAAACTCCTTCAAATAAACTTTCATCAATGAAGCTTTTCCTGGAAAGAAAAGCAAGGTGATATCTGTTCTAAAAAACCACATCATAATACATGATAAAAACACGTACAGATTTAATATAATTTGTACTGTGTTTTCTTGCACAAATGTACATAATAAAATTTGAATCAAAGCAAGTAACAATAACAAAAAGAAATATAAGATTGATCCTTTTGTCACAATTTCAATATTTCCCATGAAAATTTTTCTGAAAAAGATGAAATTTATGAGCCACTGTGTTCCTACGATTATTAGTAATTTTATTACAATATGCTGATACATCTTCATGCATATTTTCCATCTCTTGCAGTTCCTAATAACCAGAACCCGTCCATAATTTTCCATATAAAATGTATAATACTCACTAAACAACAACAGTATAAAAAAAATCGGAAGACACATAAAGCACATTTCCATATAAGGAAACCCGCCTTGATTCTTCTCTACATTCACTCCAATCGCGTAAACAAATGCATATCCCATACCTCTTAGATAAAAGAAGTAGCTTTGAAATACCATGGATAAAATAAGAAACAGTATATTCCATTGACTATTTTTTTTCATAGATATCTTCCTTTTCTTTTATTTTGTAAACAATATTGGCAAAGACTAAATTCACCATACTCAAACGAAAGATTGCTATAAAGGAATTCAAATATGAAGTTTCTTCTGTACAAATTCCTCGAATTAAATCTATATCTTTCATAAAAAACCATTGGTTCTGAAAGAAAATGCTCATAATGGAATAGCTAGCCATACTTATACCAACTATAATAATTTTTGAAAATCCTTTTGTTAATACCGAACAGAATACTATGTAAATCATATAAATCCACATGTAATAAAGAATAGTAGCTAGCATTTGAACCATAATTCCTTGAATCCATTTGTGCTGTAGCAATATGCTTACATTTCCCCAAATAACCACACAGACGATTCCCACAATTTGATATATGAGAGCAAATAATGTAGTTGCTATTATGGCACGTTTCATGGAATTACTAGTGTATTGCTTTCTATTTTTATAACGAACCATTTCATAATTCTTATCAACTTCTTGTACATATGTAATAAAAAAAATGTAAATAAATATACCAACAACTCCATAAGACATAATCGAATGATAATCTCCTGTAATAAAGTTCTCATTTAATTGCACCTCTTTTATAAAACCCTTATTATATAAATTATTAATCAGTGGCATATATGATGATAGTGCATTGATTACAAAAAGAACTCCTGTACAAAACAATGCTTTAACAAGCCTTCTTTGCAAAATATACCTCCTTAAAATATCCAAATATTATATATATAATGTATGGAATACATGTCTTTAGTGCAATAGGAATCAACGTATCCAAAACATACTCTGAATGAGGCTGAAAAAGCAACATCAGAGATTTTTCTTGCAGAAACGGAACTACCCAAAACAACATTGTAATTCCATAAATCACTTTCTTTTGTTTCAACATTAAACTTGTTATAGTTCCAACCATACCAATTAAACTACATACAAATGAAGTAATAACAATGAACAAAATATTGGTTAAAAACGGATGCTTAATCTCCCATAAATAAAATAATGATGTGGAAAAATCTTCCCCGTATGGATTAAAAATTCCACCTCGAAACAATATATGTGATAAAACCAAATTTAGCAAAAGCCCTCCTGCAATGACGAAAAAAACATTTAAAAAACTTTTTTCTAAATGCTTTTTGATATAATTCCTTTTTCCAATTTTACTAATCAAAATATTTTTATAATATATCTCTTGGTCTTCTATACAGTCATCCGCTGTCAGTACAAGACAATACAGTGGCATAAACCATAAAAATATCGATTGAAATACATGCCCGATTCCACCCGAATTACATGTAAGAAAAAAGGCATAATCCGGAATATCTACATAACTCCCATATACCAATATTTGATAAATATAAAATAGCAACTCACATGATGGAAAAAACAACAAAAAACACAATAATATCCTTAACTTGGTATGACCAAAAATTCTCCTAAAAGAAAATCTTAACATTCTATATTTCTCCCTTTATTAAATTTGGAGATAGAAATTTCTTTCTATCTCCATTTTTTTAATTTGTTTCCTCGTCCCAAACTCCTGTGATTTTATATGATTTAGACGAGTCATTATTGTTTTCTACCGACAAACAAACATCCCTCTTAGATGCGCTAGAATAGGCATTATAGTAATGACTACCACTTCCCTGGGCAATTGTATGAGTTTCTGATGCCTTCTTATGATTTTCATTTGATAACCAGAATGTAGCCTTGGTTCCCTTTCCCTCAGTACTTGTTTGTAAATTTACTTTCCATTTATTTGATACATCTGTTGTCTGTCTATATCTTGAACTTGAATATGAATTTGCATAATGTGGCCTCAATGTAAATTGATAACTATAACTATCATTTGATGCTTTTACAGATGTCATTATTCCCAAAGACATTAAAACACCTGCCAAAATTGCTGTAATTCCTTTAATACCCATTTTTCTTGATCTCATATCTTTCCTCCTAGTTTTTTAATGATTTTTCTGCAACTACTTTCCTTACCACCATTTAGGCGGCCACACGTAAACTGTCCACATATTTCTCCTTCCTTTGTGTAATTTATCTATTACGCTTATAATTTATCTGATATAATTCCCAATTCCAAGCATTCTGCGATGAATGTGGCTTATTCTACGACGGTAGAGTAGGTCAGAGGGCGTAAGCCCTCTTTCCCCTCATCAAACCGTGCATGAGGTTTTCCCTCACACGGCTTTCCGACATTCTTCTTTCTACAGCATTGTGTCATGCTGTGGCTAATCTTTTC
>JAQWFL010000014.1 GCA_028704435.1 Anaerostipes sp. | reverse complement strand
AGTTTTGTATACAATAATCTTTTTTGTACTTTTCATCGTACATCTAATCACTAATAGATTCATTTTACTCTGTTTTATTTTCAATATCAAGTAGGAAATCTAGAATTCGCCATTTTACTTTTCTTCTTCCTTTGATATAATTCATTTAAACATAAAAAAATAATCATTAAAAGGAGTTTTTGTATGAAGGTTGCAGCTATTATTTGCGAATACAATCCGTTTCACAACGGCCATAAATATCAAATTGAAAAAACCAGACAAGAACTAGGTGTAGATTATGTCATCGCACTTATGAGTGGGAACTATGTACAGCGAGGAGAACCTTCTATTTACGAAAAGAGCATACGAACAAAACTAGCTTTACTTGGTGGTGCTGATTTAGTGATTGAGCTTCCCCTTTGGTATGCAGCAAGCAGTGCCCAGTATTTTGCACAGGGAAGTATTGCACTTTTAAATTCTCTGGGCATTGTTGATTATTTATCCTTTGGCAGCGAAGAAAATCATCTTTTAAATCTAAAAAAACTTTGTGATTTTTATATCAAAAAGCAAGACGAAATTTCAAAACTTATTGTAGAAATTTGTAAAGACGGCTCCTCTTACCCTGCAGCAAGAGCCCAGGCAGTTTATGCTTTAAGTCACAATACTACTTATACAGAAATCATGAAAAAACCCAACAATATTCTTGCACTAGAATACCTTATTGCATTAGAAAAATCAGACAGCAACATCAAACCTCATTTAGTCCCAAGAGCTTATGCAAACTACCATGATTCCAATGTTTCAAAAGATTTTGCATCTGCAAGTGCAATTAGAAAACAACTGTTATCCAACATTCCTCTTAGCGATGTTTCCCACACCATTCCTAAGGACTGTTCCTCTTACTTAAGAACAATGGAATCCCCTGTTTTATCCTTGGAAAATTACAAAGAAATCATCTATACTAAGCTTTTGCAGGAAAGAAATCTTTGTCAATTTTTTGACGTATCCAGTGACCTTTCCAATCGTTTTTACAATTGTTATTGTCCTGAAGATTCCATTCATGATTTTATAGAGAAATGCCAGACAAGAAGCCTACCTCAAAGCCGTATATCTAGATGTCTGTTGCACATTGCTTTAAACATGACAAAGAACCATGTTGATACTTGCGGCAATCTACAAAATCCCCTTTATTTTCAGATTCTAGGCTTTAAGAAATCCGCTTCTATTCTCATAAAAGAGATAAAAGAACACAAAACATGGCCTATGGTACAACACTGCCATGATTCTTTGGATCCTATTACACCTGAAGTAAAAAAACTATTAGTCATTGAAAAACAGGCAAATAATATCTACCAAATGTTATTTGCCTCTAAATACCATAAGACCATAAAAAATCATCAGATTATCGTCTAACTTTTTTATTTTTTCATATATATTAATAAAAAAGAAGGAATCTTCTATGCGAGAACGATTCATCCAGTGTGTTTTATTTTGTTTTCTTATACTGCTCTTCTCTTTCCCCTCTCTTTGTCTTCACGGTGCAAAGCAAGGACTCCTTCTTTGGGCAACCACCATTGTTCCAACTTTGCTTCCTTTTATGATTCTTACAAAATTAATGATTCCTTATCATCCTTTTCACAGTGATTTTATTTTCACTTTAGTTATTGGGCTTTTATGTGGATATCCCTTAGGCGGAAAGTTAGTCGATGAATTTGTATCGAACCACACCTTTACAAAAAAAGAAGGACAATACATTTTACCTATTTGTAACAATGTAAGTCCTATGTTTTCTATTGGTTATATTCTTCCATTTATATTAAATCACAAAATATCTATTGTGACTTATTTTACTGCCTTATACTTTCCAAATTTTCTTTTTCTTCTTCTCTTTTTGTGGAAAAATCGAAAGAGACAACTTTTTTTCAAAAAAAGTGAAACATTATATAAGAAAGATTCTTTTTCTACCATAATAAATAACAGTCTAGAAAGCATCTTTTTTATTGGAATTTATTTGATGATATTTTCAATTTCTGCTTCCTTGTTAGAAAACATTCCTTACTTTAAATCTGTAACTTCCATCGTTATCGGATGCAACGAAATAACAACAGGGCTTTTACACTGGAAAATATTAAATATACCCTTCAAACAAAAAACAGCTGCAATTCTTGCATTTAGTTCTTTTGGTGGACTTTGTAGTATTGCCCAGACAAAAAGCGTCTGCAAAAAATCTCAACTGTCTATGATTCCGTATATTTTATGTAAATTACTCTTTGCTCTCCTCAGCTTCTACTGTGTTTACTGCGCTCTCTAGCTGCTGACTTATTTCATGATAATTTCCTTCGATTGAGTTTAAATCATCTTGCAAAGTATCCATTAATTGGCCAAACAACTGTTGCTGTCCCTGACGAATTGTAGTAATGTAACCTCTCGCATCTTCCATTAAGTCTTTTGTATATTGAAGTGCCCCAATACGAAGCTGATCCGCCTCTTGCTTAGCAACTGCAACAATCTGTCTTCCATGTTCTGTGGCTTTATTCTCAATATCTGCCGAACGCATCTGGGCTAATGCAGCAATTTCATGCTCATCAATCATTCTTTGAGCCTCTAAAGTTGCCTGATTCATAATACGATCTGCTTCTGCCTGTGCATCATTAATAATTTGATCTCTTGATGCCATAACTTTATGGCTGCGTTCCACCTCACTTGGAATCTGCTTTCTAAGTTCTTCAATTACAGTGAGCATAAATTCCTGCTCAATTATTACCTTTCCAGGATTAAATCTAGTCGGCTTTGCATCATTAATCATGTTGTCTATGTCATCTAACATCTCAAATAAATACTTTTCACTCATATCGTCCTCCGTTATATTTTTCCTTTAGTTTCTCTACTACGTATGGTGGAACAAGCTGGCTTACATCTCCGTTGTAAGCTGCAATCTCCTTTACAATTGTTGAACTTACATATGCATATTCAGTACTTGTTGTAAAAAACATTGTATCTAGTTCCGAGTCCAATTTGTTATTGATCTGTGCAATCTGCAATTCATATTCAAAATCAGTCACTGCCCTCAAACCTCGAACTGTAATATCCGCATGATGATCTCTGGCAAAATCAACTAATAATTTGTCTGAAAATGTAACTTCCACATTATCTAAATGACCAGTTACTTTCTCTATCATCTCAATTCTCTCTTCTGGAGTAAACAATGTCTTCTTTGCTCCATTAATTAATACTCCTATGATTAGTTTATCAAATACTTTCGCTGATCTTTGTATAATATCTATATGTCCATAGGTTACTGGATCAAAACTTCCAGGGTAAACTGCGATACTCATCTTATCCTCCTATCGCTTTTGTAAAAATGTATGTTTATTCGTTTTATATTCTTTTACTCGTAAAATCTTCAGACAACTTAAGTCCTCATCTGTAATCTCAGTATCCAGACTAGACTCCACGATTACAACTGTATTGTCACCACATAAGCTTGAATCATCTAACTCCCTTAATACAAGTTCTTCAAATCCTTTTCTATATGGTGGATCCATAAATATATAATCAAAACAACTCCCCTGAGATTCTAACTTATGAATGCCAGAGACAACATCTGTCTGATATACTTTTGCATCATCCTGTAGTTTTGTATGGGCTAAGTTCTCTCGAATACATGAAATTGGACTTCTTGCATTCTCGATAAAAACGACTTCCTTTGCACCCCTACTTAAGGCTTCAATTCCAATCCCTCCGCTGCCGCTAAACAAATCCAGAAAACGACACCCAGCAATATTGTGTTGAATCATATTAAACAAGGTCTCTTTAATTCGATCCTGGGTTGGTCTTGTGTCCATTCCTTCGATTGTCTTTAATCGTAAACTTCTTGCACTTCCTGCTATTACTCGCATATTTGTCTTCCTTTGTTTTTTCTATTCTCTTATTTTATTATATACAGAATATTTGTCAACTAAAAAAAGAACCGCGATATAAAATGCGCGGTTCTTCTTTTAATTTATCGAGACATTTCTTCTTCTTGTCTTCGAATCATTTTACGGACCATTTCTCCACCTACAGATCCAGCCTGCGCTGTTGTTAAGTGTCCATTGTATCCTTCTTTTAGATCGACTCCAATTTCATTGGCGACCTCAAATTTAAACTGGTCTAATGCTCCTCTTGCTTCTGGAACTTCAACTCTGTTTGATCCTGAACGTCTTCCTTCCATGATGAAAACCTCCATTTCTTTTGTGATTTTTTGTTACGTTCATAGTATGCACGCTTCCAAAAAAGATACACTAGAAAAATTTTCATTTTTAATATACAACTCGAAAATCTCGTTCCTTTTCATGTAAATTTACTTCTTCTCGTTCTACTCTTTCTACAAGAATAAAGCGATGTCCTGCTTCCATAGAGGAAATAAAATTATCTACTTGGAGTTTTGTTCCCTGGGCTTCTGCAACAACAGAACCATCCGGCATATTTTTTACCCATCCTGTCACATGATATCTTTCTGCATTCATTTGAGCAAAAAAGCGAAAACCAACTCCTTGCACTCTACCTATGAATCTTACATGTACTCGAATCATAACAACCTCCTAAATCTGATTAGCCAATTCAATTTGTTTTTCTAATCTACGGTTTTTTAACGTGGAGAAATCAAACTCTTCCTCCTCCAAAATGGCAATTGCATCATTGGCATCTTTTAATACATCGGCATTGGTATAAATATCTGCCAGCACAAAATCCATAGTTCCACTTTGACGTACCCCAAAGAAATCTCCAGGACCTCGCATTTTCAAATCTTCATTTGCAATTTTAAATCCATCATTGGAACGATTTAACACTTCCAAACGATCCATTGTTTCCTTTTTCTTACTTCCTGTCATGAAAATACAGTAAGACTGGTATTCTCCACGTCCGACTCGTCCACGCAATTGGTGTAGCTGGGCAAGTCCAAATCGCTCTGAGTTTTCCACCATCATAACTGTTGCGTTTGGAACATTTACTCCAACTTCAATCACTGTGGTAGAAACCAAAATGTCAATTTTCTTATCCGCAAAATCATTCATAATTTTCTGTTTTTCATCTGCTTTCATTTTACCATGAAGATGAGCAATGGATACCGATGGAGAAAAGCTTGTTTTTAACTGTTTGGCATACTGAATTACATTCTCGCCTTCCATATTTTCACTTTCTTCCACCATAGGACAAATGATATAAACTTGTCTTCCTTCATTAATCTGCTGCTGCATAAAACGATATGCTGTCGGCCGATAACTGGTATTTACCACACAGTTTTTAATCGGTAATCTTTCCGCTGGAATTTCGTCCATTAACGAAACATCTAAATCTCCATACATAATAATTGCCAAAGTTCTTGGAATTGGTGTAGCACTCATAACAGCAACATGAGGCTGCTTTCCTTTTCCAGACAAGGTTTCCCTTTGTTTCACTCCAAATCTATGCTGTTCATCTGTAATTACAAGAGCAAGCTGATGATAAGAAACCGTATCTTGTATAACTGCATGTGTTCCTAGTACAATATCATACTCATGATTCTTAATTCCTTCTTGAATGGCTCTCTTTTCTTTGGCTTTTAGTGAACCAGTAAGCAGTGCAATCTTTACATGATATGGTGACAGCAGGGTTTGGAATGTCTCATAATGTTGATTTGCTAATACTTCTGTTGGTGCCATCATTACACCTTGATATCCTGCTTTTGCACACATGAGTAATAGCACTACAGCAAGAATTGTCTTTCCTGAACCAACATCTCCTTGTATGAGACGATTCATAACTGTCTCTTTTTGCACATCTTCCTGCATTTCTTTCAGAGATCTCTTTTGTGCATTGGTCAATTCATAAGGCAAAGATTCTATGAGTTCATCTGCCTCTTTGCACATTGGAATCACATACTCATTCTTAGCCCCCTTCATCTCACTTTCGACTCTACGCATAGCTGCAATAAAAATGAAAAATTCGTCAAAAATAAGTCTTTTTTTTGCACGAATCAGCTCTTCTTTAGATTTAGGAAAATGAACGCTCCAAATTGCATTTTTGTATTCCATAGGAGAAAACTTCTCCAATAAAACATCAGGAAGATATTCCGGGATGTTGTGGATGTATGACTCTGCCTGCTTCACAGCCTTACTCACAGTCTTATTACTCAATCCCTTTGTAAGAGGATATATTGGCTGTAATGTTTGCTGCTGTATTTTATAATGATCCAACGTAAAAATCTCAGGATGTTCCATTACCATTCTTCCGTTTTTGTAAATTGGACATCCCACAAAAATATAATCTTCCCCTCTGTGAATTTGTTTTTTTAAATATGGCATATTAAACCATGTAAATGTCATCACTCCAGAAGCATCTCGTCCAGAGCAGCTTATAATTTTTAACCCTCTGATATATCTTACATTTACCTCTGAGGCTATGCGAACACACACAGCCGCTCTTTGTCCTGCTTCTAATTCCTCCAGCAAAACAGGATCCTCATAGGTCAAATAATATCTCGGATACATTGTGATCAAGGAATCTACATCTCTGATACCCATCCGATAAAATGCACTTGCAGTCTTTTCCCCAATTCCTTTTAATTCTATTATATTGGTATTCCCATCCATGGCGTTCTCCTATTCAAAAAAAGAAAAAGAGCATCTTAGATGCTCCTTTAAACTTCTTATTCTACCGAAATTAAATAGTAGTAAATCGGCTGTCCTCCATATTCAAGCTGAACATCGCAATCTGGATATATCTCTTCAATTCTTTCCATTAATTTATTAGCATCTTCTTCCGATGTATCTTGTCCATAATAAACACAAATGAGCTCACTATCTTCATCTGCCATGTCTGCAACAAGTTCTAATGTAACCATCTGGACATCCTGTCCAACTTCTTGAATTCCATTATCGTCAATTCCCATAATATCATCAATTTTGATTTCTTTTCCATTAATTGAAGTATTTCTCACTGCGTATGTGACTTCTCCTGTTTTCACACCTTGTACCATTTCATTCATTGTTTCTTCATTACTTTTGGCATCTTCTGTAGCCTCAAACATAACAAGTGCTGAAATCCCCTGTGGAACTGTAGTCGTTGGAATAATGATAATCTCTTTGTCTTCTACTAATTCCTTTGCCTGAGTAGCAGCTAATATTATGTTCTTATTATTTGGCAAAATAAAAACTGTCTTTGCATTCACCTGTTCTATGGCATTGAGCATATCTTCTGTACTTGGATTCATAGTTTGTCCACCTTCAATCAAGTAGTCAACGCCCAAATCGCGGAAAATATCATTCAAGCCTTCTCCAATAGATACTGCAACAAAACCCATATCCTTTGCTGGTTTTGCCTTCGCTTCATTCAACTGTAAACGCTCTTCATGTTCTTCTCTCATATTATCAATCTTCATACTTGTTAAAGAACCATAGGTTAACCCCTTTTCAATTGCCTTTCCTGGATGATTGGTATGAACATGAACTTTAACAATATCATCATCTGCCACAACCACAATGGAATCTCCCATGGAAGTCAAAAATTCTTTGAATTCAATCTCATCCTTTGAATGAAATTCACCTTCTACCATAACAATAAATTCTGTACAATAGCCAAATTTAATATCTGCAGACTCACTTGTTTCTCCATTGGATACTTTTTTCACTGCTTTTGGTATTGTGGTTAAGTCAACTTCCTTTCCCATCAATACATCTACAGCTCCCTGAAGAACTTCTACTAATCCCTGTCCTCCAGAATCCACAACTCCTGCTTCCTTTAATACTGGAAGCATCTCTGGCGTCTGATTCAATATATCCTTGGCAGCATCCATAACTGCTGTTGCAAACTCCTCAAAATCAGATGTCTGCTTTGAAATCTTTACTGCCTGTTCTGCTGTAACTCTGGCAACTGTAAGAATGGTTCCTTCTTTTGGTTTCATTACTGCTTTATACGCAGTATCCACCGCTTTCCTAAAGCCAAGGGCAACATCCCTCGTTGTTAAAACATCTAAATCTTTAATACTTTTCGTAAACCCACGAAATAATTGAGATAAAATAACCCCTGAATTTCCTCTTGCCCCACGAAGAGAACCCCCAGAAATTGCTTTGGCAAGTAATTTCATAGTAGGATTTTCTACTGAATTCACTTCTTTTGCAGCGGCCATAATTGTCATGGTCATATTAGTTCCCGTATCCCCATCGGGTACCGGAAAAACATTTAATTCATTAATATATTCCTTATTGGCTTCTAGTCTTTTTGCTCCGCCAATGAACATCTTTTGTACAAAAGACGCGTCTATCTGATTCATTTCTCTGCCTCCATTATCCTATATCTTTAACACCCTCAACATAAATGTTAATTCGTTCTACTTCTAAGCTAGTAAATTCCTCTACTCTATACTTCACAGAAGACATAAGGTTATCAGAAACAGCTGCAATGGAAACCCCGTATGCAACAACAATATGAAAATCAATATCAATTTTATTGTTATTAATTGTTACAAATACCCCTTTTCTAATGTTGTCTCTTGTAAGTAATTTTACGATTCCGTCTTTCATGTTTACCATCGCCATGCCTACGATACCAAAACACCCAAGTGCACAAATACCAGCATACTTAGCAATTACTTGATTCTCAATGGATATCTCTCCATTCTTTGTATTCACATGTCCTTTCATCGTTCTTACCTCCAAACGTAATTTTCGCTGCCTCCATTATACAATTAAACGATTAAAAAGAAAAGAGAAATTATGCTTGATTTTTAGAAAACAATCTGATAGAATGAAATAGTTGTCGGCGCATAAGCGTGATAAGAACGAAATAAGGAGGTGCTAACATGGCAAAGTGTGCTATTTGTGGCAAAGGCGCTCATTTTGGAAATGCAGTCAGTCATTCACATAGAAGATCAAACAAAATGTGGAAATCAAATATTAAATCTGTCAGAGTGAAGGTAAACGGTGCAGCTAAAAAAATGTACGTTTGTACTTCTTGTCTTAAATCTGGTAAAGTAGAGAGAGCATAATCTTTCTAAGATGAATATAAGAAACCACAAAGGTTAGAATACATCATGTATTCTAACCTTTTTTATTTACATCGAAAAAACATTCCATAAGAAACCAGAATACATCCAATAAAAATAAATATTTTTGTTATATCTCTTGTAATAAAAAAGCTGGCAAAGATACCAACGCCAAAAAAGAAGATTGCAATTGCACATACACGAATCATAATTCACTCTTTTACTCTTCTATTCTATGCATATGCAATAGATTCCATTATGTGCATAAAGAGGAGATGAAACACACAGTCTCATCTCCTCTTCCTATTCTTCTTTTTCTAAATCATCTACAATATCTTCTAATGTCTCGTCCTTCTTGGTAAATTTAT
This sequence comes from Anaerostipes sp., assembly GCA_028704435.1. Lineage (GTDB taxonomy): Bacteria > Bacillota > Clostridia > Lachnospirales > Lachnospiraceae > Anaerostipes. Next base: position 67,657 of record JAQWFL010000014.1, on the reverse strand, counting down.
CAATCACATCTGGAACCATATCTAGAAGCTTGGTAATCGTCTCTTGATTCTTAACATTAACAAGTTTTGTACTTCCATTTCGAATGACTAAAACAGCACTTGGTGTTAACTTTCCGCCAATACCACCACCACTTTTATTCTTCTTGTCCGCGTCTAAAGTTCCTGCTCCCATTCCAAAAGTGACATCAACCAATGGTAAAATAATAGTATCTTTAATTTGAATTGGTTCTCCAACAACCGTCTTCGATGTAAGAAATCCTTCCATTCCATCAAATAATGAACCTACGGTTTCGTTAAATTTTTCTTTCATCATCAACCTCCTATGGTATCCATAACACGATCTTTTTGTTCAAATAAATCTTTATCTAAATAAATCTTAACAGCTAGTATCACATATTGTATTAAGAAAATCCTTCCTACCAACTCTCCTTTTCCTTCTAATACCTCTTCCTCAAAATCTGGTGATATCTGTACCTTGTCCCCATAAAGAGGAAGGAGTGCTCCAAGAACACCTAATATCTGACCCGTAGATGCAGGATTGCTCATTCCAAAATGAACCCATCCCTTTAACTTGCTTGGTATCGTAATCTTAAGAAGATGCGTTCCATATCCCCATAACCTCCTAAGTGCATCTTGAATCTCATCATCTTCAAAAAGCTCCTTAATGGAAATTACTTTGTTTTTCACCATGGAAACTTTCCTACAAATAGACTTTATCTTATTATAACACCTTTGAACACCATCCACTATCTTTTTCCATCGGCTGTTCTTTAGACCCTCAGCGTCTTCCTTCTCCTGCTTTCTTTTATAATCTGCAAGAGGAGTTACTGGCTTTTTATATTCCTCCTCAGAAATCTCTAAATCCAGCACATCCTGAGAATCTTTCTTTTCTTCTTTTACCACTGACTTTTGACTGACCTTTTTCTTTTTATCTTTCTTCGACTTCTTTACTTTTACTTTCTTCGGCTTTTTCTTCCTTCCTAGGATAGACCAGCGATTCTCGTCTGATGCATAAACAGGAATTCCAAAAATACGAATCATAAAATCAAGGTTGTCCTTAACATAGGATACTTTTGCTCTTATAATAAAACATGCCCAGGAAACAGTTCCTGCCGCCATTTTCTCTTCTTGAAGCCACTTCCCTTTTGCACGATAAGTAACAGGTGCAAATAAAATCAAAAGAATCAAAAATATAAGAAAAAGCAAAATACAGCCAATCACTTTTAAGATTAAAAATATAATGCCCAATATATCACTCCTTCATAAATGATGTTTCTTTTATCTTTAATTGTCCACTTTCATACATATCAGAAATTATCCTGCAAAGGAGAATCTTCGCATCTTGTTCCGACGAAGCAATACCAACAATTGTGACGTTCTTATCCTTGTAGTATTCTCCTCTTAGCTCTGTATATGAATATATCTCAAATAATCCAACCTTACCAATAGGATTCACAATACAATATATCTTAGGAATCGCCTTCCCTTGACAAATGCGGCGTATCACTCTGTCCTTACAGGGTTTTATCAATTCTGTTATGTATACACAGTCATCAACCTTCATATCATACCTCACTAAGCCTCATAGAACTCCTACTAGATTATAGCATAAAAAGGGATGCTTTCACATCCCTTTTCCTTCTCATCTATCTTACAAATAACGATCTTATTCTCCAATTGTCTCAACTTTAAGCATATTTGTAACTCCTTTACCACGGTGGTCTGCAGGACCTCCTCCAGTTAAAACAATTACATCTCCGTTGTTTGCTAAATTAGCTTCTAATACAATCTCTGTTGCTTCATCAAGAAGTTCACGTGTTGATCCAGCCTTATGAGAAAGAAATGGGCGAACCCCCCAGTATAACTGCATCTTACGAACAACGGCCTCATCTGGTGATAATCCAATAATCATAGAATCCGGCTTAAATTTAGATACGACTCTTGCAGTAAATCCTGACATACTAGAAGCTAAAATACACTTTGCTGAAATATTATGTGCAGTCTGTACTGCAGAATATGCAACTGCTGCTGAAATTCCACGGTGAACATAAATTGATCTAAAATCTCTAACCTTTGTATCTAAGTGAAGTTCTGTTGATACTGCAATTTGATTCATCATGCGAACTGCTTCAATTGGATGCTTACCCATTGCAGTTTCTCCTGATAACATGATTGCATCTGTTCCATCATAAATTGCATTGGCAACATCAGTAACCTCAGCTCTTGTAGGACGAGGATTACGAATCATAGAATCTAACATCTGTGTTGCAGTAATAACTGGCTTAAATGCCTTATTACATTTGTTAATAATGGCTTTTTGCATAAAAGGAACTTCCTCTGCTGGAATTTCAACTCCTAAGTCTCCACGGGCAACCATAATTCCGTCAGATGCTCCGATAATAGACTCAATATTTTCAACACCTTCTACGTTCTCAATTTTAGAAATAACACCAACATGCATGTTATATGCACCAATGATTTCTTTGATTTCTTCTACTGCCTTGGCATTACGTACAAATGAAGCTGCAATAAAGTCAATTCCATTCTCAAGTCCAAATTCAATATCTTCTTTATCTTTTTCTGTAATCGCTGGAAGATTGACTGCAACGTTTGGTACATTCACTCCCTTACGGTTTCCTAAAGAACCACCATTGACAACCTTACATTCAATTTCTGTTCCGTCAATATTCTCAACCTTTAATTCTAACAAACCATCATCAATCAAAATACTGTTTCCAACTTTAACATCTTGAGGGAGTTCAGCATATGTAATGCTTACAATTGTATTATCTCCTTCAAGTTCTCTTGTTGTAAGAGTAAACTTTTGACCTTCTTCTAATTCAATCTTATCTCCCTTTAAAAGTCCTGTACGAATCTCAGGTCCTTTTGTGTCTAATAAAATAGCAATTGGAAGTCCAACTTCCTCTCTAATTCTTTTAATTCTCTGAATTCTAACTAATTGTTCTTCATGATCTCCATGAGAAAAGTTAAGACGAGCAATATCCATACCTTCAAGCATCAACTGTTTTAATACAGGATCATCATCTGTCGCAGGTCCCATTGTACAAATAATCTTTGTCTTTTTTGTTAACATAATCTTCTCCTTTTTGTTAAATATATTCATTTACTTTTTAACATGCTTATGTGTGAATAAATGATCTTGGCAATATTCATAATCTCCATCACACTTGGAACAATATCTAAATTCTAAGTCTGGATCATCTAACTCTGTTCGATGACAGACTGCACATTCATGAATTGCACCATTGTTCTTTGTTGCATAACTATGGCTGTGTTTTGCTTGCTTTTGAGCTTTCTTCCCTCTTGCCATAGCTTTCTGGAAGTCTCTTCCTCTTTTTTTTGATTTTCTTGATGACAAGAAAAATAGTAGAAAGTTTAACAATGCAACTATAATAGATACTTTAACCGAAATTCCGTAAACTGTAAAGCCTGAACTTAGAAAAGTATAGGTTAAAAGTAATGCATCTAAAACTGCAAGCCACTTTATCTTTAATGGAATTATCATATAAAACAATACTTCTCTGTCTGGAAAAACCATTGCATAAGCCAGAAATAATGATAGATTTAAATAAAATGTATCCATCTGTACCATCACTGCTGACATATCTCCATTTGCAGATAAAATTCCATATGTAAGGAAAGCTCCAAAAATTGTTCCCACAACTCCAATCAGATAATACATCATGAATCGGAAACTTCCCCATACCATCTCTAAAGAAGTTGCTATACTATAATAAAACATTAACACAAAAACTACAAAAATGAAATTTGTTGTCGGTGCTATCATCAAAAACGTAAATAATCTCCAAACTTGTCCATGCAAAATCAAATAAGGATTCAACTCGAAATATCCATATGCATTTGGTGCAACAATTGATATCAAAAATCCTGCTGCATATAATACAATAATAATCTTTGGCAATCCTGAAATTGCATATCTACCATACTTTTGTTCTAATTTATTTAACCAATTCATATATAACCTTTCTTAAAACGTCTGTTTTCTTCCTAATATAAAGCCTCCAATAAGTGTCAAAACAATGGAAGCACCTACAAGTCCAAAAAACCCATATGGACTTTTTGCAAATGGTACTGGAACATTCATCCCCCAAAAGCTGGCAATCATTGTCGGGATTGACATAACAATTGTAATCACTGCTAATACTTTCATGACTATATTCAAGTTATTTGAAATAACCGATGCATAGGCATCCATAGTTCCACTTAAAATATTACTATAAATATCAGACATCTCAATGGCCTGTTTATTCTCTATAATAACGTCATCTAGCAATTCTTCATCTTCTGGATATTGTTTAATCTTGTCCATCTTTATCAAACGTTCCAAAACTAATTCATTTCCACGCAGAGATGTGGAAAAGTAAACTAGACTCTTTTCTAATTCAAGCAAATCTATCAGTTCCTCGTTCTTCGTTGAAATATGAAGCTGCTTTTCAATCTCGTCACTCTTTTTGTCAATCACTCGTAGATACTGAAGGTATAAAGAGGCATTACGATACAAAATCTGCAAAATAAATCTTGTTTTCTTAAATGTCCAAAATCCACGAACCAATCCATCTCGAAAACGCCCTAAAATCGGTGTTTCTTCCAGACAAACCGTAATAATGCACTTGTCCAGCAAAATAATTCCGCATGGAACTGTCATAAAGAAGTCTTTTTCTTTTCGCTTTGAAATCACTGGAATATCCACAATAATTAAAATATAATCGTCTTCTACCTCTATACGAGAACGTTCCGCCTCATCCAGTGGTGCCTTTAGGTGATCCAGGTCAATCTTATACTCTTTGGAAATATCAAGAAGCTCTGCCGCTGTAGGATCAACCATAGAAATCCAGCATCCATCCACAACTTCACTTATTTCATTTATTTGATCATCCATGGTACGAAAAATCTTTAACATGATACGCTCCTTTATCCGTTATTTAGATAAAATGTAAAAAGATAATATCAGATGAGAGTTCACCCACATCTGATATCCTCTTTGATTCTAAAACCCAAATACAATCCTCATTATAAAGAACTCATTTCTCTTTGTCAATTAGAAGGACTGTCCCAACTGGCAGAGTAAGCATTCTCACTTTCTTATTTGCTCTGGCAAGTTTTTCATAGGTTAGGTTCTGTTTCGTTAAAATCGACTGGAGTGTGTCCCCTTCTTTTACTACATACGGAACATAAGCACCACCAATTACCGGTTTTGCTGTTGGAATACAAAGTTCATCTCCTATCTGTAGATTATATATGTTTACAAATGGATTTTGCCTCATAATATCTCTTACAGTCACATTATAATCTTGTGCAATTTGATATAAAGTTTCTTTATCCTTGATGACATGAATGACACCACTGCACCTTGTTTCTTGGTTTGAATTCATTTTGATTTCCCTTTTTCTTTAGTCTATGCATTCTGTATTCTTTTGATACAGGATTTTTTCTTCTATATAATAATCTAAATTTAATACCTTGTCATTTTAAATTCTTTCCCTTATAATAGGTATGCTCAGAAATATGTTAAGAAAGTAGGGACCAAAGATGAAACGTTTAGGAATTGACATCGGATCTACAACTGTTAAAGTTGCAGTTATCGATGAACAACATAATATTTTATTTTCCGATTATGAACGTCATTTTGCTAATATACAGGAAACACTTGCATCATTACTAAAAAAAGCAAAAGATCAAATCGGAGAAACAACATTTGCACCCACAGTCACTGGCTCTGGAGGATTATCTATTTCCTCTTATTTGGAGATTCCATTCTGTCAGGAAGTTGTGTGTGTATCAACTGCCCTTCAAGACTATGCACCTCAATGCGATGTAGCTATTGAGTTAGGTGGAGAAGATGCAAAGATTATTTATTTTACCAATGGAATCGACCAGAGAATGAATGGTGTCTGTGCAGGAGGTACTGGTTCTTTCATTGACCAGATGGCTTCTTTGTTACAAACTGATGCTTCAGGTTTAAATGAATACGCAAAAAATTACGATACTATTTACCCAATTGCTGCCCGATGCGGAGTATTTGCAAAGACTGATATTCAGCCTCTTATTAATGAAGGAGCAACAAAAGAAAACTTATCTGCTTCTATTTTCCAGGCTGTTGTAAACCAGACAATTAGTGGATTGGCCTGTGGAAAACCAATCCGTGGAAATGTAGCATTTTTAGGTGGACCTCTTCACTTCCTTTCAGAGTTAAAAGAAGCATTTATCCGAACTCTTGAACTAGAAGACGAAGCAGTGATTGCACCAACACATTCTCATTTATTTGCTGCCGTTGGAGCTGCTTTAAACTCAAAAGATTCTGTTACAACAAACTTTGAAGATTTGCTCAAGCATTTTAATGAGAAGATTATATTAAGTCAGGAAATTGACCGCTTAGAACCACTTTTTGAAAGCGAACAAGAATATGAAAGTTTCCTTAAAGCACATAACCGCCACGTTGTAACAAGAGGAGATATTTCTACATATCATGGAGATTGTTTCCTTGGAATTGATGCTGGTTCTACTACAACAAAAGTTGCATTAGTAGGAACAAAGGGTGAATTATTATATAGTTATTACAACAATAACAACGGAAGTCCATTAAAGGCAACCATTGCTGCCTTACATGAAATTGATGAAACCCTTCCAAAGGATGCTATCATTCGTTCTTCTTGTTCTACTGGATACGGAGAACACTTAATCAAGGCGGCTCTAAACTTAGACTTTGGTGAAGTTGAAACCATTGCTCACTATTATGCTGCTGCTTTCTTTGATCCAAAGGTTGACTGTATCTTAGATATTGGTGGACAGGATATGAAGTGTATCAAAATCAAGAATGGTGTAGTTGATAATGTTATGTTAAATGAAGCCTGCTCTTCTGGATGTGGTTCTTTTATTGAAACATTCGCAAAATCACTAAACCATACAGTTCAAGAATTCGCAAAAGTTGCACTTACATCAAAGACACCAATTGATTTAGGTTCTAGATGTACGGTATTTATGAACTCAAAAGTAAAACAAGCACAAAAAGAAGGTGCCAGTGTTGGAGATATCTCTGCAGGACTTGCTTATTCTGTTATTAAAAATGCCTTACTAAAAGTAATTAAATTAACAGATCCAAAAGACCTTGGTTCACATATTGTTGTGCAAGGTGGAACTTTCTACAACGATGCAGTTCTTCGCAGTTTTGAAAGAATTTCTGGATGTGATGCAATTCGTCCAGATATCGCCGGTATTATGGGTGCCTTTGGAGCAGCTTTAATTGCAAGAGAACGTTATGAGATGGAACCTAAAGTATCTACTATGATTCCTATGGAAGAGATTTTGTCTATGACAACAGATTCATCTATGACTCGTTGTAAGGGATGTACCAACCATTGTCTATTGACCATTAATAAGTTCTCAAACAACCGTCGTTTTGTTACTGGAAACCGTTGTGAACGTGGTGCTGGCGGCGAAAGAAAGAACGAAGATGTTCCAAACTTATATGAATATAAATTACATCGTATGTTTGATTATCCATCTTTACCAAAAGAAGAAGCACCTCGTGGAGTCATTGGAATTCCTCGGGTATTAAACTTATATGAAAATTATCCATTCTGGCATACATTATTTACGAAGCTTGGCTTCAGGGTTGAACTTTCTCCTGATTCTTCTCGTAAGATTTACGAATTGGGAATTGAATCAATTCCAAGCGAGTCAGAATGTTATCCAGCAAAGTTAGCTCATGGTCACGTTATGTGGCTGCTAAAACAAGGCATTAAAGATATTTTCTATCCTTGTATTCCATTTGAGCAAAACGAAACCCAGGAAGCGAATAATCATTACAACTGTCCTATTGTAACTTCTTATGCAGAAAACATTAAGAACAATATGGAAGAATTAAAGGATGATACTATTCATTTCATGAATCCATTCCTTGCTCTTGATAATGAAGATGCTTTATCACCAAGATTAGTAGAAGAATTTGATGAACGTTACCATATTTCCTTATCTGAAATGAAAAAAGCAGTTCGTGCTGCTTATGAAGAATCAGAACAAAGCAAGAAGGATATTCGTCAAAAAGGAGAAGAAGTATTAGCATACCTTGCTGAGACAGGAAAGACAGGTATTGTCCTTTGCGGAAGACCGTATCATATTGATCCAGAAATCAATCATGGAATCCCAGAATTGATTACATCTTACGGAATTGCAGTATTAACTGAGGATTCAATTTCTCATTTATCAAAAGTTGACCGTCCGTTAAATGTATCTGATCAATGGATGTACCACTCAAGACTATATGCCGCTGCAAACTATGCAAAATCAAATAAACAGTTAGAGGTTATCCAATTAAATTCATTTGGATGTGGACTAGATGCAGTTACCACCGACACTGTCAATGAAATTTTGACAAAGTCTGGACGTATCTATACAGTTCTTAAGATTGATGAAGTGAACAATTTAGGTGCTGCAAGGATCCGTATTCGTTCCCTTATCAGTGCTGTTCGTGTTCGTAAAAAACATAAAATCGAACCAAAACCAGTATCTGCAGCAATGAAACGAATTGAATTTACAAAAGAAATGGCAAAGGACTATACAATTTTAGTTCCTCAAATGTCTCCAATTCATTTTAATTTGTTACAACCAGCTCTAGAATCCGTAGGATACAATATTGAGATTTTACCTCAGGGCGGAATGAAGGATGTAAATACAGGATTAAAATATGTAAACAATGATGCTTGCTACCCTTCTTTGATTGTCATTGGACAATTAATGAATGCACTTTTATCTGGGCGATATGATACAAACAAAATCGCACTTGCAATTTCCCAGACTGGTGGTGGTTGTCGTGCAACAAGCTATATCAGCTTTATTCGACGGGCTCTTGAAAAGGCTGGATTTAAGAATATTCCAGTTATCGGTATTAGTACTCAGGGTATTGAGCGTAACAGTGGATTTAGTCTATCTCTCCCACTTTTAAATCGTGCAGTACAGGCAATTATTTATGGGGATATTTTCATGAGAGTCGTTTACCGTACAAGACCTTACGAAGTAAAGAAAGGTTCTGTAAACAAACTCCATAAACAGTGGGAGGCCAGATGCAAACGTGATCTTAAAAAAGGAAATTTTAGAACTTTCCAAAAGAATATCAAAAATATTATACGTGACTTTGATCGTATTCCCATTACAGATGAAAAGAAACCTCGTGTTGGTATTGTTGGAGAAATTCTTGTTAAATTCCTTCCAGATGCCAATAACCATTTAGTGGAAGTCTTAGAACGTGAAGGTGCTGAAGCTGTTGTTCCAGATTTACTTGATTTCTTCATGTACAGTTTCTACAACAGTAACTTTAAATACCGCTATCTTGGAAAATCTAAGAAGACAGCCATTATGTCCAACTCAGCCATTTGGCTTGTGGAACAATACAGGAAAACTCTTCGAAAAGAACTATCTAAGAGCACACGCTTTGAACCACCTGCATACATTAAAGATTTGGCTGAGTATGCAAAACCTTTTGTTTCCATTGGAAATCAAACAGGGGAAGGATGGTTCTTAACCGGTGAAATGATTGAGTTAATCCACAGCGGTGCACCAAATATAGTTTGTACACAGCCATTTGCTTGTTTACCAAACCATGTTGTTGGAAAAGGTGTTATCAAAGAAATTCGTCAGGCATTTCCTGATTCAAACATCGTAGCCATTGATTATGATCCAGGTGCAAGTGAAGTAAACCAGATTAATCGACTTAAATTAATGCTCTCAGCAGCAGAAAAAAATATGAACAAATAAGAGAAATAAAAAACTCCAGAAAAATCATTCACAGATTTTCTGGAGTTTTATTCTTAATTATCTTATATGTAATACTCAATGGTCTTTTCACTTTTCATATGAAAAATTTCAAATATCTTATCTCTTGCCACTAAAAAATCATCACTTGTTCGATCTCTTTGTTGTCCCATTCGGATATTCACAATACTTTTTATTGTTCCTGGATTTGGCGACATAACTACAATTCGATCTGCTAAATACACCGCTTCTTCTATATCATGAGTGACAAAGATAACTGTTTTCTTTCCGTCTCTAGAAAGTCTTCTCACATCATCTTGGAGACTCATCTTTGTGATGGCATCCAATGCTCCAAAAGGCTCATCCATAAATATAACCTCAGGGTTCACCGCTAATGCTCTTGCAATCGCAACTCTTTGCTTCATACCTCCTGAAAGTTCATGTGGAAAGCTTTCTTTAAATTTGCTAAGACCAACCATATCAATATATTGATCCGCTATTTCTTTCTTTTGTTCCTTGGAAAGCTTCAATGTTTCTAAACCTAACTCAACATTCTTTTCTATGGTTCGCCATGGTAAAAGTCCGTAATTTTGAAAAATAGTTACATACTTCATATTTGGTTTTGTCACTTCTTTTCCGTTTATTTGAATGGAACCTTTTGTCACTTTTTCAAATCCAGCAATGGCATTTAATAAAGTCGTCTTTCCACATCCAGATGGACCAAGAAGACAGATAAACTCCCCTTTTTCGATGGATAAAGATACATTTTCAAGTGCCAGAAACGAAGTTTCTTTTTTTCCGTATTTCATTGATACATCATCTACGTTAATATACATTTTATTCCTCCGTTCCAAATCCCCATATTTTTTCTACCACACGTTCTAATACTCCAATTAAAATGTCTAATATAAGACCCACAATACCAATGGTAATCATGGTTGCAAGAAGTGCATCTGCTCGCATACTGTTTTTTGCATCCATAATGAGAAATCCAAGTCCTGATTGAGAACCAACCATCTCTCCTGAAACAAGAAATATCCAACATGTACTTAAGGCCAAATGAAGGCTATGTGCGATTTGAGGAAATACAGCCGGAAATACAATTTTATATATAGTTTCTAGTTGGCTCAATCCAAAGTTTCCTGCCACTTTTAAATAGACTGGACTCATGGTATTAATTGCTTTTACCGTTGATAATAAGATTGGAAAAAATCCTGCTATAAATATAATTGCAATCGCTGGAACATCTCCAATTCCCACCCATAGCACAATAAATGGAAGCCATGCAACGGGTGCAATGGGACGAATTAATTGAATAACTGGATTTAAATATTGAAATACTTTTGGGAACCATCCAAGAATCATTCCAAAGAATACTCCAAACACCACAGACAATAAATATCCAGTCAAAAATCTTCCAAGACTATGGGTTGTATGGGTCAAAAGTGTGGTTCCAAAAGAACTCCCAGCAAGACCAGTTGTCGCAAGCTGCTTAAAAGCATTCAGCACCATAAATGGACTTGGAAATAACGCTGAATTAAAAGAGCCAAATGTTACCGCTGACTGCCAGAGTACCAATAATCCTGTAAATGAACCTATGATGTATTTTATTTTCTTTAACATGATGCCTCTCCATTTCTAAGGTTGATATACGAACTTGTCATAAGCTGGTGGATTCTCATTAATTTTATATTTTTTCAATTTGGAAACTAAAGCATTATAATCCTTTTTTGTAATTTTCAAATCATTAAATTTAATCCATTTTAATGATAATTTTAAAACACTCTCTGACTGTCCCAAATACTGTGTTGCAATGCTTGTTGCTTCTTTATCATCTAACTTCTTTCCTGCCTCTTCGTATTTGGTTGTCAATGTCTTTACCGTAGCTTTGTTGGATTTAATAAATTTACCTGTAAATACAAGCCCACAACATAATGAATTGGTCCATAAATCTTCACAATCGTATAGTACGTGTCCTATTTTTTGATTTACCGCTTGTGCTCCAAATGGTTCTGCTACGCAATATCCTGCGATGGAACCGTTTGCAAGAGATGAAGGCATTTCTGACGGTGCCATTTGTACTACTTTCACATCTTTTGTGGTAAGACCACCTTTTGCTAACATATCATTCAACAAAATATTATGAGATGATTGTGTATGAGGAATTGCAAATGTCTTTCCTTTCAAATCCTTTACTGATTGAATATCCTTCCCTGCAATGATAACATTTCCATCCTTGTGACCTAATGCAACCGCCTTTAAGTCAACCCCTTGACTTACTGCACTCATAGCAAGCTCCATTAATACAGAAGCTCCATCAATTCTTCCTGCGTTTAATGCATCGGTAAGATCTGACCAGGAACTGAATTTTTGTAGTTTTATTGTGATGTTACTATTCTCGTTTTCTAATAATTTCTTTTCTTCAAATATTGATAAGGCATGAGTAATTGGCAAATATCCAATTGTAACCACCTGTTTATTTGTTTTATTTTCTGTTGTTTTACTTTGGCTTGCAGTCGTCTTTCCACAAGCAGACAGTGCCAATGCTAATATAAGAAATACTGCCAATAATGTTACTTTTCTTTGTCTTTTCATAATATCTCCTTTTCCTAATCCCAGCCTAAGGCTTTTCTCTTTTCTTTAAAATCTGCTACAATCTTCTCTCCTAATGCCGTTGGATTCGTATCTACATGCATCACTGATCCAAGTGCATTTCTTGTTCCTTCCTTTAAGAAATGAATTACATTGGCAGAGCCATGAATCTGTGCTTCTACACAGTGATATGAATTAATCCCAAGAAGCCTAAATCCCAATGCTGCATCAATTCCCTTTTCATTTCCCCATTCTGGAGAAGACAATCCATATGGTAAATCTTTTAAGTCTTGATTCAATTCCCCTGCTATTCCTGCAAAAATCCCAGAAGATCTTGTATTATCAATACATTCCCCCACATGCCATACAGGTGGTAAATCTGATTCTAAAAATTCCCGAAGTCCATCTCCTGCTTTTTCCTGTGCCTGTACTGTACAATATCCTAGTTTCATCAAAGGAAATGCAGCACATCCATTGGTCAAAATCAAGATATTATTTTTTAGTAATACATCCGCAACTTCAACAATGGTTCGCTCGTACACTACTTTTGGATTGTTACAACCAACTAGATTAACAATTCCAAGAATCTTTCCACTTTTCAAGGCATCTGCCATAGGTTTCATACTTCCAAACCTCTTATGTACATATTCTACGGAAAATCCAACTTCTGCTTCTACTTCATATGGTGGAATATAAACAGGCGTACCCTTCCTCTTTTCATGATTTTCAATGGCACGTTCTACAATTCTCTGTGCAATTTGCTTTGTTTCTCCAATATTACTATGATGATGGTCATATGCAATATGCTCTGCACCTGGAAGTCTTGCCGAGTCACTCGTTGTAACAACTGCCGTCTTAAAACAATTAGCCACATTCATAATAGATGGAAATACATCTTGTACATCAGCCACCCACAAATCAAGTGCTCCTGTTCCCATGACAAGTTCTGCTGTCACTGCATTAGATAATGGAATCACTCCTGCATATCGATACATGGCAGATAATCCAGAACAACAAATACCATAAAATTTAATTCCTTTGGCACCTTTTTCTTTTGCTAAATCTTGATATTTCTTACTTAATCCAGTCTTTACAATCTCACTTACCAACGTAGGTAAATGTCCATGAACAGCAATATTTACATATCCTTTTTCTAGTGCTCCCACATTAACCTTAGACGTGACACGATCCCCAACTCCAAACAAACAGTCTGTTGCAATGTTCGCCGCAACAACTCCTGTAAATGTAAATGTTAATCCGCATCGTAAGAACTGCTGCATAATACTCTTCCAATCTCCATCTGTTCCACATCCTGTTTTATGATATGCTTCAAAAACTTCATGGTACGCACTGATTGGTAGAATATCTAGCTTCTTCCAGGTTTCTTGTCTCTCCTTTGTTGCACATGCCTGAATTGTTTTGTATTGTTCTGGCTCAGTTCTTGACAAATCTTCAAGCAATGCATCTGCTAAATCAATGGTAATTCGCCGAATGGTTCGATGTTTTACTGGAATTCCAAAAGCCTCTGCCATAGCTTTTACCTTATATTCTCCAATAATCGGCAAATCTAATTTCCCTTGTGCCGCCCACTTAAGTGATAGAATCACTTCCCTTGCATGCATTCCATGTTGTGCAACTCCTGCCGCTGCCGAACGAAGAAGATTCCTTGCAACAATCAAATCCGCATCCGCTCCACAGACACCTCTTGGACTCTTTGGAGTAATTCTACAAGGACCCATGTTACAAATTTTACAACAGATACCACCCAATCCAAAACTACACTGTGGCTGTTGCTGATCAAAACGATCAAAGGCTGTATCCACCCCTAATTGCTCCATATGTAACATCAATTCTCTAACGGCTGGATCTGGTGTTTTTTCTAACACTTCTTGTTTTGATGGAAATGTCTTTCGATACTGAGAAACTGCATTCATATAGTCCGCTGTGAATTCTGCCTCATGAAAATGTTCATAAATATTCCCATTTTCATCTGTATGTGTATGTGATTCCTTATCTGCCGGAACAATAACAGTTGGAACTCCATGTTCATCAAATCCAATCAACGCTCTATGCTGATGTGGTTTTTCTCCTAAATGTGACATAATATTTACCTCTCTTTTAATTTCATACTAATTATATATGTTTTATATGTTATTGTTGTTTATTATATCGAAAGCGCACTAGGAATACAAGAATTATTCTCATCTTTGATATTGAAAAAAACAAGAAGAGGCTATAGCTTTAGGCTACAACCAAATAAAAAAACAAAAAGACTATAGAATCAAAGCTGCCCTAACTTAACTTTGATTCTATAGTCTTCCTATATCTAATTTGTTTCAATAAATTTACTTAATAAACACTCTGAGAAATGCAGCCACTTGAATTATGATAATTACAGGGATTCCAAAACAAAAATACCATTTTTTCGTTTTATGATGGAAGAAATACATTCCCAAAATTGCTCCCACACCACCGCCTATAATTGCCAAAATAAATAAATTTCTCTCTGGCACTCTATATTGGTGTTTTATTGCCTTTTGCTTATCCATGCCAAATGTGATGAAAGCTAAAATATTGATAATAATAAAGTAATATATAAACTTGGTTTCTAGCATAATTCTCCTTATTGAGTTTATTTTCTTACACTAATGCCTCTTCCAGCCAAATACTCTTTTAAATCGTTAATTTCTAATTCTTTAAAGTGGAACAATGATGCGGCAAGTGCTGCATCTGCTTTCCCTTGCGTCAAGGTATCATAAAAATGTTCTTTTGTTCCTGCTCCACCAGATGCAATGACAGGAATATCTACATTCTCAGCAATCATTCTTGTCAATTCATTGTCATAGCCTGCCTTGGTACCATCACAGTCCATGCTTGTAAGGAGAATCTCTCCTGCACCTAATTGGTTTGCCTTCATCGCCCATTCTACTGCGTCTAATCCAACATCAATTCGACCACCGTTCTTGTAAACATTCCATCCAGAACCATCTGCTCTTCTTTTAGCATCAATGGCAACTACAACACACTGGCTTCCAAACTTATCTGCTGCATCGCTAATTAAATTAGGTGTATTAATTGCAGATGAATTAATGGAAATCTTATCTGCACCTTCTCTTAAAATAGCTCGAAAATCATCAACAGTACGAATACCTCCACCAACGGTAAAGGGAATAAATACTGTTTCTGCAACTTTGCGTACCATATCAATCATAATATTTCTTGCATCTGAAGATGCTGTAATATCTAAAAACACAAGTTCATCTGCCCCTGCTTTATCGTAAGCTGCTCCAATGGCAACTGGATCTCCTGCATCAATTAAATTGACAAAATTAACACCTTTTACTACTCGTCCATTATGTACATCTAAACATGGAATAATTCTTTTTGTATGCATATGTTCCCCCTAACAAGAAATAAAATTCTTTAAAATCTGTAATCCTACGCTGCTGCTCTTTTCTGGATGAAACTGACATGCAAATACATTTTTCTTTTCCACCGATGCATGAATGTTTGTAGAATATTCTGTGGTTGCCGCAACAATCGATTCATCCTTTGCCTTCAAATAATAAGAATGTACAAAGTAAACGTATGGATGTTCTTCTAAGCCCTGAAAGAGTCTTGCCCCTTCCTTCACCTTTAAATCATTCCATCCCATATGAGGAATCTTTAATCCATCTTTCTTTGGAATCTTAACAATCTCCCCCTCTAATAAACCAAGACCTTCCACTCCTGGAGCCTCGTCACTGCGTTCAAACATTAATTGAAGTCCAAGACAAATTCCTAAAAATGGAATCTTTCGTTCTACCACTTCTTGGATTGTCTTCACCAAATCATACTGATGCAGCTTTTCCATGGCATCACCAAAGGCTCCAACCCCTGGTAAAATCACATGATCACATGATAAAATAGTCTCGTGATCTCTTGTAATTACAGCCTTCTCTCCAAGATACTCTAGTGCTTTTTCTACACTTTTAATGTTCCCTGCATCATAATCAATAATTGCAACCATATCTTTCCTCTTTTTCTTTCTCTATTTGATAAATTCTCTGCTGTCTATCTTCTCTGAAATTCCTTTATCCTTTAATTCTTCTCCAAATTGATACATGGTTTCATGTACGCGAACCATTGTGGCTTTTTTATTGTAAAAAGCGATTTTTTCAAATGGCCAACGAAATAAATCTGGTAAATAGAATCCTTCTCCTAATTCTAATATAAAAATCTTTTTATTTAAAGTGTTTTGTAACCATTTTGTATATTCAGCCCAAGTTGAGATATATGCATTCTCCACATAAGAGGATACATTTCCCTGGGTTCGTACATTAAAAATAAGAGGTTTTCCACATTTCGGGCATTCTAAATGATCAATTTTTCCTGTCTCTTCATAATAAGCAATCAAATCATCTAAGCCTAATTTTGCTGGATACAGCTGTTGATCACATGGTGTTTCACATTGAAAATAATCCCCTGTTCCACATGGTGCAACCACTCTATTCTTATCCAATGATGTATGATATAACAGTCCATCATCATTGCTTGTAATCACAAAATAATCCTTTCCATCTAACACTTCTTCTAACTGTTTAAAATAAGAAACTTGTCCTAATTCAAGTAAATAAGCACGTTCATATACACTTCTCATCCACTTGGCATCTTCATCTTCCCTGTCTATAAGCTTTTGATACCCCTTGTCCTGAATCGCTTCCTTAAAATCAATGAAACGTTCTGCTCTTAATTCATGTCCTATCCCTACTAAAACCAAGTCTGCATCTTGTATCTGCTCTTTGTAATCCTTTAACATTGTTCTCCTACTCCTTCGTACAATCTAGATCAAAATAGAATTCAACCCCACCTTCTACATTGGCTACCCCATACTCTTTCCCATGAGCATTCATAGTGGCTGCAACAATAGAAAGTCCAATTCCACTTCCTCCATATTCTCTTGTTCTTGCCTTATCAACTTTATAAAACTTCACCCATAATTTATCAATATCTTCCTCTGGAATATGCTGTCCAGAGTTGAATACATAAACTCGTAAGTCTGTATCATGTTTCTCAAAGCGAACCCGTATAATGCCGCCTTCTGTTACATGATTCCTAGCATTGCTAAAATAATTTCCAAAGACTTCCTCAATCATAAATTCATCTGCCCACACGTAAGTTGGTTTTTCCTTAAACTCAACTGTAACATGGGTTTTTTCAAAAAATATCTTGTTTGCTGAAATCATATTTTCAATTAATTCATGAATATCAAAATGCTCCATATTAACTTGATTGTTTCCAAACTCAATTTGATTTAAGGTCAACAGCTTTTGAACCATCTTGTTCATTTTCTTTGCTTCATCCCCAATGACATCACAGTAAAATTCCTGACTTTCTGGATCATCTGAAATATTATCTTTCAGTCCTTCTGCATATCCTTGAATCAACGCAATTGGTGTCTTTAATTCATGAGATACGTGAGACAAAAATTCCGTTCTCATCTCATCAATTTGAACCTTTTTCTCAATATCATTCTGTAACTGCACATTGGCCGTTTTTAATTCAGAAATTGTTTCCTCTAGATGTGTGGATAAATCATTGATACTCTCGCCAAGACGTCCAATCTCATCATCCCCATAAGATTTTACCTTTACATCAAAATCTAATTCACTCATTCTTCTAGCTGCATGGGACATTTCTTCAATTGGTCTTGTAAATCGTTTTGAATATAAAAACATAACAATGGCACCCATTATAACTAAAATAAAACCAACAACTGCAGTAAACTGTCCTGACAGCAAAGCACTTGTCTGAATACTCTCCATAGGTGTTGTAATTACAATCATATATCCATTGTCCAGATACCCAATCAGGTTAATGCTTGTTCCAGATTGAGATTTGTCCGTTCCCGTTACAACTGCATATCCATTTTCTTTGATTTGCTTGTTTATCTTTCCAATACTGTCCAGAGAATTAATCATACTATTGTACATCACTCCCTGTTTTCCTTCGGAACTATACTGTAGTTCCCCACTGGCATTTGCAATAATCATGCGGTAATTATGCACTCTTGTAATCAAATCAATTGCAGTATCAGAGGCAGTTTTCTTTTTGTAAAGACTATTAATCTTTTCATAGGTTGATACAATACTCTTTTTTTCTCGATAAACATAAAAAGGCTTTAACATAGAAAAATTAGCCAAAACAGACACCACAATAACAGCAGCCATAATAATGGTTGTAATCACTGCCAATTTCGTCTGTATGGATGTCTTTCTTGTTTTTCTTTTTTTTCTTGTCTTTCGTCCTATTATCACTAATTCTCCACCTCAAATTTGTATCCCATACCCCAGATTGTCCGGATATAGGCTCCCTTTTCCCCCATCTTATTTCTAAGTTTTTTTACATGGGTATCAATGGTTCTTGCGTCCCCAAAATAATCATAATTCCACACTTGATTTAATATATTCTCTCTTGTAAGTGCTCTTCCTTCATTGTTCATAAAATATTGCAACAATTCAAACTCTTTAAAACTTAAATCAACAGGTACCCCATCAATAGTAACCTGATGGGCTCCAATATCTAACTGAATTCCGCCTTTATCTACTAATTCTCCATCCATCTGACTGGTACGTCTTAAAATTGCCTCGATTCTTGCAACTAAAATCTTAGGACTAAAAGGCTTTGAGATATATTCATCCACCCCTAAATCAAATCCTTGAAGTTCATCTTGTTCCTGATCTTTTGCAGTCAACATAATAATAGGAACTTCAGACACTTTTCGTATTTCTTTGACAACCTCCCAGCCATCCATTTTTGGCATCATAACGTCTAAAACCAATAAATCAATTCCTTTGGTACTAAAAAATGTATCCACTGCCTCTTCTCCATCTGCAGCTTCTAATACTTGGTATCCTGATTTATTTAAAAAGTCTTTAATTAGCTTTCTCATTCTGCTTTCATCATCCACAACTAATACTTTAAATTCATTCATAATTCTCCTCCATTGTTATCATTTATCCTAATCTTAACAAAGATTTATGGTCAAACTGTGAATTCATCCAGAAAGATAATTCCCTGCACAGTAAATAAGCCGTCTTTCGCTATAACTTCTATATTTCCATCATATTTTTCTACAATCTTATAAATACTTTTCAGCCCAATGCCATGATATTCTTTGTCCTTCTTTGTTGTCACATAGATTTTACTTTTCATGGTTTCCTCTTTTAATTTTTGAAGATATGAAAAGACATCTGTGTAATTCTCACCATCTATTTTTTATGATTGTAACATTTTTATGAGAAAATGACAAAAAAAGATGCAATGTATTCTTTGTAAATACACTGCACCAATTCATTCGTTCAATTATCGTAAATTGAACCCTTTACCACTTTTTAATTTCCTCAAGGATATCAGTTATCGAAATGAAAATAGCCCTTTTTTCCGTACCAAACTTATTGCACAATTTGCTCTCAACAAAATAATTTGACAGTCTTTTTAACAATGGACTCGATTGTAGTCCTCTTTGCAATTTTTAAAACCTAAAATAAACCGCGAGTACAAAAAGGACACATCCAATTATGGTATACATAATTCCTTCCTCTCTTTTCTCACCAGTTCCATTTATGACCCAAGAATATAAAAATATAAATATACCTTCAATCAAAACGACATATCCTACCCAGACTTGAAAAATATATGCCGGAAAGTATACAGCACTAATATATAGCGTATCCTTTCGTATTCTTCTTAATAAATTAACTATCGATTCCTTTTTATTTAATTTCATACGAATCATTTCTTGAACGGAAATAATTATGTCTACTAACAATAAAAACTTATATAGGCTTAGAAACCCAAGTAACATTTCAAATATATATTTGTACATTTTTCCCTCGTATCATGATAATTCTAGATTTTTTCCAAAACTCTTATTATCTTTTTTTCAATTTTTCCCTTCATCAACAATACTGTTCCTAAAAAGATGATGATTATTATACTATAAAAAATAATTGCTATAACAAAATCGCCCGAAATAAAAGCAAACAATACTAGCATAACTAGTGCAAAAAATAAAACTTCTTTTAAAAAATATATTTTTCTTTTTTGTATTTCTAATTTTATAATACATCCATCCTTAATTTCCTTAATATTCATCATCATTCGTATCTCAAATGTAGTATTTTGATTACTTATACTATCAATAAATGTAAGTTGATTGTCATTTAGAAATATATACTCACCTTTATCTTCTTCGCTAGCCCATGGTGTTTCATATTTATGAATCATATCTTCTGATGCATCAATAGAAATATTTTTTAATTCCATTTCCCATGCATTTTTTGTCTTTGAAGATTGAATCGTATAATTTTTACCCATCTTACCCCCACCTGATTTTCTACTTCTAAAAATCTCCATTTTCTCACGGTTTGTTCTTGTTGTGGTAAAGCTTCTTTGTACAATATTTATTTTTTTCTTACCCACCATACAAGCAATAATAAGTATAAAGCTAATTGAATAATCATAAATACATCTGTAAGCATTGCTTTATATTCAAAAAATATTTTTTCTAGTACGATATTTAGCAATAAATTAATAACCATTAAGCAACACCAAATTTTCAATTTCATATAGCTTCCTTTCTCTTATCACAGATATGTACATATCCCATTAGAATTATTGTAATTAAGGTGCAAGATAATGTAATTAGTAATGCACTTTTGTTTTGCATTCCAGTTTTTATGCTAACATAGATACAAAATAGCACCAGTAAACTTTTTGTTACAAATGCCATTGCTCCTCTTCCATGACAAAATCCCAATATGTATCCTATAATCAAAAACACAAATAGCATAATCAATAAATCCCATACTGCATAAACAATATATTGACCATCCTTAAACTCAAAAAACGATTGAATTTTTATCCATTGTGAACCTAATGAAATTGCACCACCTAAAAACAATGACCAAAAAGCACTTCCCTTTTTTTCATTTGTGAATGTAGCAATCAAACTCAATTCAACTATTATTAATATGCCGCTACTTAACACATCCTCTATCCCAGGTGATACATCCGTCCTAATGGAAATTACGTAACCAAGTGCTATTCCCATTAGAACAGTTAATACTAACACTACATTTTTTATTTTTTGTTTCATAACTTCTCCTGTATCTTTTTAATTTATAGAATACTATCTTTATATTTTACAAAAAATAGTAATTATCCTCATTCACTCTTATCTTTTTTATTGAAAACCGACTGGGAAAATGTTTAAACCCTTCCACAGAAGACCTATATTCCTTCATTACTTTACGTGCCTTTTTCCACGAAGTATAATAACCAATTATTTTCTCATCTCCTGCATGATCATGATTAAGTACATAAATATACATAGATTTTCTCCTTTCTTTTAAATCTAAACATAAATCCATCTGGCCAATAATTGAAATTTAACTTTACCTGTTCCAATCTGCTCCTGCATCTTGAGCTATCTTTTTACAACTTCTTCCGTCCGAGTCTTTTATCGTTGTATCTCCTCCATGTTTTTTCAAATACAGAACTATCTTTTTACTCGATCTTGCATATGACATTTGAAATGAAGTCATCTCCAATCCTTCTTCATCTTTGACATATTTATTAACATCAGCTCCATGTTCTATTAATGTCTTCGTCAATTTAAGATTACCATTCGCAACTGCTTCCTTAAGATAAGATGTGTTGTCTCCATGATTCTCAATCTTTGCACCAGCATTTATCAATAATATTGGAATATCTTCCCCATCCTTTGTTGATAATGCGTCCATTGCAAGTACTAACGCTCTCTTATCTTTTTTATTAGAGAAAATAGTTGTATCCCCAATCCCCAAATCCTCCAGATTCAATTCACTATCCTTTAAACATTCTTTTACCGCCTCAAAATTGTTCTGTTCAATTGCAAAAAACAACTTCTCTCCTACGGTAGAAGTACCCTTTTTAACACAGCCACAACAAAAGAGCATGACAATTATTAATAAGTATTTCACTTTTCTCATTTTTATCTCCACCGCCTCTCCTTCCTATTAAAATTGCCGATCAGAACATTTTATTAACCGGATTTCACCAAAGCATGTATACGGTATAAGTTGTAGCCAACTAGCCACTCTACAGTTTGGAATTAGTGAAAAGCTTTTCATATTTTCTTTGATAATACTTTACTGTTCTTCCTTTTTTGTCTTTGATATCCTGTTTTGCCCCTGCCTTCAACAACATATCAATAATTTTATGATGTTCTTCGTCTTTGATTGCTCCAACCATCTCATAATCATCAGAATACCATGCTGCCATCAGTGGTGTTTTGCCCTCTGCATCTGTTTGATTTATATCCACATGATGATTTAAAAAATAGCGAACTAAAGATGGATCATTTTTTGTGACTGCAATTACATAGGCTCCATGATTTATATCTGCTCCCTTTTTAATTAAAAAATCCAAAGTTTTTATTGAATCTCCCTTTTCCCATGATTCCAAATACATCAGCAGCACTTCATGATTTTTCAAATTAATTTTAGCCCCATTATCTACCAACATTTTGATTAATCTTTCATGTGAAGTCATGGATGAGCATGCCACCTCCAATGGTGTACTCTCATCCACTTTTGAAATTTCATTCACATTGGCACCAAACAAGATTTTGATTCTAGCTTTCACATAGTTTCCTGTCAAAATATCATAGTGAAGTGATTTTGGTGAATAAATTTCTGTTACCATACTTTGATTTCTTTCCCTGGTTTGTACCAACCATTCAAAATTGTAGTAAAGATAATATCCTGCTAAAATAATAACTGGTATTATTACTGCGCATATAATTTTAAATTTTTTCATAATATATCCTTTTATCTTTCTTGTCTAAAATAAGCGTCCTATAAAGAAACATTGAAGTCCATTACATAACTCATGATAGTACCTCCCTGAAGTATCTATCAATTTCACAATCACTTGGAAAACACTGCATAATTCTTTTTCCAAATGATTTTTCTCTTCTAACCTTTTTATACTTTTTTCTATCAAATATTAAATAATAGAAACAAGAAATGAGAAAATCCTTGTTATTTTCACTATACAATTCACATATCATTTTCTTACCTTTGTTCTCCATTTCATTCTCGCAAACTTCATCTAGAATGAACAAATAATCTGTTGTGCAATATATGTATCCCGTCATAAGAATAAATTTATAATCATTTGAAAATTCTTCTTTCCCATAATCAAGTAATTTGTAAAACAATTCTTTTTCATAACATTTCTTTTTATAATATTTTTCTATATTATGCATATATATGTCTTCCAATTTCAACCATATTTTCACAAAAAGGACTAAAAACTCATCTTTGTCTTTAGTTTTTCTCCATTGCTGGAAGAGAACCTCTATAAGTTCTCTTTCAGCAAATTCCTTTTCAAATTCTTCAAGCCACTTACCTTCTTTAAAAAAAATATGATTGTCAAACTCCAAATGTTCTAACCCATGCATCTGCAATCTTCACTACTCCTTTCTTTGCTGCGCAGGTTCCTTCTATATTTTTGCTTTTTCCTTTTGCAACAAGTATCGCAGTACTTACCAGAAAATACTTACATAAATCCACATAGTTCACTGGATTTCCAGCACAAAGTCTCATCTTCCGAATTAACATCTATATGTTGCTTCATGTTTCATTAATACATTAATATTTATCCTGATTTTTTCCTCAAAATGACTGCCAAAGATTTCACTGTAAAATACATTTTGATATAATTTCTTCTCTTTCTCTGAATAAAAATCATTTTGATTCATAAATTCTTTCCTTTGAATCTCAATTTCATTTGCTTCATCATTTCTATTTGTGGCATAACACGCCCTATATATTAATCGATATATATCCTTGGAAAAAATCCAATCATCAACCACCGTAGTTGCATAATCAACTATACTGTTATACATTTTATAGATATAATATATTTTGATAATATCAGAATCAATTTCCTTTAATTCAATAAAGTCACTCAACGTCTTCTTTACATCTACAATTTTTTTTAATCGCTTTGCACTCAATAAATATATTTTCAAAATAGCATTTTTCTCGTCTATAGGTATCTCCTGATTTTTTTTACTTATTAATATTTCTTTAATTATGTTAAAACACTCTTTATACTTTTTAAGGCAATAATAATTCAAAGCAATATTAAAATCAACTTTATAATTGTTGTTTCTATTGTTCAATTTTTTCACTCTTTTGTAGCATTCTAACGATTTTGAAAACAATTTTTTTGAAAAATACAATTCTGCCAAAACAGTTTCCACGGTTTCATTCCTAGCAATCTTCTTATACTTTTTTAGAATTTTCTCCTCGTTTATTAAGCCATCCATATATAGAAACACAATTAAATTTGTTACGGAAACATCGTCCATATGTATACAATAGTTCAAAAAGAAATAAATTTTGGCCTTTAAAAATTTTCTTTTATCTAAACTCTTTAATGCCATCTTATTTAACATATTTTCTCCTATCGCTTATGACACAACAGCCGCAATAAAATAACTTGACCTACATTTATTTGCATATGGATGGTTCTTCTCTTCCTTGGACATCTCTATTATAACTGCCGTGTTTGTCACTTATGTATTGTTGAGTTCCAATCACATTTCCTTTGAGTCCAATGATATTTTGACTGGTGCTATTATTATCCTTAAAGAAAACATGCTATTATTTCTAATATACATATTAAAAACATAAATATTTTTTCAAAAAAAGATTCTTCACAAATATTTGTCATTTTACACAAGAAAAATACCATTCCTACTACAAAGATTATTATATTAATATTTTTTTTAAATTTTTTTCTCATTGTGGCACCTCAACTTTAAAAATCTGACAAATCCGTCTAATAAACACTAGACTTGCTTTTGAATACTTTCCTTTTTTATATTTTATATATCCCATATTCTTTACCTAACACCTTAAATCTTTTGTTGATTTGCTCTTCCATTTAAAATATACACAGCTCCCACAGATACTTTTCCAACAAGCTATTTCCAGATTTTCTCATGCTTTTTATACTAACACTACATCCTGGCCAAAACTTATATTTTGTTTGATTTGCTGGTGGAAATCCTTGTAATTTGTATCTTATGTGCCCACTCGGATTCATATAATTAACCGGATTTCACCCAGGGGCATCCCGTGTTTCATAGTGTTTCCACTTGTTGTGATTTCACCAAAGTCTATATACGTATAAGTTGCAGCCAACTAGCCACTCTATCATAAGTATCGTCTCTGACAGTTTGCTCTTGTTGTGATAATTTTTTTAATTTAATTCTATGATTTCACTTATTATAATTTAAAAAGACCTCTATACTATTTTTAATTCATAATTAAAATCGAAATCACTTTGAAGAATAATTTCTTTGCTTTTTTCCTTCTTAATACCTTCTGCCTTCGAACGCTGGGTATCATTGTAAGCATATTTTTCCTCTATTATCCTTACACTAAGTATACCATTTAAAAGCCCCTTTTCTGACAAAAATTCCAGAAAATACTGCAGAAATTTTTATTTTTTTCATATATTACGATTTACACTATATATATCTAAATAAATGACACCATGTGTCACATTTTTTATTTTTGTACAATCTGTATATGTTTTACATTGTTTTTATAATATAATCTTTTCTCATACTTTCTCCCATTCATAATTCAGCTTACCATAATATTTTTCAACGATATTCTAGCATGTTTTTCTTCTTTTGTGTTGAGATTGTCCTATTCTATAACCATATGGGTCTATTCTAAGATTTTTAATCATACTACACATGCATATTTCTTGATTACAATACGAAAATCACAAAAAAAGAAGCAATAATTTTAACAAAAATTACGCTTCTTTTCTATATCTTATTTCTCGGATTTCCATTTTTTTAGTTGTTCAAATCGCTCTTTCATTTCACCTAATAACTTAGGTTTTTGGATCACTTTCATCTTAGGGAACGCTTTCATCAAACGCCGGCTTGTATGATTCTCCATCATCATCTTTGACACGATATCATCACGAAGAATGCGAAGTTCTGAAATCTGCTTTCTCATATCTTCACTTAATTCCTGTTGCTTTTCTTTCATGTTTATAGATGCCTGGTTCATCTTTTGTCTCGTTGCTTCCTGATGATCCATAGCCTCTATGGTCTTTTTATATATCTCTTCTCCAATTTGATCTGAAATATCATGAAGCTGATTCGTAATATAACTCATATGTTCTAAGGCATGATTCATCTTGAAAATTCCGGCAGCTGTCACGATACAATCCGTTAAAATCACAATGACAAATACAATTAGTATCACAACTCCAAGAATCAGCGGAACCCACGAAATTACTTTATGTATCAACGGATGAATAAAATCTACAATCAACACACAGGCAACTCCCCAGACAAGAGAGAAGGGAACACAGATATATCCATTTAAATTAAGTGGCATGGCTGAATAATCCCACCACTTATTATGAAATATCTTCTCCAACAAAAATCCTGTGACCCATTCTAATGCAGAAACTAAAATAACAGAGGCCACATATAAAAGTAGTAGATTAGAGCGATACTTCATAAGAAGTTCCACTACAATAGCAACTCCCAGACCATAAATAGGACAGATTGGTCCATTTAGAAATCCTCGGTTGACAAACTCTCTCTCTTTCGTTGTTGCATAGGAAACCTCCACACACCATCCTAAAAAACCATACACGAAGAAATATGCAAATAAATAATATATATGCATCATAAAATGGTTGCACCTCCTACCACATAATCTTCGTCATAGAACACAACTGCCTGACCTGGCGTAATTGCCCTTTGTGGCTGGTCAAATGTGACTTTTATTCTGTCTTCTCCTGCCATCTCAATGGTTGCCATGTCTCCACTGTGATTGTATCTTACCTTTGCCATAACTTTCATTGGTCGATCCAACTTTTCAATAGACATAAGATTTACATCTTTTCCGTAGAGGCTGCTCTTCATTAAATCATCATTGGTTCCAATGACAACTTCATTGGTATCTTTACGAACTTCAACAACAAACCCTCTTTGCTTTAATGATAGTCCAAGGCCTCTTCTTTGTCCAACAGTATAGTATACAATTCCCTTGTGCTGTCCTAAGACATTGCCATCCATATCAATAAAGTTTCCCTTGGGAACCTTGTATCCTGTTTCCTCTTCAATAAACTTTCCATAATCATCTTCCACAAAACAAATATCCTGACTATCTGGCTTATTGGCAACATACAAATCAATCTTCTGGGCAATTTCCCGAATCTCATCCTTTGTATATTCACCAACTGGCATTAAGGTTTTAGACAGCTGATTCTGTGTCAAATTGTAAAGAGCGTAGGTTTGATCCTTCTTTAAGGTTGCGGAACGCTTTAAGGTATAACGTCCATTGTCAAGCTTTACAACTCGGGCATAATGCCCTGTAGCAATATAATCTGCTCCAATATCAAGGGAACGCTTCAATAAAGATTCCCACTTTACATAACGGTTACATGCAATACATGGATTTGGTGTTCTCGCCTCTAGATATTCATTGATAAAATAATCAATCACATTCTCTTTAAATTCCTTCTTAAAGTTCATAACATAGTAAGGAATATTAAGTGATGCTGCGACTCTTCTTGCATCATCTACTGCAGAAAGTCCACAGCATCCTCCATTCTCTTCTAGGACAGCTTCTTCTTCATCCTGCCAAATCTGCATGGTAACACCAATTACGTCATATCCTTGTTCTTTTAATAAATAGGCTGCCACAGATGAGTCAACTCCTCCGGACATTCCAACAACTACTTTTTCTTTCACCAGTGCCTCCTGTCATATTAGATAGGAGATAATACTCCAATCTAATAATCTTCTTCTATTTCTTCTTCTCCAATATCAGACTTTGGTTTCTTTAAACCTTCAATCTTAATTCCGTTTTTCTCGGCATAATCCCAAAGTGCTGCATGGATTGCTTCTTCTGCTAATAAAGAACAGTGTACCTTGACTGGTGGTAATCCGTCAAGTGCTTCCATAACTGCTTTATTGGTGATTTCCAGTGCCTCTTGCACCGACTTTCCTTTCACAAGTTCCGTTGCCATACTACTTGTTGCAACGGCTGCTCCACATCCAAAGGTTTTAAATTTAACATCTTTGATAATTTGATTGTCATCAATATCAAAATAGATTCTCATAATATCACCACATTTGGCGTTTCCTACAGTTCCCACTCCACTTGCATTTTGGATTTCTCCAACATTTCTTGGATTCTGAAAATGATCCATGACTTTATCGCTGTACATAATAATTTCCTCCTATGTTTACATTTTCTTTACAAAATCTTCGTATAACGGTGACATATCTCTTAATTTTGATACAATTTCTTTTAATTGATCCACTACAAAATCCATATCCTCTTTTGTATTCTCTTCTCCAAGAGTCATACGCAAAGAACCATGTGCAATCTCGTGTGGTAATCCAATGGCAAGTAATACATGAGATGGATCTAAAGAACCTGAGGTACATGCAGATCCACTAGATGCACATATACCCTGCATATCTAACATAATAAGTAATGATTCTCCCTCAATAAACTGAAAACTAATATTAATATTGTTTGGAAGTCTTTTCTCATTATCTCCATTTAATCTGCAGTATGGAATCTCTGCAAGAAGTCGTTTGATTGTGCTGTCTCGAAGTTCAATCTCTTTTTTGGTTCTTTCTTCCATGGTGGCAAAAGCAATCTCTACTGCTTTTCCAAGCCCTACAATTCCTGTCACGTTTTCTGTTCCAGCTCTTCTTTTTCTTTCTTGTGCTCCACCATGAACAAAGGAACGTAATTTCAATCCCTTGCGAATATATAAAAATCCAATTCCTTTTGGTCCATTTAACTTATGTCCACTGGCACTTAACATATCAATATGATATTCATCTACATCAATTGGTACCTGACCATATGCCTGAACAGCATCTGTATGAAACAATACCCCATGTTTCTTTGCAATCTCACCAATTTCTTTCACTGGTTCAATGGTTCCAATCTCATTATTTGCAAACATAATCGTAATCAAAATAGTATCTGGTCGAATGGCTGCTTCTAGCTCTTCTAGTCTCACAAATCCGTTCTCATCTACGTCTAAATAAGTCACATCAAATCCCTGATTTTCAAGATATTCAAGGGTGTGCAAAACTGCGTGATGCTCAATCTTACTTGTGATAATATGTTTTCCCTTTGACTGGTATGCCTGTGCTGTCTCTTTTAATGCCCAGTTATCTGATTCTGAACCACCTGCTGTAAAATAAATATTCTCACTTGTTGTTCCTAGTGACTTGGCAATGATATCTCTGCTCTGAGTCACTGCCTCTTTTGCTTTGGATGCTGGAGAATAAACACCTCCTGGATTCCAAAAATCTTCTGTAAAATATGGTAACATGGCATCTACAACTTCTTTTCTTGCTGGTGTTGTTGCTGCATGATCTAAATAAATAACCTTACTCATAATCTTTCCTTTCCTTGCTCTCACTTTGATGTACACTTTTTGCTTCTTCCACTAAATCGGATAAGTACATGTTGTCTACAGTATCTTTAATGCTATCATTAATCTTCTTCCAGACAGTCTTTGTAACACAGAATCTAGCACCTTGACACTGCTCTCCTTCTCCTGTCACTTCGTAACAGTCGACTAAAAACAGATCTCCTTCTAATGCTCTTAAAATATCACCTACTGAAATCTGATTGGTTTCTTTTGCCATTACATATCCGCCCTGAGCTCCTCGAATACTCTGAATAAATCCTGCCTTTCGAAGTTTGGGCAGCAATTGCTCTAAATATCGAACAGTAATTCCCTGACGCTTTGAAACAGCACTTATGGATACTGGCACTGCTTCTCCATACTCTGCAATATCAATAATCGCACGTAATCCGTATCTTCCTTTTGTTGATAATTTCATTGCCTCACCTTAATCCTTACTTGATTGGTCGGGTATTGTGTTTCAAATATAACATTTGCCTTTTCTCTTGTCAATGCATATTAAAGTTTTTCTTTTCATACAATGTAAAAACCATAAAAGGGCCTTTAAAATGAAACATTCCAGACCATTTGTAGAAGGAACTATTATCCTAACAATTTCAAGTTTATTCTCTCGATGCATTGGATTTTGCAATCGAATTTTTTTGTCAAATTTAATCGGTGCACATCAAATGGGAATTTACCAACTGATTTTTCCTGTGTATCTTGTTGGATTTTCCTTTTGCTTTCAAGGATTTGAAACTGCTCTTACAAAAATAGTTTCCTCCTTAATTGCAAAACATAAAAAAAAAGAAAGCTATCTTCTGCTAAACGAAACCTTAAAATTTTCTCTCCTTCTAAGCCTTATCTTTGTTGTAATTGTAGAATTTCTGGCAGAACCTATCTGTGTGATTTTTTTACATGAAACAAGCTGTATCATTTGTCTTAGAGTTGCACTCCTTGCACTTCCCTTTGTTGGAATCAAAGGGTCTTTTCACAGTTATTCTACTGGACTTGGAAAACCAGGAATCTCTGCTATCTCACTTTGTTTAGAACAAGTTATTAGAGTGTTAAGCATTTATGTGATATCCCTTACATTTTATTCTATGCTGTCAGTTCCTGCTTTGATTGCCGTTTTAGGAATGGTAATTGGAGAAATTCTTTCTTGTATCTTTACCGTTGCAGCTTTTTACCATTTTCACACTCCTTCCTATGAAAAAAAAGAGAAAAGCAATAATTTCTCCCGCTTATTAAACTTAGGAATCCCTTTAACGTGTAACAATTTATGTGTTACTGTTTTATCCAGCATTGAAAATATATTAATTCCTTTATCTTTTACCTTGTTCTATGAAAATGGACATTATGCTATTGAACTTTATGGTATTATTACAGGAATGACATTGCCTTTTATCCTTTTTCCTTCCACCGTTACAAATGCCCTTTCAACCATGCTTGTTCCCAAGGTGTCAGAAACTTTAGCAAAACAAAATATGAACTTGCTTCGCCAGTTAGAAGCAAAGTCCATTGGTGTTTCCATCTTCATTGGAACAACAAGTTTCGTATTGTTTCACATGTTTGGAAACACTCTTGGCAATCTGGTTTTTCACAACCAAAACTGTGGTAGATTTTTGGTTTCCATGTCATTTCTTTGCCCGTTTTTGTATGTTTCAGGAACATTATCAAGTATTTTAAACGGTTTAGGAAAAACAAAAATCACATTGCTGCACAATGTGATTTCCTTATCCATAAGAATTGTTTTTATTATATCGGTTGTTCCTATTTTGGGAATCAATGGTTATTTTCTAGGTCTATTAACAAGTTCTATGCTTCAAGTCATTTTAAATTATCGAAGTATCCTTAACTTTTAAATACAACCTGATTCCTTCCCAAGTGCTTTGCCTGATACAGTCTTTCATCTGCGATTTTGATTAAATCAGTTGCATCTGCATTTGGAAACTCATATAAACTAACGCACCCTGCACTAATTCCCATGGAAACTAGTTCTCCTGTTTCCTGGGATGTCATGCGGTCTTTCTTAACTAAGTCTCTAACTTCTTTCATGCGCTTTTGAAAAACTTCCTGCTCAATGTCTCTACATACAACTAAGAATTCATCTCCTCCAAATCTAGCAACAAAATCGCCCTTGCTTGAAGCAAAATTACTCTTTAATATATTTGCAGTTCTCTTAATAACCAAATCTCCCGTCAAATGTCCATGCCGATCATTGATTTCCTTTAACCCATCCATATCTACCATGGCAACCCCTAAGTTTATCTTATTTTTTCTTGCCTGAGAAATATATTGGTCCAAGTGAAGATGAATATGTCTTCGATTATACACTCCTGTCAACTCATCCGTCTCTAATTGTTGATTCAGCGAATCTAATTTCATATAAAGCAAGTCTCTTTGAAATATGTTGTCCACATAAGTATCTTCTAATTTCGTTACCATTTCCACAACATAATCTTTTCCATCCACCTGCTTATACTGGGAAATAACAAAAAACAATCCCTCCTTAGAATATTCTAATTTATTGTATCTTGTTTTATCCTCTAAAGCTCGTAAAGAAACACAGTTACTACATCTTTCTTGTTTCCCCCACACAGAAAAACATCCGTTATTCTCACACAAATCATCGTCTGGATTAAAACAAACATGAACATTTTCAGGGTTTACCAGCCGAACAATATCAAAATAATTACGAAGCCATTCTATTTCATGGTAAACATCCTCTTTTTTTGATAATTTACTATTTAGCGGAAGAAAACTGCCCAATGATTCTATTTTGTTCATAATTTTTTTATCAAGTTCAACCCGCTTCATTTTGTAATTTCCCATAACATTATGAACACGATGCATAATAATTTCTTCATTATAAGGTTTGGAAATAAAATCATCAGCCCCCATTTCAAGTGCTCTGGTTTCTCCATCTATATCCCCCTGAGATGTGATAATTACAGGCAGAGTCTTTGTCATTTCACTTAATCTGATTTGCTCTAAACATTGAAACCCATCCATAACAGGCATTAATAAATCCAACATAACAATATCAACCTTTTCAAAATTACGTCCCAAATAGTCTAAGGCTTCTTTTCCATTTTCCTTTTCCACAATATCATATTCATCTTCAAACATAGCAGCAAGTGCTGTACGATTTATGTCAATATCATCCACAATCAACATTTCACGTCCAATTTTTCTTTCTCTATGTGATTGTAGATCTAATAGATTTTTTTTCGTTGAACTTGTAGACTTCATATCTGTCAAAGGTGTATTCTCCATCAAAGATATAAAGTCTTTTTTTGGCATGGGCTTTGCATAATAATAGCCTTGTACATAATTACAATCCATGGTTTTTAAAGATGCAATCTGTTCCTTCGTCTCAACTCCTTCAGCAATGACAGCAAGATCTAGCCATTTTGCAAGACTAATGATAAAACTTAAAATTCCTTTTCCTGAAGCATTCTCACTTTCACTCTTTATAAACCTCATGTCCAGTTTCAAAATATCAATGGGAATTTCCGCAAGCATATTCAAAGAAGAATATCCACTTCCAAAGTCGTCCATTTCAATAATAAATCCAAGACTTCTAAGCTCTTTCACCACTTCAATAATCTTTTCTGGATCATCTGTATACACTGTTTCTGTTATTTCCAAGTGAAGATATGGAATGGGTATTCTGTATTTTTCAACTAAACTAGTAAGTACATCTACAATATTCATACTGAAAATATCTACCCTTGATACGTTTACAGAAATAGCAACCGGTTTTAGACCGCTATCGATTCTCTCACGAATATCCTGACAAGTCTTCTCCCATACATATTGATCTAATTTTGTAATAAATCCATTTTTCTCGAACAATGGTATAAATTGATCTGGATTCATAAAACCTAAGCTTGGATGAATCCAGCGAACCAAAGCTTCTGCCCCTGCAACCGTCTCGCTGACCAGTTCATACTTTGGTTGATAATATACATGAAACTGCTCTGTATTCAAAGCCTCTTGCATACTATCTGTAATCATTCTTTCATTTAACATCTTTTGGCGAATTACATCATCATAAATTGAATACAATTCATTGTATTGTCTTTTTACATTGTCAATTGCCAGAGATGCACGATCACACATGCCATTTACCGGAAGGTCTGTCTGGTAAATCTGGTAAATTCCAAACTTCGATTTGATTTGAACTTGTATTGAAAATTCATTAATCTTTTTAATCCACTCTTCAAAAAATGCATTAGAATAAGCCATTTTTCTTGAAACCAGCACATAGAATACATCTGCACCAAAATGACTGCAAATATATCTTCCTCCATCTAATCCTCTTAAAAAGTTAGCAATGTGGACTAATAATTTGTCACCTACTTCCATTCCAAAGGTATCATTAATTAATTTAAAACGTTCAATATCAATACAAATAATATCATATGCTCCATTTGGATTTTCATCTAAAACTGCACGAACCCTTTTTAGAAAAAACTGCTTGTTATATAATCCAGTCAACTCATCTTTTTCCATGGTATTAATCAATGCCGCAGACTCACGAAGACGAATTAAATTGTTTAATCGATGTGTTATAATATCTGCTTTATATGGTTTTGAAATAAAATCTTGAGCTCCTAACTTCAATGCACGAACCTCTGATTCCTCTTTGTCAATCCCAGAGGAAACAATAATAGGAATTTTAGATAAAACAGGATCGTTTTGAACTTTTTTAAGTACCGCAAAACCATCCATTTTAGGCATGACAATATCAAGAAGAATGGCTGAAATCTCTGGGGCATGTCCATATAATACTTCCATGCATTTTTCTCCATCTGATGCATATAGTACATTGTATGTATCAGATAATATCTTTCCCAAAACTTTTCGGTTAATCATCTGATCTTCTACTACAAGTACCGTTGATTTCCTCATGTCTCTACCCCTTTCTGTTTTTATTTTTATACATATGTTCGTCAGCTTCTCTAAGTAATCCTTCAAGTACTCCTTCCTTTTTCTCAAATCTTTCCGTATAAGAATATCCAAAATCTGCATACACCGACATTCTATCGTTTGTTCCATAATACACAGTTTGTATTGCCTTACTCAACCTTGCAATCATTTTTGGCATCTGGCTTTCATCACAGTTTGTAAGTATCACAATAAATTCATCCCCACCATATCTAACGATGGAATCATATTCTCTCAACTGTTCTTTCATTACTCGAACTACTCTTCGAAGCACTCCGTCTCCTGTCTGATGCCCAAACAAATCATTAATCTGTTTAAACTTATGGATATCTATCATAATTAGTCCAACCTTTTGAGCAATCCTATCTTCTCCATTTTTTAAAAATAATAACTCATCAAAAAATCTTCGATTATATGCATTAGTTAATGGATCCATATAAATCATTTCTCTTGTAGCTTTTAACTTTCCTTTAATAGATTCATTCCCTAGTAGTTCTAATGTAGTGTCTTCTGATACACGGTTAATAAGCTCTAATACAAATGCCTGTGAACGTTCCTCATCTATCTTCATGACAATAGGCTTAGAAACTACATAGAAAATATCATCATCTAACATCTCATATTTAGAAATCATGCAGTCACCTTTCAATGCACATAAACTAGAACAGTTTTCACATCGACGCTTTTTACCCCATATATCAAAACAGTCATAAGGTCTTTTTTCCATTGTATCCTCTTCATTTATATGGACAACAAGCATTTCTCTTGGATCCACAAGGCGTACAATTTCAAAAATATCTGACAAAAATATAAACATGCTTCTTACCTGCTGAACGGAATACCCCTGCTTATCCGCTTCATATATGTTCTTCTTTTGTATCCCATTGACACTCCTATATTCATAGAGCATGCTTCGGAAACGACTATTATATTCTAATACATTTTTTACACGCTGCTTTAATACTGCAGGAATAAACGGTTTCGTGACATAATCATTCACTCCATTTTCCAGCATATGAATCTGCATATCTTCATTATCCTGTGCAGAGATTACAATGACTGGTATATCAGCAACTTCTTTTATTTGATTTTTATATGACAGAAATTCCTGACCACCCATATGTGGCATAATCATATCAAGGAGAACCAATGCAATGTCCTTCTCTTTTTCTCTTAAGACATTTAATCCCTCTTCTCCCGTGGATGCAAGTATCACATTATAATCTCCTTGGAAAACATTCTGGATTAGTTCCTGGCTCAGTTCAGAATCATCAATCACCAAAACACTTTCCTTCTTTGATTCTTCTTTGATTGATTCAAATACCATATTTAATTCTTTTTCTAACAGTTTTTCACTGGTTATATTTAAGAATGTAGCACTTACAAGCCCAGCCTGTTTTATCTCTCCAAGATAAAATAAGCGAATCAAATACCATTGACAAGAACCATCTTCTAACACAAACAAACATTCACATTCGGATCCATCTTTTGTATCTATGGTCTGCTCTATGGTAGTACAAAGTTTAAATAATTCTTTATGATTTAATTGATGATTTAAAACATTGTCCGATCCAATCTCATTAATATATGCCTGATTCACTCGAAGCATATCAATATTAGTTCCATCATATTCTATAATTGCAAACGGCACTAAGATACTTTTAAAGAAAGAAAACATCTCTGAATCAGAAGACCAAATAGTATCAAAAATTTTTTCTTGTGTATTACTAGTTAAACTTTCCTCCCATCGAAGCTGATTTTGAATCAACTGCTCATACTGGGTTACCGCCATTGGCCTTGCATAATAAAAGCCCTGCACATAATTACATCCAATGCTGTCAACAAAATCTCTTTGATCCTTTGTCTCCACACCTTCTACAACAACAGGCATTCCCAGCCATCCAGCCATACGAATGACAGAAGCAAGAATCTTCTCACTTTTTACATTGTCAGTTCCAGCTGGCAGAAACTTCATGTCAACCTTTAGAATATCTACTTCCATATCCTTTAACGTATTCAAAGAAGAATATCCACTTCCAAAGTCATCCATCATAATAACAAATCCATGTTTACGCAAATCACTGACTGTTTGAAGCATTAACTCTGGATTTGACATATATGCACTTTCTGTTATTTCTAGGTTTAATAATTCTCTTGGTAATTTATACTTATCTACCAGACCTATAATATATTCTACCACATCTGGATGATACAAGCTAACTCTCGAGACATTAACAGACACTGGGTATACATTAAACCCTTCATCTATCCATTTTCGAAGTAGTTGGCATACACTTTCCCACATATAATGATCTAATTCTACAATCTGCCCATTTTTTTCATAAACAGGTATAAATTCTCCTGGTGAAATCATCCCTTCGTTTGGATGAAACCATCGAACTAGCGCTTCTGCACCACATGGCTGTTCCGTATTCATATCATACTTTGGTTGTAAATACACCTGAAACTGTTTGTCCTCTATTGCCTGTTCCATCTCATTTGTAATTTTTTGAATTCGCTCCTCCTCTAAATCCAAATCTTCACTGTAAAACACATAACGCTGCTGAAGGTTTTCTTTACACTTTCTAGCTGCCTCTGTTACCTTGGAACAAATTTTTTCCATATCATAGTCAATATCTTCTATCACATAGATACCAAAAGAAAACTTTAGAACATAATTCTCACATAGGGATTTCCCCTTTTCTTCTATCTCTTCAATAGTATCTAAAAATGTCTCTTTCACATATGGAATACAAACGCAAAAAACATCTGATTCCATCCGTCCATATGTTTGGATTACATTGCAACTACGCCTGATTTCATTTGCAATTTTTTGCAATAACTGATCCCCTAATTGACTCCCAAAAGATGAATTGTACAGCCTAAAATTGCGAATATCCATTCGAATTAATACAAACTGCGTATCCTTATATTGGTGAAGCATCTTACTTGTCTGCTCCATAAAAAATCTACGATTATATAATCCAGTCAACTCGTCCCGCTCTGCAAGCCTATGTATCTCCTGTATCAAATGCACCTGGCTTCGTCCAATGGTATTTCTAAGACGCAACTTTAGTGTCACTGCATCATAAGGCTTGGTGACAAAGTCCCAGGCTCCAAGTTTCAGGCACTCTCTTTCCATCTCCTGGTTACTATCTCCAGTTGCTATAATAATGGGAAGATTTTCATACTTTGAATTCTGAGATAATAGAGACAGAAGTGTCTTTCCATCCATCTTAGGCATTCTTAAATCTAAAATAACCGCAGAAATCTCTTGATACATTTCTATAATCAATGCATATGCTTGTTCTCCATCATAAGCTTTGATGATATCATATTCATCGCAAAGTATTTTCGTCAAAATTTCCTGATTAATTCTATTGTCTTCCACAATTAAAATTTTCTGCTTCATTTGATTTCCACCCCCTTACAATATCACTTTTTGAAGTGTTTGATACAATACTAATGTATCAATTGGTTTTGCAATATGACCATTCATTCCAGCTGCAAGAGATGCACTAATATCTTCTGTAAACGCATTGGCTGTCATTGCATAAACAGGAATGCCTTTCCCTTGTACATGATCAAGCATACGAATCTGTTTTGTCGCTTCATAGCCATCCATGTTTGGCATCTGTATATCCATTAAAATTGCATCATATGTTCCTGGTTTTGAATCCCTGAAAAGTCTAACTGCTTCTACTCCATCCACTGCACAATCTACTTTCATATGTACCATATGAAGCAATTCAACTGCAATCTCTCTGTTTAGTTCATTGTCCTCTGCAAGTAGCACCTTATGTCCTGTAAAATCATAATTTTCTAATCGTGCTGTTTCTTTGGCAAGTTTCCCACCAGATAACATCATTAATACATTAAATACTGTAGATTGAAACAGTGGTTTTGCAACAAACATATCTGCACCTGCCGCTTTTGCTTCATCCTCTATTTCATTGATATCATATGCAGATACAATAATAATGGATGGTTGGTTTCCCATACAGTCTCTAATCGCTCTGGTTACTTCAATTCCATCCATATGGGGCATCTTCCAATCTACAAAGCAAACATCATAGGGTTGATTCTCATTTAGACTCTTCTTTATCATCTCAAGCGCCATCTTCCCTGAGTCAGCAACATCAAAATGTAGCCCCATGCGATTTAGTACAATTGATGTATACTCTCTAACAGAATGGTCATCATCAATAACAAGTGCTTTTAAACTTTTTATTTTATCTTTATCAACACTTCCCTGCCTTCCAGACAATTTAAATGGTAGGTCAACTGTAAATGTGCTTCCTTTTCCTTTTTGACTTTCTACACCAATGGCTCCATGCATCAAATCCACTAAATTCTTTGCAATGGACAATCCAAGTCCGCTTCCACCATGTTTTTTCGCCGTATCTGCACTCTCTTGTTCAAATGGGCGAAATAATCTCTCTTGCATCTCTTGGGTCATTCCACATCCTGTATCTGACACTATAAATCGAATAAATATCATGTCATCTTTTCTTGTATTCTCTTGTGCAAGAACTTTAATCTCTCCACCTTTTGGTGTGAACTTATATGCATTGGATACTAGATTTAGTAGAATTTGATTCACACGCAGACTATCTCCAATGATAATTTCATTCTCCACATCTGTTGCCATAACAAAACTGATTCCTTTGTTTTTACACTGTGCATAATAAATAGTAGAAATCCCTGTAAGAATCTGTTTCACATCAAATTCTGTCTCAGCAATCTTCAGTTTATTACTCTCAATTGCCGACATATCTAATACATCATTTATAATATTGAGCAAGACTTTGGATGAAACTGCAATCTTATCTAGATAATCCTGCATCTTGTCTGTATCATCTTTTTGTTCTTTTGCAATTGTAGTAATTCCAACAATTGCGTTCATTGGAGTTCTAATTTCATGACTCATCCGAGACAAGAACTGACTCTTTGCATGATTTGCCTCTTCTGCTTGCTTTACCGCATCTGCAAGCTGTTGATTCTTCTTTTCTACAACACTTAAATTCCTTTGTCGTATCAAAATAATTATTATTAAAAGGGTTACACATATAAATGCTAAAACAAAACCTCCGATGATTGGAAATCTATATTTAAAGAACACATCCGAAATCGTCAAATGATATGGTTTTGCCGTTGTATTTGCAAGAATTATTTTGTTTTGCTGTTCCTCTGTAATAGCTTTAATTGATTTATTAATAATTGAAATAAGTCTGGAATCTGTTTGTGATAAAGCCGCTATACAATTCTTTTCCGTTAAAAAAGTTGTAGGGAGTATCTGCAAATTAGAGTATTGTGGTTTCTGGAGCAAATAACTTGTCACATATACATTCTGCATCATCAAATCTACATCTCCACTTTGAAGTGCCTGAAAGCTCTCTTCATCTGTAGAATAAAACTTGATGTCAAAGTTTGGATACATCTTGTTAATGTATTCCTGCAATGCTTGAAATGATGTTTTAAGAGCAATTGTATACTTTTTATGCGAGTTAAATTTATCCCCGTTTTTCATAACCACAGCTAAAGTACTTTCCAAAAAATTATCTGTAAGAACTATACTTTTGTCTTTTTTAAAATTGTCTGTGGGAAGTATCCCCATAACCAGATCAAATTTTTTGTTTTTTAATGCATGGATTGGTTTTTCATTTAAAATAATGGCCTCAGACTTGAGGTCTAATCCTGATATATTAGAAATAAGCTTTAGAATATCTTCATTGATTCCAGACAGTTTTCCCGTCTTCTTATCAACATTGGTAATCGGATAACGATTTCTAATCTGCCCAACGGTTATCTGTCCTGCTGAATTTATGTACTCTTTCTCTTCTTTTGTTAATTGGATCTTCTGACTGCTTTCTTTTGCACTGCACACTGCCTCGCTTATAGGCATAGACCCAGTCATAGCCACCAGCAGCATTACAATAAGAATGCAAATTCGTTTTAACGTATTCACACAAATCCCCCTTTCAACTCTCAAATCTACTCATATCCCCATATGCTTCATTATACTACAAAAAAGTATTTTATTACACAAAAAGCACCAAGAAAACAATTCCTTGATGCTTTTTTTATTTACTTATCGAATTCTGTCTGGAAATCCAACTTTATGCTGCACTTTTCTCAGTGTTTTTGTTGCATAATAATTTGCCTTTTCTCCATTATTTTTAATCATCTGATTCAAATAATCTTTATTTTTCATCAAATCATTGTAACGCTCTTGAATTGGCCGCAATTCTTCAACTACTGTCTCTCCCACTGTCTTCTTTAAATCCCCATATCCTTTTCCTTCAAATTCAGCCACTGCTTCTTCAGGCTTCTTTCCAGAAATGGCGCAATAAATATCAATCAAATTCTTAACTCCCGGCTTATCCTCAGAATAAGCAATGCAAGCATCTGAATCTGTCACTGCCTTTTTAAATTTGCGCATAATAACATCTGGCTCATCTAAAAGTAAAATATGTGCATTGGCATTCTCATCTGATTTAGACATCTTCTTTGTTGGTTCTTGAAGGCTCATAATCTTTGTTCCCGTCTTACCTAGATAAGCTTCTGGGATAGTAAATACATCCCCATAGATATTATTAAATCTCTCTGCAATATCTCTTGTAATTTCAAGATGCTGCATCTGGTCAATCCCTACTGGCACTACATCTGATTGATATAATAAAATGTCTGCTGCCATTAATACTGGATAAGTAAATAATCCTGTATTAATATTCTCTGGATGCTTCTTTGACTTGTCCTTAAACTGTGTCATACGGTTCATCTCACCCATATAAGTAAAACAATTT
Organism: Anaerostipes sp.; assembly: GCA_028704435.1. Classification (GTDB taxonomy): domain Bacteria; phylum Bacillota; class Clostridia; order Lachnospirales; family Lachnospiraceae; genus Anaerostipes. Next base: position 25,997 of record JAQWFL010000014.1, on the reverse strand, counting down.
AAAATCCACATTAATTCCGCATGTGCAGATACATGAGATTGATAATAAATACAATTCTCCTCTGGATCTAATCCTGCTGCAATATATAATGCGAATAAACTTCTAGCCCTTTTTCTAAGTTCTGCAGGGTCTTGCCTTACTGTAATTGAATGCATATCCACCACACTGTAAAAGCATTTATACTCATTCTGATCAATATCAACCCAGTTCTTAAGGGCTCCTAAATAGTTACCAAGTGTAATTGTTCCTGTGGCCTGCATACCACTAAATAATGATTTTTTACCATCTATCATACTATTTCCTCTTTCTTTTTCCAAGTTCTTCGTTTGGTTTTCATTTTAGCACAAATTAGTATAGAAGCAAAGATTAGGAATCAACTTTCTCGCATCTATAGACTTTTCTTGATTTATTTCACAAAAAATTATTTCTTCTCTTTCTCCACCTGCTGCAATCACATTTCCCATTGGGTCTGCCACAATACTTTTTCCCATATAATGCTCTTTATCATAATGGCAGCAGCCAATGACATACATTCCGTTTTCAATAGCTCTTGCTCGCAGCAAAACCTTCCACTGTTCATACTTTCCTTCTCCTTTGACCCAAGCAGAAGGATAGAACATAACATCACATCCATGAAGAGCCTCATATCTTGCCACCTCAGGAAATCTTAAATCATAGCAGATTCCAAGACCTACGGTTCCAATAGGTGTTTTTATTGGTGTAAAGTTCTCATTTCCCTTCAATGTCTGTTCTGATTCTTTATAAGAAAATGCATCAAACAAATGCTGTTTTCGATAATACCCTGCAAGTTCTCCAGTCTCAGATATGACAACGGAAGTATTGTAGCACTGCTTCTTATTTCCCAGAGATTTCTCATTGCATCCTGCAATTACCCAAAGACCATACTTTTCTGCATCTTTTCTTAATTCCGTTACAAACTCCCCAGAAAGACTCTGAGCACTTGACACATAATCTTTTGATGGATAATAGGTCATAAAATATTCTGGAAAGACAATCATATGAGCACCCTGCTTCTTGGCCATCTCCATATATTGTTCTGCTTTTTTTAAATTATCTTGCGAATAAGTGGATGCTGTTATCTGACACAGCGCTATGATTGAGTTCATACTTTCCTTTCTATGCATTATAGCAAAATATTTTGTAATGTTACATAAAACTGACTTGTCTCAATTGGTTTGCTTAAATATGCATTCATTCCCACATCTTTTGCCTGTTTCATATCTTCTTCAAATGCATTGGCCGTCATAGCAACAATTGGAATTTCTTTTGCATCTTTTCTTAGAAGCTTTCGTATTTCCCTTGTTGCTTCCATCCCATCCATCACTGGCATTCGAATATCCATTAAAATCAAATCATAATAATCCATGGAAGACTTTTGGAACATATCCACTCCGTCTTTTCCATTTTCCGCATGCTCTACAATCATCCCTTTTTTATTTAACAATCTGGTGGCAATGGTAGCATTTAGTGGATGGTCCTCACAAAGAAGTACCCTCTTTCCCTCCAGCCTATAATCACTTGCTTTCACTGGTTTTGACATCTTCCACTCATTCACCTGTTCTTCGGTAGCTACTGCCATTGGCAGTGTAACGGTAAAGATTGTACCTACATTCTCTGTACTTTCTACTTTAACATCTCCACCCATTAATGTAATTAACTGTTTGGTAATTGCCATGCCTAAACCAGTCCCCTGGTAGGAAGTCGTTCGGCTATGATTTTCCTGTGAAAAAGGCTCAAATAAATGTGGTAAAAATTCCTGACTCATTCCAATTCCATTATCCTTAATTACAATTTCATCTAGAATCACTCCATCTTTTACTGATAAATTTCTTATATGAAGATCTATCGTTCCACCCTTTGGTGTGAATTTGATTGCATTTCCTAATATATTCATAACAATCTGCTCCACTCGCCCAACATCAATATACAAAATGGTAAAGGGAAGATTCTCCGCATTCATATTGAGCTGTATTCTTCTTTTTAATAGATTAGGTTTTAACAGTGCAATTACATTGTTAAATACAGCTTTTCCATCACAAATTACTGGATGAAGTTCTAATTTCCCATTCTCAATCTTACTTACATCTAAAGTATCATTGATTAGATTAAGAAGATACTTTCCAGACATCTCTAATTGTTGTAAATCAAGTAATGCTTTTTCATTGACTACATTTTCCTCGAGCAGTGTGGTCAATCCTAAAATTCCATTTAATGGCGTTCTCATATCATGACTGACTCTAGATAGAAAATCTGTTTTCGCTTGATTGGCTTCCTTGGCTGTTTTCAATGCAAACTCAAGCTTTTTCTTTTGTTCAATCCATTCTTGATCTACATCTTTCATCACACAAATAATACGGACTATGTGTTCATAGGAATCATACTCCACAAAATAAATTATCTTTGTCCACCGGAAGCTGCCATCCTTCATCTTTGCACGTATCATAACAGATTTCTTGCTGTTATCATGGTTCTCTTTTGACATAAATTCTTTCATAATCTGCTAATCTTCTGGATGTATGTATTTCAAATACTTACTATCTTCCCATATTGCATTCTGATCTTCCCCACTAATGGCATAGTCATTATACTTATCTGAATTATAATATCCATCCTCTACGCTCCATTCCCAACATGCCGTTCCTAACATATTAAAAATATCTCGATACCTTTTTTGCTCTTTTGCAGTCTTCTTCTTTTCATCGGATACTAAAGTATGCACCGCATAAAGAATAGCCACATCATCTTCCCCTAATTGTTCCATAAACATGATATTAGCATCTGACTGAATTAATATTTTTTTCTTATCCTTAGAATAAATTCGATAACTAATACTGATTGGAACATTCTCTTCCAATGCTTTTCTTACGGATTTTTCCACCATAGGAATATCTTCTGATACCACATTAACCAGTGCATCCTCTTTTAAATATTCCATGAACTCTTCCACCGTATATCCGCACATTCTGGCAAGTCCCTCTGAAATATAATCTGTTGCAAATCTGCCATTTTTCTTGGCACGATAAATAGCAACACCACCTGGAATAGATGCCATTAGTACCTGTTCTTTTTTTCTCGTCTCATCTAACTTCTTCTCTAAAATATATTTTTCTAATTCTGTATTGGGAACTGACACATGCACATTGCAGACAAGCCATCCTGTTTCTGTATTTCTAATGCAGATGGTTGCCCGAACATTAAGTCCAAGTGTCATATTAGGGATTTCAATTTGATGTCCGCTTACGGTAAACATAGCTGTGGCATCATTGAGCTTCTGGACAATAGGTTCTTCTACCTTGATTTGAAAAGGATTTGGAAACTTTTCCAAATCTTTCTCTAATAATTGACGCAGTTCATCCGTTCCATTTGCACAGTCAAATGACTCTGTTCCAATCCAGAAGATATCATCTGTCACACAGTTTAATACCCCACCAATGTCCCTTTCCTTGTAATAACAATGAACCAAGCTTTCTAATGCCTCCCTGGCATATCTATACCCCATATTATATCCCCCCTGAATTCTCTTTATCCATCATATTTTAATTATACTTTTTGTCCCTTATAATGTCAAAGTGGACTGTTCGAAAATATATCTTCAAACAATCCACTTTATACCTAATTAAGAACTACTTTTTTGATTTTCCCAGAAGTCTACTGGTTCATAGTCTTGTAACTTTGCAAGAAATCCTAATTCTTCTAACTTCTCTTGTATCATATCTAAAAGTTCTTCATTCTCTGCAGTCACTGTATGATAATGATAACCTGATGTTACATTCTTTAATAGATTAGACTTTCCATTGTCAATCTCTTTTAAATATTTCTCAACATCCATTCTGGACTTAATATTCAAATGTGCACGCATGGTTCCATATATTTTATGAAAAATCAAAACATCTTGTATCTGTCCACCCATATCAACAATCGCGTTTAATTCTTGTCCCACTTCATCATCTTCATGATGAACCTTGAACACTCTTTCATGCATTGCTCTTATACTCATAAGATAGCCTCGATTGGTCGAGATAATCTCACTTCCATTGGCACGAAGCAGTGCAATATCTTGTACAATTACCTGCCTGCTAACTTGTAATTCTTTTGAAAGAGCTAAACCAGAGATAGGTTTTTGCGCCTGTGAAAGCATCTGTATAATCTTCGTTCTTCTAACTTCTCCGCTCATTTCGTTCTTCCTTTCCAAACTTGCCAAATCTATGCCGATACCTTGCAAACTTTCCCCTTTAATCTTTTTTGAATATCATCTGCAGCTCTTCCTGCAAATACCATACTTTCAAGAAGTGAATTACTTGCCAATCGATTCTTTCCGTGAACACCGTTACATGCGGTTTCTCCTACTGCATACAAATGTTCCATGGAAGTTTTACTCTCGTGATTTACTTTGATTCCACCCATAAAATAATGCTGGGCTGGAACCACAGGAATACATTCTTTAAATACATTATACCCCATTTTTCTACAGTGCTCTACAATATTTGGGAAATGTGTTTCCAATTCTTCTTTTGGAATATCTCTTAAGTCTTCCCACACATAATCTCTTTCATCCACTTTCATCTGCTTTAAAATAGCGGCTGTCACAACATCTCTTGGTAACAACTCATCTACAAAACGTTCCATATTCTTATTGTATAGTTTTGCCCCCTCTCCACGAACAGATTCAGAAATCAAGAAGCTTCTCTCTTTCTTCTCTTTCGTATAAAGAGTTGTTGGATGAATCTGAACATAATCCATATCTTTGAGTTCTACCCCATAACGCTTCGCCATGGTAATTCCATCCCCAGTGAGATGGCAGAAATTAGTAGAATGCTCATAGTTTCCACCAATTCCACCCGTTGCAAGCACTGTTTCTTTTGCAAAAATCAAATCCTTCTTTCCCTGAAACTCTATCTTTGCTCCAATACACATTTCTTCTTTTATTATCAAATCTGTCATCTTTGTAAACTCAAGAAGCGTAATATTCTCTCTCTTCTTTGCCTCTTCTAACAGATGGCTTGTAATCTCTTTTCCCGTAATGTCTTTATGAAATACAATTCGATTCCTTGAATGAGCTCCTTCTCTTGTAAATGCAAGATTCCCCTGTTCATCTCTTTGAAACTCTACCCCAAAAGAAACTAAATCTTTCACAATTTCAGGGGAAGTACGGATCATAAGTTCTACAGACTTTTTATCATTCTCATAATGTCCCGCCTTCATTGTATCTTCAAAATAGGACTCAAAATCATTCTCATCCCTTTGCATACACATTCCCCCCTGGGCTAAAAATGAATCACTGCTGGCAAAGTCTGATTTAGTAATAATGGTAATTTTTACATCTGATGGAAGCTTTAATGCACAATAAAGACCTGAACATCCACTGCCAATAACTAATACGTCTGTTTTCATTTATTCCTCCTTACTTTGCTAACTCTATCATTCTCTTTAGAGGAAGCATTGCACGCTCTCTCACATCATCACTGACAAAAACTTCATTTACTTCATGTTCTAAAACGTCCAAAATCTTATCAAGAGATACAAGTTTCATATCTTCACACACTTGATGCTCCATAAGTGTATAGAATTTCTTATCTGGATTTTGCTTCTTTAATTCATACATAACACCTGTCTCTGTCCCAATGATAAATTCCTTCTCATCTGCTTTGGCTGCATATTCAATAATCCCAGATGTACTTCCTACGTAGTCTGCTTCTTCTACTACTTCTTTTATACATTCTGGATGCACTGCAAATTTAGCATTTGGATACTTCTCTTTTGCTTTTAGAACCATTTCCTTTGTCATTACTTTATGTACAGGACAATATCCATCATTTAAAATAATATTCTTTTCTGGAACCTGTTCTTTGACATAACTTCCAAGATTTCCATCTGGCACAAAGAAAACATTCTTCTCTGGAAGACTTTTTACAATCTTTACCGCGTTGGCAGAAGTAACACATACATCGGAATAAGTCTTAATCTCAGCCGTTGAATTTATATAACAAACCACCGCTAAATCTTTTGTTTTTCTTCTTATCTCCTCTATTTTTTCCGGAGTAACCATATGTGCCATGGCACAGTCTGCTTTTGCATCTGGCATAAAGACACGCTTGTCCGGATTTAGTATCTTTGCACTCTCTCCCATAAATGAAACTCCTGCAAATATAATCCAGTCTGCATCTGTTTTAGTTGCAACTTCACTCAAATAATAAGAATCTCCAACATAGTCAGCAATTTGTTGTATCTCATCCTCTACATAATAATGGGCTAAAATAATTGCATTCTTTTTCTCTTTTAATTTTGTAATCTTCTCTACTGTAGTCATTGTATTCTCCTTGTACATCTGATTCATCATTTTGATAACACATGTTTTGAAGTATAACACATATTATCCTTACTGACAAGACAGTTGTAAAGTCATTTATGTTTACAGAGAAAAGCTGCTGCACTATTTCTAGCACAGCAGCCTCTAATAAATCTTCTTCTATAATTATAATGTTTGTTCTGTTCTCTCAATAATATCATCTTGTGTCGCTTTGGATAACACATGAAAGAATGCTGAATATCCTGCCACACGAACAATCAAATCTTTATGTTTTTCTGGATGTTCTTGTGCATCAATCAATGTATCTCTTGATACTACATTGTATTGTACATGATATCCATCTAAGCGGTTAAAGAATGTACGAATCATCATTTGTAATTTTTGTTTGTTTTCTTCTGTAGAAAGCATCTGTGGTGTTACTTTCTGGTTTAATAAAACTCCGCCTGTAATCTCGTGAGTTGGAAGTTTAGATACTGACTTAAATACTGCAGTTGGTCCATTCTTATCCATAGCATGAGCTGGTGAACATCCTTCTGCAAGTGGAGTTCCTGCCTTTCGCCCATCTGGAGTTGCTTTCGTTGCCATCCCCTGCCCCACATTGGCTGAGATAGATGAGGTTCCACCATAACGAATTCCTCCAATTGGCCCTCTTCCATAACGAGTATTAGGATATTTCTTAATTTCATCAAGATAGGTATCATATACTTCAACTACTAGATTGTCTACATAATCATTGTCATTTCCGTATTTTGGTACATCATTGATTAACATGTTTTGAATTTCTTTATTCTCTTTTTTTGTAAAGTTATCTTCTAATGCTTCAATTAACTGATTTCTTGTAATCTTCTTTTCATCATAGACAAGCTTTTTAATTGCTGCCAAACTGTCTGCCATATTGGCAATTCCAACTTGCAATCCTGAGATAAAGTCATAGATTGCTCCCCCTTGTTTTAACGTCTTTCCACGTCCTATACAATCTTGTGTTAAAGCAGAACACAAGATATCTGGGCATTCTCTTTCAATTGCAAGATCAATTGCATTTTCAACAATGACACTCATTCTTGTAAGCTCTCTCATCACCTGATCAATGGCTGCCTTTAAGTCTTCATATGTTTCCATATCCTTAAAATATCCACACTCCTTAACAAATCGTTTCCCTGAAGTTGGATCAATTCCATTGTTCATAGCAATTAAGAGAATTCTTGGGAAGTTCACATAACTCATACCAGTGCAGCGATATCCCCATTTTCCTGGAACTGCTGTTTCTACACATCCAATGGCCGAATAATCATAAGCATCTTCTTCTAAGACTCCCTTTTCCATAAACGATGGAATAATAACTTCATCTGAATTAAATGCCGGCATTCCTGTTCCAAGTTTCATAACTTCAATAGCCTCATCCATAAATTCTTTTGATAACCCTTTATGATACCGAACTGTTAAGTTTGGTTGTGGAAGTCTAGTCTGTGCTACTGATTTTAATACTAAGAATGATAATTCATTTACTGCATCTTTTTTATCTCTTGTTTGTCCACCAATGGTTACATTCTGATAAAGAGGACTTCCTGCACTACTTAATGTATGTGCCTGACTTCGCACTTTATTTACCGTTAAGGTCTTAATCCAAAGGTTCGTTAAAAGTTCAACGGCTGCATCTTCTGTCAATGTTCCATTCTTCTTATCATTCATATAAAATGGATAAATATATTGATCAAATCGTCCGTAAGACAAAGAATGTCCATTGGACTCAATTTGCAAAATCAACTGAATAAACCAGGTAGATTGGATAGCTTCCTGAAAAGTTGTGGCTGGTTCATAAGGAACTTTATCACAGATTCGGCTAATTTCAAGAAGTTCTTTTTTTCTCTTTCCTTCTACTTTTTGTGCCTTCTCTTTTGCCAATACACTGTAACGGTGTGCAAAATTCTTAACTGCTTCAATTACAATTAACACTGCATTATAAAAGCAATATTTATCTAAATTTTCTGGAACACATAAATCTAATTCTTCCTTTAGTCTACGTGTTCTCTCTTCATAAGCCACAAGTCCTTTATCTAGCATAGTCTTATAATCTACTGCAAGATGTGCATCTCCTGAGTTTAATTTCCCTTCCATTCCAAAGAATCCTGTTTCCATAAAAACATCCACTTCCTCTGGAAGTAAAGCTCCACCCTTGGCTCTTAGATTGTTGTTTTCCCAAAATGGTGCAATGGAACGAAGAGCATCCTTTGTCTCTTCCGTAATATAGAACACATCCCCATCACGCTTCTCAAATAAATCCAGTTCATTCATCACAAACTCTAGTGTATATTCTGGAAAAATAGGTGCATCTTTATTTGATGCTGCCTGATTACCCACAATTAAAGTTTCATCTTCAATGTAAATTGTCATCTTTTCTAGTATATTCTTTAGCATCAATGCTCGTTTCATCACTGCTGGCTGATTCTTATTCTCTTTGTAACTTTCTGTTGCAAGTAAGGCTCTCTCGGCACAAATATATGGTTTTTTATCCAACACATTCTCTCTAAATTGATTCATTCTTGGGGTTAAATCACCAAAATGCTCTATATTCTTCATCCACATTCTCCTTTAATTTCATTTGAAAGTTATATTTGTTTCATTTATAGCTTCATCATAGCATTTTTTATGAAAAAGTCAATATGTTTTCTGAAAATTCACATTTTAAATTTTATTCGTAATTATTTTATTTACATTTGTTACTTTCCATGGTATTATAAGTACAAAAAGGAGACAACTATGAGTAAAGGAATTGTGTTTAATATTCAAAAATTTAGTATTCATGATGGACCAGGCATTCGCACCACAGTCTTCTTCAAAGGCTGTCCATTAAAATGTCAATGGTGTTCTAACCCTGAGTCCCAATTGAAGCAAATTCAAATTCTATATGATAAAACAAAGTGTGCAGGATGCCAGTCATGTGTTCATACCTGCCCTGAGCATGCTATTACTTTTTCTAACCAGCAGGTAAATATAAACTTCAATCAGTGTGTTTCCTGTCTTCAATGTATCCATAACTGTAAAAACCATGCTCTAACTCATGAAGGGGAATATAAAACAGTTGATGAAGTGGTTGATATATGTCTTCAGGATATTGATTTTTATGAAGAATCTGGCGGCGGTGTTACCATATCCGGTGGCGAAGGTATGAGTCAGCCTGAATTTCTAAAAGAACTGGTCTTAAAATTAAAAGAACATAAGATTCATACTGCCATTGAAACAACTGGCTTCATTCAAAGTGAAATATTCAGAGAACTTGCACCATTGTTTGATTTACTGTTATTTGATGTAAAACACTATAATAGAGAAAAACACTTTGCTGGAACAGGTGTTTACAATGATCAAATTATAGAAAATCTCATCTATACCGTCAAGACTGGACTTTCTGTATTGCCTCGTATCCCTGTAATACCTGGATTTAATGCTTCCTTGGAAGATGCCATGGGAATTGCATCTTTATTAAACAAAGTAAATGCTTCGAAAGTCCAACTTCTTCCCTTCCATCAGTTTGGTGAAAAAAAATATGAATTATTAAATCGTGAATATCCTTTAAAAAACCAAATAGCACTTCACCCAGAGGACTTAGAGGAATATCGACAAATCTTTTTAGATGCCGGAATCCAATGTTTCTTTTAAATCTATACACAAAAAAGCACTTATCCTTCATGTGACAAGTGCTTTTTCTTATTTCCATATAACTTTTGCTTTTCGTTTTGGAGTTGTCCTTTGATACTTTACATTTGGATATCCAAGAAGCATACAACTTCGTATTTCTTTTCCTTCAATCCCAAGCCAAGTTTTCAATTCTTCATTAATATCAGCGATGCTGGCAAGATACCCATCAAACAAAACTCCTAATCCTTGGGCATTGGCCATATTTTCCATATTCTGAGACGCAAGTCCTGCATCTAATGGCCATTGAGATGCAACAAAAATAACCACTGGTGCATTCCGAAACAAATAATCATCTTCTGGATTTTTCTTTCTTTGACGATTAAAACTAATATAAGGCAAAACCTCACGTGGAATTTTCTTCTCTTTCTTATGTTTCTCTATATCGTCAATAAAACCCCATACTTTATCTTTTAGTACGTCTAATTCCTTCTGCACAAACACAAAGGTACAGTCTTGATTATTCTTTGCCGTTGCTGTATAGCGACCTGCCTGAAGAATCTGATTTAACTTTTCCTCTTCCACTGGCATAGGCTTATAATCTCGAATACTTCTTCGATACTTAATACTTCGCAGCAACTGCTCTGGATTCACATGAAAACTATCTTTGTTATAGGTTTCCACTTCCTCCATATCATATTCTGGAATGCTGACTGCCCCACATGGACAGACTGCAAGGCAATGTCCACAATATAAACATTCACTTTTTACATTTGCTTTTCCAGCAATAATTGTAATTGCTTTGGCAACACAATCCTTTGCACATATCCCACAGCCAATACACTTTTCTTTGTCAATAGACACTGTCGGCTTTTCATTCATATTCTCTTTCCCCTTATCTTTTATTCTCGCTCCACAGCTACAACTTTAATCTGATTCTTTTCTAAAATCGCTTTCGCATCCTTTGGAATCTTATTGTCCGTAATTACCATATCTATATCACTAAATTTAGATTGAAGTACAACTCCTAGTTCCGTAAACTTAGTAGAATCTGTCAGAATAATTGTCTTTCTCGCAGATGCCATCATACTTTTCATTGCTTCTGCTCTCATCATATCTCCACAAGTAAATCCAGCCTCTGGAATAAAACCATCAGTACCCATAAACAGCTTATCTACATAAAATTCACTTGCACATACTTTAACAAGAGGACCAACCATAACTTCTGATTCCTTCTGATATTCACCTCCTAATAAAACAACTTTTCCAACTCCATCTCCAGCCTGCCTAATAAATCTGGCAATAAAAGAAGAATTGGTAATCACTGTGATTTCCTTTTTAGAGTTAGTCAAATATTCCACAAGAAGGGCACAGCTAGAACCTGACTCCACCATAATAGTTTCCCCATCTATAATCAAATCTGCTGCCTGTGCTGCAATGCTTTGCTTCACTTCATAGTTAAAGGACATACGTTTTCCAATGTCTGACATGTTTTGAATTACCGCATACCCATGTTCCCTGCTTACAATTTTCATAGATTCCAAGGTGTCTAAATCCTTACGAATTGTTACTTGGGAAACATGAAGTATATTTGATAGTTCTGTCACCTTCACCTTTTTTTGTTGATTGATAATCTCAATTATCTTTGTCTGTCGATCTGTCATTTCAATTCCCTCTCTAAAACGCACATGCTATCTGATTCTCATCGTCGATTTAAATCCAGTACTCTTCTTCAAAAGTTTTTTATACTTGGTCTTTTTATTCTTAGGAACATAAAAGACAGCTTTTGTCTTAATCATATAAAAAGCCTTCTTTCCTATCTTATTAAGATATTTTGACTTTATTTTGATTTTATTTAGCTTCTTACAATTCTGAAATACTTTAGGTGCAATCTCTGAAACTTTGTATTGGTATCCTTTGATTCGCACCTTGCTATTAATCGTGATAGATTTTGCTTTTTTCTTTTTCTTTGATACTCCTACAATAGAAACTTTTCCTTTTCCATTGGTTCTTTTATCAATGACTTTATAACGGATTCCACTCACCGTATAAATCTGTCCCTTTTTTGGTGTTTCGTCTAAGATTTCTTCCTCAATTTCCATTATACTATAAACAGATGGTAATTTCTTTAAATATACTTTAACCTTTGCTTTTCCAGATTTCCCGGACTTAATTTTATATTGTCCTATACTATTAATCGTTAAAAAGCTAGTATTATTTGATGAAAATCCAACATCACTTATTTCAATTGGAGTTCCCTTATAATTATCATCGATTGAATTATATGGCCAGATAATTGCTCGAATTTTTCCAGTTCCTTTGTCAGTATCGCTTTCTACTTCCTCTGCCCACATTTGAAGGTTGCTATCTGTGGTATTAATGATTGGCTTCACCTTTAACACTCCTCCAGTTGTTCTGGGGTTTCCTGTCGCTGCTTCTTCCCCAAAACATACAACCCAAAAATATGAATTCTCCACATGGTAACACCCTACACCAACTGAAATATAATTCTCCTCTTGAGAATCATTTAAATTCATATCTGTTTCCTGCCATTGGTTTAAAACTGCTCCAGGTCGTTGATTACTCTGCAAATACAATTCTCTTGTCACCTTTTTACCAATTGATGTACAAAAAGAATCATCTGGTCTCCAGTCCCCATATACAAAACTAAGTTCTGCTGCTCTTTGCATTGCTGCTTTTTGTAATTCCTGGTCTAGCTGTAACTTCTGTTCTCCCTGATTTACTCTCCAGCGATTTAATTCGTTCAAAAGAGAATTTGCCTTTGTATAATCTTGTTCTCCGCTTGTAGTAATCTTTGCTGTCAATTCCTGGGCAGACACTTGCTTTGCTCCCAGTAAAATGAACATAACTAGGAAAAGAATACTCATTCCTTGTTTCCAAATTTTCATTATATATATTTCCTTTCAAACTGTCTATCTACTGTCTTTGATACATTTTGCGATGGTCTCATACATCTTGGATGGTTTCACTGGTTTTGCTAAATGCACATTCATCCCAACATCCATGGCCTTTTCTACATCTTCCTCATATGCATTGGCTGTCATTGCAATAATCGGCACTTTTTCTGCATCCGCTCGATCCAGACTTCGAATTGCCTTTGTCGCCTCAAGTCCCCCTAAAACTGGCATCCGAATATCCATTAGTATTGTATCATAAAAATAAAGTGGTGAATCCTCAAAAGCCTTTAATCCAAGTTCTCCATTCTTCATCCAGTCAACCACCGCTCCCTGCTTTTCTAACAAGTTTATTGTTATTTTAGCATTTAATGGATGATCTTCACATAGCAAAATCCTTTTATTTTCTAAAATTTTAATATCCTTTGACTTTGTTATCTCCGGGCTTTCAGGTGTATCTGCCTCTGGAAAATCTAAATACAAAGTAACCTTTGTACCCTGATTTATCTTACTTTCAATCTCAATGCTTCCATCCATAAGCTCCACTAGTTTTTTCACAATTGATAGTCCAAGCCCTGTTCCACCTAAATTCTCCCTAATCCTATTCTCTTGTTCAAATGACATGTACACTTTTGGAAGAAATTCCTCTGATATACCAATCCCTGTATCCTTAATAATAAATTTATGTTGAATTATATGATTTTTCTCTGAAATTAATTCCATACCAAAGTCAATCTGTCCTCCCTCTGGTGTGAATTTAATTGCATTGGAAAGCAGATTAACAAATATTTGTTTCAGACGCTGCTCGTCAATCATCACATACTTCCACTTACTTTCACCCTTTTCAAAATGAAATTCTATAGCTTTTGCGTCCATCTGAGGTTTTACAATAGAAATAATAGAAGCAAAAATTTTCTCTTTATCGCATACTTTTGGATAAAGGTGAAACATTTTACTGTCAATTTTATTTACATCTAAAACATCCATAATCAATCGTAATAAATATTCTCCTGATCCTTGTAGCTGTTTTAGGTCTTTCTTAATTTCTTTCAAGTCCTCTTCTTTTTCCATAATATAACTTAACCCAAGAATTCCATTCATTGGGGTTCTCATATCATGACTCATACGTGCTAGGAATTCACTCTTTGCCACATTTGCTGACTCTGCTTGTGCTAACGCCTCTTTTAATATTTGCTGCTGTTTTATCTGTTCATAATAAATATCTGTAATATCCGTAATCACAAGTCCCAAAAGCCCATTCTTTTGATCAATATAAGAATAATTAGCCTGATAGTAATGTTTTTTCTTCCATATATAAAGTGAAAAAAAGAAAAAATATGTATCCCCTTGGTGAAGTTCCTCTGTTACTGTTTCTATACTAAATTTCTTGATAACTTCATCTTTGTCTTCCTCTTTGGAATGTTTCTTAATGTAGGATTGGATAAATTCTTCTGAATTTTTACCGATCATTGGTTCACTGGTATTAAAAGGATTAAAAATAATATGATTATTGTGACAAATATCAATACATATTAACATCTCATGATTAGTTCTCATACTTCTCTCTGTCAATGCTTTCCTCAACATTCCAGTATTGATGTCTTCTATATAAATATAGCCTTCAACATCATCCGTTGTGGGGTTCTGCATCATAATGGCAGAAGACTTACACCAATGCGTTGTATCTTCACTTAACTTCATATGTTGTTCCATTGATATTGTCTTGTTCCCATGAGAAAAACAATCTAGCAAATGACTTCGACAAAACTGATTTCTATAATTCTCCCATTCATCTTCCTGTGCAAAAAATTCCTTCGCCTTTTCTATCCATTTTTCAATATCCATATTCTTGTTGCCCCCAAGAATATCAATAATTTTTGGTCCATATGCTTTTTCAATTGTATTTTTTGTTACATTCAATCTGAAACTGCAAATGCAATTCTTACTTACCTTAGATAGAAGTTTCATTTGTGTCTCGTACTTTGCTTCTTTTTTCTTTTGTTCCTCGTATCGATATGTATTATCAATTACATATTCAATATGTGTCGTAATTCCATTCCAGTCAAATAGTTTTCCTTTTAGAATCAAATGCTGCCCATTGATATCATATTCCCGACTCAAAAATTTATCCTTTTTCATCACCGACATCTTACAATTATTACATGGACAATCCCGATTCAACAAATATTCATAACATTTTTTGTCTTCATACGCTTGATTTCCAATGCTATCCGTAATTACATTGTTAGCATAAAGCATATTGTAATTCTCAGAGTCACAGATATATACTCCCGTTGGAGATTCCGTTGCAATGCATCGATATAAAATAGCTTCCTGAGGCATACATGTAAATACCGCATAATAAATAGGAATTCCACTTTCTTTATGAATAGGAATTGCCGAAAGCTGTGTCCATACTTTTGAACCATCTTTATGCATCATACGATATGCTACATTAAAAGTTTCTTTTTTCTTTATGGCCGCTTCAACAATAGGCTGAACATATTCTATATCTTCCTTGTAAATAATATCTTCAAGATTGTCTCCCTGAATCCATTCTTCATATTCCTCTATACTTCTTCCACTCATTGCTGGAATTCCCTCACTATAGTATAAAGTTTCAACCTCTTGTCCCATTTTGTAAACTGCAATTCCTCCAGGAATATTCTTCACCAGATTGTCCAGTAATATATCCCTTTCTTTTATCTTCTGATAATACTTCTTTCTGCTTCGATTCATTAATATAATTAACACTAAAATCACCGCTAAAAATGCAATCACAATTCCACTAGGAATCAAAACTTTATAATACTTCTCCCAAATTGTTGGTGTATGATGAACCAACACCGTATGTTCTGGCAATGATTTTGTGCTTAGTCCAAACTTTTTCATAACCTTTTCATCTAATTTAACATGGTACGGCATAGTCTCAACATCAATAGTCTCTATGGATGTTCCATTTAATATCTTAGTTGCCATCTTTCCAGCTAATCTTCCCATTGTGTCATAGGAAATTACCACTCCACCAAGAAGTCCCTCTCCAATACCTAATTCATCGGATTTAAAAACAGGTATCTTCGCCGCATCTGTTACTAATTTTGTTGCATCATACTGGGAATATAGATGTCCCTCTCCATCATGAGTTAGCATCAAGAAAATTAATATGGTATCCTCCCCGTAAGATGAGATCTTTTTTGTAATCTGAGCCTTTGTCAGCTTAGAACAGTTAAGTTCTTTCATTTTCATTTCTGGAAAATCTTTCTTGGAATCATAATACTGTCTGCTGGAACCTAGTCCAGATTCACTGTCATCAGAAATTGCAACAATCTGCTTTGCTTTTGGATACAACTTTTTAGCCAGCTGAATTGTCTCCTCCATTGGAAAACTCTCTACAATTCCAGTAATCAAAGGATTCTTTGCTGCATTTCTCGCCTTTTTCTCTGAATTAATCCCTTCAAACACCATTGGAACTCCAGAAAACAACTCATTTTTATATTTTAATGCGAAATTAAGTGCCACATCATCCCCTAAAACAACTACGTCATAACCACCTAATTTATTGATATTATTAGAAACAGATTCATAGATAGGCTTTTCAATATCTTTATAGACATGTGTCTTTGTGTCCATAAAAACATAATCTACTTTTGCATGACCCTGAATCTGGCTTTTAAATCCGTTCAACTGCTTGGGTATACTATCCCAATCGTAATTGTAAGAACTTAAAAATAAAACCCTTGAGTTCTTTTTCCCTGCATCTGCTTGTGCAGCAAAACAAGTCCAATGAAAACCGCAAGACAGAATCACTACTGTTAGAATAACTAGCACTTTTTGTAACCACATGTATTTTTTCATGATTCATCTCCTTTATGCTGCATTACCTATTTGTTTTATTATACAACTATTAAACAATTAATTCCATAATACAACACAGGGAAATTTCTTTACACAAAATATTTTTTCAATTTTGGAAGTAAATGCAAAAAAAACAAATGCACATATGTTTTGAGAAAATCGTTGACATCACTAATGTCCTAAAGTATAATATCAATTGTTGCTGAATTATAGCAATAAGCTGGCGTGGCACAGGTGGTAGCGCACCTCATTGGTAGTGAGGAGGTCACGGGTTCAACTCCCGTCGCTAGCTTTTATGAGAAATCTTTATAAATGTCTTGAAATGGTCGTTTGTAAGGGTTTTATTTTTTGCACTACTATTACATTTTTTGTAAAATCAAGTGTTTATTGTTGCGTTTTATCATGTTTTATCTTATAAATTATTACAAAAATTATTACAAAATTAGTTGTTTTATTAGAACGCATGTTCTATAATAAGTATATGTATTTATTTCATAAACACAGGTAAGAAAAGGAGTGATTTTATGGCGAGAAGAAACGGAGATGGAACATGGGGAAAGGAAAAAATAAATGGAACTGAATATACTTATCTGCAAAAAATGTACGGATACAAGCAAAATGGAAGTCCAAACCTTAAAAGATTCAGAGGGAAAAACAAGCATGGGGAAACTGCAAGACAAGAAATTCTTAGAAAAAAAGAAAAATACGAAAAATCCAATGGGTTTATTCCAGATAAAAAAATACAAAAACAAACATTGTCTGAGTATATTGACTGGTACATGGTGGAGTATAAAGAAATACGTGACGATTCTAGACATAAAGACGAAAACGTGAGCGAAAAAACATATGATGGATATATGGATTTATTGATTTACATAAAGAAAAATGATATTGGGAATATACAAATAGGTTCATTTAATAGCGAAACATATATGACATTTCAGAATTATGTCGATAAATTATTGGAAAAACTAGCAAGATCTACGGTAGATAAATTACTTATTGTAATGAACATGGCAATATCACAAGGTGTAGCAGATGGGAATATTCCAATAAACCCATTAGAGCGTGTGTACCTTCCAAAGGAGAACGATGAAAAGGTAAAAGTAAAAAAGAAAAAAATCCAATACCTCAAATATGAAGACAGGGAAAAACTAAAAGAAATTGCATTTGCGACTTATGACGGAGAAAAATATAAAGGCGGACAAATCGGAGAAAGAATCTATGGAAACAATGCAATTGCAATTCTGATTATCATGTATACTGGCATGAGAGTTGGAGAGTTTACAGGAACAGAGGTATGTAGCATAGATTTGTATAATAGAAAAGAACTTTTTGTTGAACATCAAATTGTTAGCATAAAATCAAGAAGCAAAAGCACAAGCCTAAAGTACGAGTTGCAGAAAAAAGGATTAAAATCCGAAAAAGGATATCGCACAATTCCATTATTAGATTATACAATTGAGCTAATCGAATACTTTTTTAAGCAATTTCCATACAAGAAAGAACATGATCTTATTTTCTTGAACGAAAATGGAAACCCTATGAATGGAAGTAATTTAAACAGGACATTAAAAAGCATGTTAAAACGTGCGAATTGTTCCGTCCAAGATTGTAGTATGCACGCATTGCGTCATTCCTTTGGAAGCATTATAAAGGATAATGCTGAAGCTATCGGAGAAAATGTTGATATTCTTACGATTTCAAGGTTGTTAGGTCATGCAAATATTCAAACGACCGCAAATATATATCTTCATAAATCAGAAAAAAACATGAGAAAAGCTGTAAATTATTTAGAAAAAAGTGACCTATCAAAAGATAAAATTAAAGAGTTAAGTAAGAATAAGATTGCAGACATTAAAGAAAAAGTTAAGTTACTTGGAAAAGATTATACTGCATACGCTAAAATCGAGCCGTTTAAGGAATCAATGATAATTACAGATTACTACATACAGCCAAAAGAAAATACTTTTCCAATGTCGCTAGAAAATATTCTTTCTAAATTTGTAGAACAATCAATGTAAGAAAAAATACCTCTGGATTTAATTAGTCCAAAGGTATTTTTTAATTATAAAACAACACTCCCTCTTAAATTTAGCTTAATCCACTTATCAAACTCACTTCTAGGAATAAGATATCCTCTGCCGATTTTGATTTTTGGAAATCCATTAGTATGTATTAAGGCATATGTTTTGGTCATTCCATAACCTAGTATTTTAGAAATTTCACTAGGTTTTAAATATTCCTCTTTCATTCATCATCAATCCCTTTCCTCGTAATCTTCGCAGCAATGCTCATAATCCGTATAATCTAACACATATTCACTTTCATCATTTAAACAAAACCATCCATCATCTATGCTTTCATGATAATGATATTTGCAAGTTCCACAACATTTTTCCATACAAAACCACTCCTTTAATTAATTCCAGTAGAACCAAGTCCACCCCTGTTATCGTTTCCTAAATGCTCTACTTCTTCAAACTCTATCTCTGGCATCTTCTTTACGATTCTAAATTGACAAATTCTATCATTTTTATGTATCGTAGTATCCCGAATTGCTAATGCTGGGAATGTCCAAATGTCGTTGTCTCCACAATAAGATTCATCAATAATCCCAATTGAATTTGCAAGAATAACCCCGAAACTCTTAGCTGTGCTACTTCTTGGAACAAGCTCTGCATAATATCCTTTAGGTAGTTCCATGGATATTCCAAGAGATATAATCTTTAGTTCTCCCTTTTTAATACTTACTGTTTCTGCTGACCTTAGATCAATGAAATCCCCAATTGCAATTGGCTTGATTTTTTCTATGTCTTTGTGGTATTTAATTTTAATTTTCATTTACTATTCCTTTCTTTTTCATATAATTAAAGATTCAATTCCATTTGAATTTCATCTGGCAAATTAATCATTTCTTCTTTCGCTCTTTTGTAAAAATTTCTATCAATTTCAAAACCGAAAGAACTCCTTCCAAGTTCGTGTGATGCTCTTAATGTCGTTCCACTTCCACAACAAGGGTCAATAACGACATCTCCTTCATCTGTAAATGTTTTTATTAGTTCCTTTAATAATCCTACTGGTTTTTGAGCTGGATGTATCTTAGGATATTCTTTTGCATTATCACGCTTCCATTCAAACCAATTAAAAACCATGTGACCAGTTCCACGAATATTTTTTCCGTTCTCGTCAATCTGTAATCCATTTCTAAACTTTGGCAGTTTATCACGATATAGAAGCAATGCGTATTCTGTAGCACCAACTACACGCATATTGGCTTTTAATACTTGTGGACTGTAATTTTTAACAAATACTAATGGTATGTAATGCACAAATCCATGTTTCTTTCCTGCGTCAATTAATGTTGGTAATTGTTCAAAACTACAAAACACAATCATACATGGACTATTGCTACTTCTTCCTCTTGCCTGCTTTCCCTTGTCATCTTTCTTTAGCATTTTTGAGCAAAAATGAAAATATTCATATAGATTAAAATTGAAATCTGAATTGAATGCTGACTTTTTCGCAAATTTGCTTTCTCCGTTTTTGTTATCTCCGTTCTTATACCACATAGGATTTGAACCATAAAAATTAGTTCCTACATTATACGGAACATCAGCAATAATAAGTTGTGCTGGTGGTATTGCATACTTCTTGTAATTTTGCATTGAATCTCTATAGATTTCACACTTTAATTTCTTTGTTCTCTTTTCCATAATCTTGTAAAATAGAGTAAAACACGTATTTTTTGTTGGTCGACCAAAACCACTATTACTCCTTTCTACTACTTTTTAGTTATTATCAGTTTTCTTTCTCTATCGAATCAAACGATTCTTTTGCTGATTCAAAAACAATGCTTTCCATGATGTAATCCATTACGTCTTTGGACATCTTGTTGATTTCTTTCATGGATTTCCCTTGTCTGATTCCTTCTGGCATTACTTGTGAATTTTTAATGACTGTGAATAATGCCAACTTGTATTTTTCTTCTTTGCTCATACTTACTCTCCTATTCTTCTATCTGTGTCCTAATAATTACACCTACCGCATCGTTCCAAGATATTTACTTAATTCTATAACGGTTTCGTATCCGTATATTAATATGTGTTTAGGTACTATCATAATGCTATCACTCAATTCTTCAACAACAACAGGTTCTGGAATTAAACGCCCCATTCTCTCTGCTTGTTCTTTTATAGAATTGGCACATCTTCTAGTCCTTACAACAATTGGATATTGAGCAGCTTCACTTTTGTAAATAGCACCTGTGATTTCACTTCTACCTAATCTCTTGATTAGTAAATTCATTCTTTTACTCTCCAATCTTTTTAATACAAATCTTTATTTAACTCTAATTCTCCATCATCATTAAGAATTGCCATGCGTGATAATTGGATTCCGAAATGCACTTTCTTCTGACACGCTTCACATAAATCACATTGCACTGGTTCTATGTCATTGTAGAATGTTGCAATATTCCCCTCTTTTACAACATTTTGACTTATAGTCGGTAGGACATATTCTGTGTGCTCGCATTCTTTACCACAAAAATCACATCGGTATGATTCAATTGTTTTAGTTTGTTTCATAAAAACTTACACCTCTTTTACTCATTAACTTTTTCATACGTCTTTTCAAATATATCAGGCTTACATGGATATATTTCACCCTCGACACCTTTTATAATATAATCACCAACAGATGCTTTCATATCACCTTCAAGTGTTGCTATGTATAATTCACCATCAACATATTGCATACAAGCATTCTTAAATGCTGTCACAGCCCATTCAGGAACATAGTACTTTCCATCAGCTCCCTTTAAATCACCATCATATTTGAACGCTTCAATAACAACTGGTTTCTTTTTGTATTTCATAATTTATTCTCCTTTTCTACTCAATTGATTCTTCAATTCTTACAATAATATTGCATCCTCGAGAATCAATTGATTCTACATTTGTTTCTAGAAATTTAGAACTAAGTATTTCTTCGTATTTCAAACCTTCTTTAATAATAAGTAACTCATCGACTCCTTCACATATTATTGTTTCCTTCGCACTTGTTTCAAGAATTTCGATTAATTTCATTTTCTTCTTCCTTTCTATATGGCTTTGGACGTGGCATCCATGCTACTACATTGTTACGAGGTACATAACCATCCCCTCCATGTGAATGTCGTGTCCACCACCACTTATCGTCATCTCTATAGACGCCAATGCTTACATCTCCATCATTTAATGTTACAAGAACAAAATCATAATATTCGCCATCTTTCCCACTTTGTTTTTTCGGCAAACCCTCACTCACTGGAGTCCACTCTCCAACCTTTTCACAATCTTCGTTCAAATATCGAATCAATTCATCAATATCAAGTGCTTCTGCTTTCTGTTCTGTCTTATTCCAAATAAGAAATTCAATCAGCTTCTTTTCATCAATCATCTACTTCATTCTCCTTACTCGTATATTTCCATCAGCCATCTGGCTTTACATTCTTCACAATTGCTATCCCATCCTTCTTCTCGGAACTCAACACCTCTAACTTTATTCAAGCATGGTGTAGAATCTGAAAACACTGGATGACAAGCTATTTGCCACACAAGGCTGCTTCCATATTCATCTTCCCACCAGATATTTCCATGTTCTTCATACTGTTCTTTTAGCAAGTTCAAGTTTAGAACTATGCTATCAATATTTCTCACTCTCTTCTACCTCCACGCCGAACATATATTTCTCAATTGAATCTAATCCAACTGCATTTATTGCGTCGCTTGCAATTTTAATTGACGTGAAATAAATCTGTCCCATGTCTTCTAGGACTTTATTAGGAATAACTATTAATTCTTTCTTTCCGTGATTATATGCAATACTATATTTATATTTACATTCAGTACCATTCCAATTAATGTCATCCTCATTATGCTCAATTGCATATTGCTCCAACTCAACAATTACTTTTTGCTTTCTAGCGGCAAGCTCCGCCTCTTTCCTTGTTTTAAAAACATTCCCAATGTCATATCTTCTGAAATCAACCGAGTCATCATTCCAAATGGAATTGTCATTTGTACCAAAATTATCTATGAAATAATACTCTTCATCTTTTCCCGGCTTCCATATCTTACTTTTTGGCTCGCTTGATTTTTCTACCAGTCTCATTAATTCTTTTCTTTCATCCTCTGTCAAATTTTCAAAATTTACTTTGATTTCATTACTCATGCTCGCTTCCTCCTAATCCCATTTCAATTTTTGTCCACACTCAGGGCAATGATCGTATTCCTCATAATCAAGTTCATAGTGTTTATCACAATTTTTGCATTGATATATTATCTTCCATTTTCCCACCTCATCTTAATACCGCCATCCCGCAATCCTGATTAACTTTAAATGCAAAATAATTCATGTGATCTAGAATCGGAAGATCATGATTTAACTCAATATCGTTGCTCCAATCAACGTGAGTCGCCATACCACCACACTTACATTGAATAACAAATGGGACAGGCTTGTGGTTTTCTCCTGGTTCTTCAAGTCCTTTTTGTAACCACATGCGAAATCTCTTACCACAGTCTTCACATTCGTATGTAAACGCTTTTCTTGTAACCATGTTATTCTCTTTTTGCTTGCTAATAAATTTCCGTTGATGTCTTTGTAACTTTTTTAATCTATTACTCACTTGCTTTCATCACTCCTTTTGGGTTTTTTATATTCTTCATCCCACCACTTATTACGCAATCCTACGGCAGATGGTATAATAGCCTTTTTTGCAGCCACTCCAAATACCTGTGTGAATTTCTCTTCATTCGTTATTCTTGGGTGTTCCTCTGCCCATTTACGCATCATTTCTGTTGCTTCTTCTTGATGGATAATTTCAAAATCATCGCAATACATTCCTTTGTGTCCGTTGTTGTGCTCATAAAGCATGCAACTATCACAATCTGCTCCGATGCACCTACCACCATTCCTTCCAATGCTATCTAAATACCTTCTTTTTTCTGCTAAATAATTAAATTCACTCATATTTATATTCCTTTCATAATCAATTGTAATTGTTCGTTTTAATAATCTGTCCCCATATAATCAAATACATCTTTGATTCCTAATCCACCATCCTCTTTAGGCTTTAAACAATATTCGTATAACCTTGGATGCGTTTCTTTCATTCGTTGGAATCTATTTGGAGTTTTATCAGACTGCAAACCATACATACAAAACACACAACCTGTCCTATCGCATTTTGTAGTTTTTAGTTTACCCTTTTCCTCTACAATTTCTCCATAGACGCTGGGGATTTCAATACCATAAGTCTGTATGTATTCCAACACATCTTGGTTTGTCCAAAACGACATTGGCTTACTGATTGGTCTTGTACTTTCGAAACCATTACACCCACTCTTCATCCATTGACTTTTCCTTAATGCTGATTCTTCACACATTGTTCCAAGGATAGGATGCTTTCCTGTTTTCTTTTCAAATTTCTTCACTGGATTCTTCTTCATAATGTCACAACACTTATTGCTAATTTTGAAATCTGCATTAACAAGATATCTCCATTTCTTAGAAATCTTACCTCTACCCCATTTGTTTCCATTCCAACGAATATCCTTTAACTTATCTGAATTAGTAGTTCTGTACTCGCTAATATATTGACTCTGTTCTTTACTTACTACTGGATAACCATACTTCTCCAAGACTTGTTTAAAGTTCATCTTAGGTTTTAATACAGTTACATTTTCTGTTTCCATTGCAAATTTTCTTACTTCTGGATATTCAATTGCAGCATATATAACTATCAACATTGCACTTTGAAAATACATATGCTTTTTTACATCATCTTTTTCACGTATGCTTTTTAGCATAAATAAACATCCCATTATGAACAACATTACAAAAGACACTATATCTAATATCGACAACATAATTTCACCATCCCTTCTGTTATGGTCTTTTTTATTTTTTATTTGCTTGGGGGGTCGAGTAAAGACACGCCCCCTATCTCCACATAGACCCCATGGGTAGGGTTTAAATAAAATGATACAAAACGCAACCATAAAAGCGAATCAATCATCATGCTCATTCATTCACTATCATCTATTCACTCATTCCAACATGAATTTTAAACTATTCGTTAAATTTATATTTAAGGTATAGATAAAAAGCTAAAAAATATAAACAAACCGCATAAACAAGCCATTCTTTAATGCTTTGCAATTTGTCTTCATTGTTGGAATAGTTCCAACCACAACATATAGTGTATCGACATCAGCAACAGATGAATCAATCCAACTCATTCACATCTATATCAATATCTTGCATGATTTCACTTGGAGTTTTTTCAGCTTCAAGCGTGTTCTTTGCTGACAACCCTATTTCTTGGACATCCTTTAGTCCATCGTAGTTCTTCTGCCAAAAGATACCAGTGACAGGATTAACCTTTCCATTGACCATCAAAAGCTCTCTGTACATGCTCATTAACTGCTTACCTTTTTGTATGATTGGAACGCTAGGATGCTTCGGATTCCTCTTAATAAATAAGTCGATCCCTTGCTTACTCATTCCAATAGCCGTATACATTCCCATATTCCCAGGTCTAAATCCTTTGTCAATACAATGGTTGAGGTATTCCTCGATTCGTTTCTTGACCGCCTCTGGTTCTCTAATATTAATAGGCTCCATATTCCATATTTCAATTGAGACTCTCGTTAGGTCATTTAGTTCTTCTTGTGTCGCAGTCACTCCATTACTACCAATCACTGGGCTGTTCTTTCCATTACTCTTTCTCTTTGGCTTTTGCTTACTCTCTGCCATCTGCTCCACTCTCCTCTACATCTCCAATATCTAAATCAACTCCATGGCTCTTGATGATTCTATAACTCATAAAGCTTTTCACTAAATCAATAACGCTTACTGTAATGCTTAATATCACAAATCCACTAATAGCATATCTAACTAACTCCAACATTTTAATCAACTCCTTTTCTTGTTTCTTTAATCATAATAAAAAAAAACATGAATGTAAACTAACATTTTTCAAATCTTTTTTTGCGACAGCAATACGAACAAGGTTCACATCTCGGAGAGATTGAACAAGGAGTGTTTTGCATGATTTTTCTTTTAAGTAAGTTTACTTACTTTTTCTTTTATTTAATAATTAACTCAAACTTCGCACATAGATTTTAGCTATGCACCTTGAAAATTCAATATCTGGCAGTTATTCAGTTGTCAATGTTCAGCAGGTTATGCAGCTTGCAGCTTCGATTTCAAAAGTGCAG
>JAQWFL010000039.1 GCA_028704435.1 Anaerostipes sp. | reverse complement strand
AGCCTCCGATTTTAATTGTTTCTAGTCAACTCAATTATACCAAATCAGATAGTTTCATGCTATTTTTATGCCAGTTATTATTGAATTTTCAAGGTGCATAGGCACTTATTCAAGTGCGAAGTTTGAGATTATTATATGAATGATACGGTAGGATTTTTAATAAAGGATTTTGCATTGAATACTCTATTTGTAATTTTGTTTTTATTCTATTTGAACTGGATGAAATGTGGAAATCTTCAAGTGGTTTGCTCTAATATAATTATGATATTGGCTGCGATGATTCAAACTTACATGATGTATATGGGAAGAATATTGGTGGTACACTGGGTGGATCATAGTTATTTTGTATTGCAGAATATCTTATTTTCAACATCACTGATTTTGTTATTAATGTTACTTATAAATAGAAAGAAAAAATGAAGATAAAGAAAAAATGTATTTTGAGTTTTACGAGACATTAGATTAAATGAACGCTACATAAAACATTGTAGATATGCCATTTTTGTGAAATGACTACAGTAGTTGCGGAATTGACAACCGTAATTGCTAGACAAAATATAACATGTTTTATATGATTTGGTTGTGCATAAGAATGTTGTATACAGCAAAGTAGACAGGAGGAGTAAAGAAATGCAGTTCAGTAAAAAACTTCTAATATTAAGAAAAGAAAAGGGATTGTCTCAAGAAAAACTTGCAGAGCAAATAGGAGTTTCAAGACAAGCAATTTCTAAGTGGGAATTAGGTACAGCAATTCCAGATACAGAAAATATAGTACAGATAAGTGAATTTTTTCGAGTTCCAATCGAGTACCTGCTTTTAGACTCAATTGATACAATAGACGATTGCAAAAATCAAAAGGATGGGAAAGCAAGTCTTATAGTGATGAATATATTTGGAGTGTTATTAATTGCTGGGGCATGGATACTTACTTATCAAGTACAAGCATGGAAAATGAAAATGGAAGGTAGTGCATATGCAAATTCAGCAGAGTATCTAAAAGAGTTTCCATTGATTATTGTATTAATGTTAGGAATTATACTATGTTTGACATCGACTTATTTCCTTTTGAAAAGATTTTTATCAATTGAAAGGAGTTAATTATGAAGATAAAGAAGAATAAATGGTTATATGGTTTGATATTACTAATGGTTATTTCAATTGTTCCATTTAAAGCTGTAAAAGCTGCAGATACAGAGAGGGACATACAAGTTGCAAATGATAGTGAAGTCTGGAATGAGGATTTATCAGAAGATAATAATGAGTATGTTATTCCGACAGAGAATAAGCAACGTTCAGATGGTTACTATTATTGGAAGGTTACATCAAAATCGGTTGTAAGTCATCCATACGGAAGCTATAGAAATGGACCATCGGGAAAAGGAAAAGCAACCTTGACTTTATCTAATTCTAGTACGTTCAGTCGAACTGTGACCAATACAATTTCTGGTTCCTATACTAGTACAGGAACAATTGCATCCTCTTTAGGTGTTAGCATAGGAATAGCAAAAACACATTCAACATCTTATTCAGTATCTGTGCCTGCAAGAAAAAAATATCAAATTATATACAGACCTAGATACAAAAAATATAAGGTTGTTCAAACGCAATATCATAGAATGGATGGTTATAGTAGCAAAACAGGAAGTACAAAAACTTGTTATGTTAAAGTGTTTGAAAACTGGGATTATACATGGAAGAGAATATGAGGTACAATTGAAAAATAAAATGAATATCTGTGAAATAGCAATATAGAAATGAAATCAATCAGAATGTAAATACGTGTTTGCATTTTGATTGATTTTTTATAAAGTTACGTATGCTATTTAAATAAATTTTCCACAAATAATTGTTTGTAAATCAATTCATATATGTTACAATTGAATAAGCTGACGAGATACATCTCTATATTTTGTAGAGATGTACTCTTTGATTTTATGGTTAGAATCTTTTTAATAGGAGGGATGCTATGAAGTGGGATAAGAACGTAATGCGGTCTTTGGCGTTGATTACTCAATTGGGAGTGACCATGCTAACGTCTGTGTTCTTATGTATGTTTCTAGGTCTTTGGCTGGATAAGAAGTTTTCTACCCATTTTTTTATACCATTTTTGATACTGGGAATTTTAGGAGGCATGAGAGGTGTCTACAACCTGGTAAGGAATGCTAATCAAGATGAGGAGCAAGATGATGACTGATAAATTAAAGGACTATAACCAAACTCTTGTTGAAATGCTGATTGGATTATTTTTTTATGGAATGGTAATAACTATCATAGGATTTATTACTTCAAAGTGTTCGTGGCTGTATATATTAGGAAGTGTTGTTGGATTGTTTTTATCAGTCTGTCTCATTTTAAATATGTACTTAACCATTGATACGGCGTTGGATATGGATTCTAATTCGGCAACCAAATTCATGAAAAAGCGAACGATACTGCGCATGGTCATTATACTAGTTGTTGCAGCAGCAGGAATTCAGATTCATATGTATGTCTTTGTGGGAATTATCTTAGGCATTATGGGAATCAAAATCTCTGCATACATGCAGCCAGTGATTCATCGCTTTCGAGTGAAAAATAAATAAAGGAGGGTAATATATGGGTATGATGAGAGCCCACATGGCGTTAGCAACTGCAAAAGGCGATGTTGATTTCATGGTTCATGGGCTGATACTGCTTAAGGTGTTTGGACATAATGTCTGGATTACGACCACTCATGTGACAACGTTGATTGTCATGGTGACAATTATAGTGATTGCATGTGTTTTCAGACGTGCAGTGATGCAGGGAAATCCGGATAAGCCAAGTGGATTGCAAAATGCAGTGGAATTTATCATTGAGATGTTAGATAAGTTCGTAGAAAGTACAATGGGAAAACACTGGAGATCTTATGTAAATTATATTGGAAGTATTGCGTTTTTTATCTTTATTTCCAATACGTCAGGATTGTTTGGTCTTCGAGCACCAACTGCTGATTATGGGACCACATTAGCACTTGCGTTGATTACATTTTGCATGATTCAGTATGCTGCATTTAAGACGAGTCATTTTGGAATGTTTAAAGATTTATTTAAACCAATTCCGATTTTGTTTCCGTCCAATGTAATCGGAGAATTGGCAACACCAGTTTCATTATCATTACGTTTGTTTGGTAATATTATGGCTGGTACGATTATGATTTCATTGTGGTATGGACTGCTTCCTGTTTTTGCCAAGTTGGGAGTGCCGGCATTTTTGCACGTGTACTTTGATTTGTTTTCAGGAGCCATCCAAACCTTTGTATTTGCAATGTTGACAATGACATTTATTACACAGAAACGTGACGCGTAAACAATTATTAATTTTAGGAGGAACAAGTTATGGGAGCAATTACAGGAAAAGCATTGATTTTGGCGTGTTCAGCAATTGGAGCGGGATTAGCGCTTATCGCAGGTATCGGACCTGGAGTTGGACAAGGATATGCAGCAGGACAAGGGTGTGCAGCCGTTGGACGTAATCCAGGAGCAAAGGGAGATATTACTTCTACCATGTTACTTGGACAAGCCGTTGCAGAGACAACTGGTCTTTATGGATTGGTTATCGGATTGATTCTACTTTACGCAAATCCATTAATCGGTAAACTTTAAAAATTAGAAATTAAATTAGCCGAAGGGAGGCCAAGGCGTGGATAGAATATTTGGATTGGACATTCAGCTTGGCTTCGATGTTATCCTTCAGGCCATTGCGATTTTTATTATGTTTATGGCACTTTCTTACATTTTATTTGAACCAGTAAGAAAAGTACTTGAAGACCGAAAGAATCGTATTGCCAAGGAAGTAGATGACGCAGCTTCTGACAAAGAAGAGGCAGCGAAGCTGAAAGCAGAATATGAAGCAAGGATTAAGAATATACAAAAAGAAGCCGATGAGATTTTGGCACAGGCAAGAAAGAAAGCACTTCAAAGAGAGCAGACCATTGTTGCCGATGCCCAAGAAGAAGCGGCACGTATGATTGCAAGAGCAAACAACGAAATTGAGCTTGAAAAGAGCAAAGTAAAAGACCAGGTAAAACAAGAGATGATTCAGGTTGCAGTGGCTATGGCAGGAAAGATCATTACAGATCAGATCGATTTGTCAAAGCAGGATGCACTTGTGGATGAGACCTTGAAAGAGATGGGTGATAAAACATGGCAAAGCTAGTAAGTAAAACTTATGGTGATGCATACATTTCTCTTGCATTAGAGAAGGGAAACCTTACAGAAGAGAGGGAAGAAGTGACTTCTTTCTTGAAAATCTTTCAGGAAAATGAAGACTTATATAAGATGTTACATCACCCAAAAGTCGTAGTCGAAGAGAAGATGAGAGTCATGGAACGAATCTTTAAAGGAAAAGTTTCAGATGACTTTATGGGATTCCTTTTAATTATTATGAAAAAGGGAAGAACAGGAGATATGGTATCTATCTTTGAATACGTAATTTCTCAAATGAAGCGATATGAGGGGATTGGAATTCTTGAAGTTGTATCCGCCGTGAAATTAACAGGGGAACAAAAGAAAGAAATAGAAAATCGAATGTTGGAACTTACAGATTATAAAACACTTGAGGTGGATTACAAAGTAGATGAGACATTAATTGGTGGATTAATACTTCGCATGGATGACCGTGTTGTGGATAATTCCATTAAGAATAAGCTTGATTCTATGGCAAGAAGTTTATCTCAAATACAACTATAGGAAGGAGGAATAAAGCAAAATGAATTTAAGACCAGAAGAAATTAGTTCTGTGATCAAAGAGCAGATTAAGGATTATTCTACAAAGCTTGAAACCTCTGATATTGGAACAGTCATTCAGGTGTCTGATGGAATCGCGAGAATCCATGGACTAGAAAAGGCAATGCAAGGGGAATTGTTAGAATTTCCTGGAGAAGTATTTGGTATGGTCCTTAACCTGGAGGAAGATAATGTTGGTGCTGTTTTACTTGGAGACAAGAAGAACATCAATGAAGGAGATGTTGTAAAGACAACAGGAAGGGTTGTGGAAGTTCCAGTTGGTGATGCCATGACAGGAAGAGTTGTCAATGCATTGGGGCAGCCTATTGATGGAAAAGGACCAATAGAAACTGATAAATTTAGACCAATTGAAAGAGTAGCGTCTGGTGTTATCGCACGTAAGTCTGTAGATACACCAATTCAGACAGGAATTAAGGCAATTGATGCCATGGTTCCAATTGGACGGGGACAACGTGAGTTAATCATCGGTGACCGTCAAACAGGAAAAACGGCAATTGCCATTGATACGATTATTAACCAAAAGGGGCAGGGGGTACATTGTATCTATGTTGCCATTGGACAAAAGTCATCAACGGTTGCCAATATTGTAAAGACATTAGAAGAATTCGGAGCCATGGACTATACAACAGTTGTTGCGTCTACGGCTAGTGAATTAGCACCACTTCAATACATCGCACCTTATTCAGGATGTGCCATTGGAGAAGAGTGGATGGAAAAGGGAGAAGACGTTTTAGTTATTTATGATGACTTAAGTAAACATGCTACGGCATATCGTACACTGTCATTATTACTTCGAAGACCACCAGGTCGTGAGGCTTATCCTGGAGATGTTTTCTACTTACATTCTCGTCTATTAGAGAGAGCCGCAAGACTTTCTGATGAGTTAGGTGGAGGATCTTTAACAGCCATTCCAATTATTGAAACACAGGCAGGAGATGTATCAGCATATATTCCTACCAATGTTATTTCAATTACAGATGGACAGATTTATCTTGAAACCGAGATGTTTAATGCTGGATTTAGACCTGCTATTAATGCTGGATTATCGGTATCTCGTGTTGGAGGAGCTGCACAGATTAAGGCAATGAAAAAGATTGCAGGACCTATTCGTACCGACTTGGCACAGTATCGTGAATTAGCATCTTTTGCACAGTTTGGATCTGAATTAGATGCAGATACCAAAGAACGTCTTGCACAGGGAGAACGAATTAAGGAAGTCCTAAAACAGCCACAGTACAAACCTCTAGCAGTAGAGAAACAGGTTGTTATGATTTATGCAGTGACAAAGAAACATTTGCTGGATATTAAGGTAGATCAGATTCAAGAATTTCAAGATGTATTATTTGAATTAATTGATACCAAATATACAGAGATTTTCACTTCCATTGCAGATACAAAAGTAATGAGTGAAGAAATTGAAGAGAAACTAGTCAAGGCCATTAAAGAATGTAAAAAATCATTTGCAAAATAGTGAAGAGGTGAGAAGTCATGGCATCAATCGTTGATATCAAGAGACGAAAAGAGAGCATTGAAAGCACCGGACAAATTACAAAGGCTATGAAATTAGTTTCCACTGTAAAGTTACAAAGAGCAAAGCAAAAGGCAGAGGAATCCAAAGCTTATTTTAATAAGATGTATGAAACAGTTACATCGATTTTAGCTACTTCTGAAAAGATAAATCATCCTTATTTAAAAGGGAATGACAGTGAAAAAAAAGCGGTCATTACAGTTTCATCAAACCGAGGTCTTGCAGGGGGATACAATAACAATATTGTAAAACTAATCAGAGACAGCGGACTTAAAAAAGATGAGGTTCAGATTTATGGAGTTGGCCATAAAGCCATGGATACTTTGTCACATCGTGGATATGAAGTTGTGTCTGATGATTCAGAGATGATGAACGAACCTGAATATAAGGATGCAATGAACCTAGGAAGACGTATTATGGCTGCCTATGAAGCAGGAGAGATTGGAGAGATTTACCTTGCTTATACCGAGTTTAAGAATACGGTAGTTCATATACCAAAGTTGATTAAATTACTTCCAGTGGATGTAGATGAATTAGATACAGACCCAAAAGAAGTAGATGATAAGACTTTGATGAATTTTGAACCCAAGGCGGAGGAAGCTCTTTCTATGCTGATTCCAAAGTATATTAACAGTATGATTTATGGAGCATTTGTAACTTCAGTAGCAAGTGAAAATGGTGCAAGAATGCAGGCAATGGATTCTGCAACAAGTAATGCAGAGGAAATGATAGATAATTTGGAACTTGCTTATAACAGAGCAAGACAAGGTGCAATTACACAAGAATTAACAGAGATTATTTCTGGTGCCAATGCATTAAATGAATAAGAAAGGACATAGAATATGGCAGAGAATCATACAGGGAAAATCACTCAAGTGGTTGGAGCTGTTTTGGATGTAAAATTTGCAGATGGGAATCTCCCAGAGATTAACGATGCAGTTAATATTCCAAAAGCGGATGGAAGCAAGTTAGTTGTGGAAGTCTCAGGCCATCTTGGAGATGATACCGTAAGATGTATTGCAATGGGTCCAACAGACGGATTGATACGTGGAATGGAAGCAGTTGCAACAGGTGGGCCAATTTCGGTTCCTGTTGGAGAAGCTACATTAGGACGTATTTTCAATGTGCTTGGGGAACCAATTGACAATAAACCTGCACCAGAAGGTGTAGATTATAAACCAATTCATAGAAAGGCTCCTGAATTTAAGGAACAAGCGACAGATACTGAAGTATTAGAAACAGGAATCAAAGTCGTTGACTTGCTTTGCCCATACCAAAAGGGTGGTAAAATCGGTCTATTTGGTGGAGCTGGAGTAGGAAAGACTGTACTAATTCAGGAATTAATTCGTAATATTGCCACAGAACATGGTGGATATTCTGTATTTACAGGAGTTGGAGAACGTACTCGTGAGGGAAATGACCTTTACAATGAGATGAGTGAGTCTGGAGTTATTGAAAAGACAGCCATGGTATTTGGTCAAATGAATGAACCACCTGGAGCTCGTATGCGTGTAGGACTAACAGGTCTTACTATCGCTGAAAATTTCCGTGATCAGGGTGGAAAGGATGTATTGTTATTTATTGATAACATTTTCCGATTTACACAAGCTGGATCTGAGGTATCTGCACTTCTTGGACGTATGCCAAGTGCTGTTGGTTATCAGCCAACACTTCAAACAGAAATGGGTGCATTACAAGAGCGTATTACATCAACAAAGAGTGGGTCTATTACATCGGTACAGGCAGTTTATGTACCAGCAGATGACTTGACTGACCCAGCGCCAGCGACAACATTTGCCCATTTAGATGCGACTACAGTTTTATCTCGTTCTATTGTAGAACAGGGAATTTACCCAGCGGTAGATCCTCTAGAATCAACATCAAGAATCCTAGATCCACAGGTGGTAGGAGAAGAACATTACCAAGTCGCCCGTGGAGTTCAGGAGATTTTACAGCGTTATAAAGAATTACAAGATATTATTGCAATTCTTGGTATGGATGAGTTATCAGAGGATGAAAAATTAGTCGTAGAACGTGCAAGAAAGATTCAAAGATTCTTGTCACAGCCATTCTTTGTAGCAGAGCAGTTTACAGGAACCAGTGGAAAATACGTTCCTCTAAATGAAACCATTCAGGGATTCAAGGAAATCTTAGACGGAAAGCATGATGATATCCCAGAGGGACTATTCTTAAATGCCGGAAGTATTGATGATGTTGTTGCTAGAGCAGCGAATAAGTAGGTGATGATATGGTGGAAAATTTAATGAAATTAGAAGTCACCACACCAGAGCGTATCTTCTATGATGATGACGTGAAGATGGTGGAACTAACCACAACAGAAGGGGAGATTGGGATTTTGCCACAGCATATTCCAACAACCATGATTGTTGCACCTGGAATTCTTACCATCACAGAAAAAGATGGTGAGAAGAAGGAAGCAGGTCTTATGAGTGGTTTTATTGAGATTACCAAGACCAAAGTATCCATCTTAGCGGAAGTTGCAGAGTGGCCGGGAGATATTGATCCCCAGCGTGCAGCCAAAGCAAAAGAGCGTGCAGAGAGGCGTTTACAATCCCATGAAGCGGGTGTAGATATGCAGCGTGCAGAACTTGCATTAAGAAGATCATTGGTTCGTAGAAAATTAAAGAAATAATTGACAGAAGCCATAAATTAGAATACTCTAAATTAGAGTGTTCTAATTTATTTTTGAGAGGAAGGAAAACGGACATGGCGACCATTGATTTAATTGTTTTAGGAATGTTAAGAAAAGAAGAGCTAAGTGCATATGATATTCAAAAATTGGTAGAATATCGAAAGATATCTCAGTGGGTTAAGATAAGTACACCTTCGATTTATAAAAAAGTAATTCAATTAGAAGGAAAAGGATACCTTACAGGGAAAGCTAGAAAAGAAGGGAAGCTTGCAGAAAAGAAGGTTTATACCCTGACCCAGGAAGGGGTGAAGGAATTCGAAAAATTGATGCTTGAGATATCAGAAAAGCCACTGAATATGTATTTAGATTTCAATGCAGTAGTAGTCAATTTAATGAACCTTCCTGCAAAACAGCAAAAGATTTGCATTGGGAATATTGAAGAAAATATTAAATCAATCAAAAAAATGATAGAAGAGAACATCCAGTCAAAGGAAAAGCTAACGGAAATTCCAAAGCTAGGAAAAGCAGTATTATATCAGCAGTATGCATTAGCGGATGCGCTAGAGCAGTGGATTCAATCACTAAAAGAATAAAAGGGTGAGTCGCCAAAGATGGCGGCTCATTTTTTTTGTAACAAGAAATCTCCTTGACAGGTACTATAATTTATAGTAGCATAAAAACGCTAAACTACTATAAATTATAGTAACATAAAACGTAATACATGAAAGGAGTTTGTAATGAAAAAAACAAAGAATAAAATGGAGTTGTTAGGAAATGCCCCGGTACAAAAAGCATTGTTAGCAATGGGTTTGCCTACCATGATTGGTATGATGATAAATGCCATTTATAATTTAGTAGACGCATATTTTGTGGGAGGTTTAGGAACCAGTCAGATGGGAGCCATATCAGTTGCTTATCCCCTAGGACAGGTTATTGTTGGCCTTGGATTATTGTTTGGAAATGGAGGAGCATCTTATATTTCAAGACTGCTTGGAAAAGGTGACAAAGCAAAAGCAAATAAAGTTGCCAGTACTGCAATATATAGTAGTATCAGTGTGGGAATTGTAATGATTGTTGTTGCACTTGTCTTTTTAAATCCAATTTTAAAACTATTAGGAGCAACAGAAAGTATTATGCCTTATGCCACAGCATATGCTAAAATATTTATTACTGGATGTGTTTTTAATGTCTTTAATGTGACGATGAACAACTTAGTAACAAGTGAGGGTGCAGCTAAGACAACTATGTTTGTGCTGTTCACAGGTGCTGTGTTGAATATAATATTAGATCCAATTTTAATCTATAAATTTCATTTTGGAGTCGCAGGAGCAGCTCTGGCTACAGTAGTATCTCAATTAATTTCCACCTGTCTCTATCTGATTTATATAGGAAAAAGAAAGAGTGTATTCAGTTTTCAAGTAAAAGAATGTTGTCCATCAAAAGAAATTCTATCAGAGATTTTTAAAATTGGTGTTCCAACGTTGTTTTTTCAGATACTCACAAGTCTTTCCATTACCATGATTAATGGACAGGCCAAAATGTATGGAGATTCAGCAATTGCTGGAATGGGAGCAGTGACAAGAGTCATGTCTATGGGAAGTCTTATGGTGTTTGGATTTATCAAGGGATTTCAGCCAATTGCAGGATACAGCTATGGTGCAAAAAAATATAACCGCTTGAATGATGCCATTAAAATATCTGTCCAATGGTCAACTGTATTTTGCGTTATATTTGGTTTGTTTATGGCAATAGATTCAAAAGGTATCATAGCTACATTTACAACAGATGATTTTAAGATGATACAGATTGGGCAAAGGTCACTTGTAGCAAATGGAATTGCATTTTTTCTGTTTGGATTTCATACGGTTTATTCATCTTTATTTTTGGCATTGGGAAAGGGAAAAGAAGGATTGATTCTTGGAATATGTCGTCAGGGAATCTGCTTTCTTCCAGTTATTTTATTCCTGCCAAGAATCTGTGGGATTGCGGGCGTACAATATGCACAGCCCATTGCAGATGTTATAACTTTTATGGTGACTGTATTTATGGCAGTTAAGTTGAAAAATGAATTAAAAGAAGGAGACTAGAAGAATGGAAATCAGAAAATCAAAACGAGAAGATTTAAAAGGAATTATGTCTATTTATGCCTATGCTAGAAACTTTATGGCGGAGAATGGGAATGCAGGACAGTGGGGAAAGAATTATCCATCACAAACAGTAGTTGAGAAGGATATTCAGGAACAAAGAAGTTATGTATGTATTGAAGATAGTAAGATAGTTGGTGTATTCTACTTTGCAGAAAAGGAAGATCCAACTTATAAAGTAATAGAAGATGGGGATTGGATAAATGATAAACCATATGGGGTAATACATCGCATTGCTTCAGCAGAAGGAACAAAAGGTGTTGCAACTTTCTGTATGAATTGGGTTTATGAACAGATTGGAAATATCCGTATTGATACACATAGGAACAATATTCCTATGCAAAGTTTATTAATAAAACTCGGGTTTAAGCGTTGTGGGGTTATTTATTTAGCAGATGGCTCGCCACGTATTGCATTTCAAAGATGTATTAAATCAGAATGTGCCAAAGGAGATAACAAATGAAGATTTATTTTGCACCATTAGAGGGTATTACGGGATATATTTACCGTAATATTTATGAGGATCATTTTGGAAAAGGAAGAATTGACAAGTATTTTACACCGTTTATTGTTCCAAAGGAAAAGACATTTTTGACAACAAAGGAAATCAAAGATATCTCTATGGAGCATAATCAGGAAATGGAAGTTGTGCCTCAGATTTTGACCAACGATGTAAGAGGATTTTTACAAACGGCGCATGCATTAAAGGAACAGGGATATGACACAGTAAATCTTAATCTTGGATGTCCAGCTGGAACAGTCGTGTCCAAAGGACGAGGTTCTGGCTTTTTAAATGATACGAAAAAATTAGATGAATTTTTCTCACAAGTAATGGAACAAACCCATGTAAAGGTGTCTATCAAGACAAGAATTGGGAAGGAATTTCCAGAAGAGATTGAAGAACTGACGGAAATATTTAATAAATATAAATTTGAGGAATGGATAATTCATCCAAGGGTGAGAGAAGACTTTTACAAGAACACACCGAATATGGCTGCATTTGCTTATGCCTTTGAACATAGTAAAAATACTGTTTGTTATAATGGAGATATTTTTACCATTGGAGATTACCAAAAAATTGTCCAAGAATATCCTTCCTTAGATAAAGTAATGCTTGGTCGAGGCCTTGTTGCAAATCCTGGATTACTTGGGGAGCTTCATGGGAATTCACCAATGACAAAAGATGATTTGTATGATTTTTTAAATGATCTTCGAGATGCTTACTTGGAAGAGCTTTCAGGAGAAAAGGATGTGTTATTCCGAGTAAAAGAATTATGGGGGTATATGCAGACCATGTTTGAGGAGCCAAAAAAAGACTGGAAGAAAATTAGAAAAGCCCAAACTTTAGATGCTTACCAAGGTGCAATGGAACATTTGTTAGAAACTTGTGAGTTTGTTGAAAATGCAGGATTTGCAGCCTCAATGTTTTAATAGTATAATTGAAAAAGATATTCTCAAATGAGAAATATAGTTAGCAGTATATAATACTTACAAAGAAATAGGATTTTATGAAACAGGGAGCAACAAAACGGATTTTTTGCCTTGGTTTTATAATGATGGCATTTTTGTCATTGTTTCAAACTAGAGTAGGGGCAGCCACAACCAATCAGTCCAATGGTTCTGTAGATTTAGTAGGGAAGTCAGCAATTGTAATGGATTTGCAGACGCAAACGATTTTATATGAAAAGGATATTAATGTGAAACATTATCCTGCTAGTATTACAAAGATAATGACAGCACTTCTTACTATAGAGAATTGTAAAGGCGATGAGACCGTAACATTTTCCAACCAAGCGGTCAATGGAATTGAACGTGGAAGCAGTGCAGCTTTAGTGAATATTGGGGAAAAGGTTACGGTTGATCAGGCATTGCATGGACTTCTTTTAATTTCAGCAAATGATATTGCAGGGGGGTTAGCGGAACATGTATCTGGAACCCAAAGTGCCTTTGCAGTGAAAATGACAGAGAAAGCCAAGGAATTGGGATGTAAAAATACCCATTTTGTTAATCCACATGGATTAAATAATGAGCAGCATTATACAACAGCATATGATATGGCGTTGATTGCAAAGAAGGCATATTCAAAAGAAGAATTTAGAAAAATAATAAAGACTACATATTATCAGTTGCCAAAGACCAATAAGAGCAAAGCGGCTCGAAACTGGTATAACAGTAACCGTATGATTCAACAAGGAACTACTTATTATGATTCTAGATGCCTTGGTGGAAAAACAGGGTATACCATAGCCGCTGGTGGAACCCTTGTGACTTTTGCAAATATCAACGGAAGAGTTGTTATTTGTGTTGTTTTACAAAGTAAGAATTCTGCAAGTGCATATGTAGATAGTAGTAAGTTATATGATTATACGGAAAAAAACATGGATGTAGGGGCGCTGGAAGCAAAAGACAGTAAGACCTCTGCTACAACAGAAACAAAAGTACAGACAACAGAAAAAAAGACAAATGTTTCTTCAAATGAGAAAACAAAAGGAATTTTTGGTACTTATATCATGCCAAATAAAGGCATTATAATAAAAGTCATAGTTGTTCTTGCTGTGTTACTTGTTTTACGAAGAATGCATATGATACACATGCGAAAGAAACGTAGAGCGGCAGCAGCAAAAAGAAGAAAAAAAAGAAAATAGCTGTGCACCTCATCAATAAATGAGCCACGCACACCTGGTCAGCAAAGCTGACTCGTTGTATGCGGCATTCGCCACATCCATCGTAGAATAAAAAGGAAGAACCAAAGGAAAACTAGCTTTCCTTTGGTTCTTCTTTTCTTCTACTTTGCACGTGACTCATTTGTTGGCCAGGTTGTTGTTTTGGTATCTTCTGTCGAAGGTTACTTCGTCTTCGAACCAGTCTGGACCTTCGTATTCTAAGGCGTCTTCTTCGGATGGAAATTCGACTTCTGCCATAACGAGTCCTTCTAGGTTTTCGTGGAATACGTCTAATTCTATTGTTAGTTCGTGATCTGTTGGTATACGGTATCTTGTTTTGGTGATTTTGTTCCCGTCTATCTTGGTTAGCATATGTTCGTAGGCTTGTTTGGATAATGGGAATTCGTGTTCGCTTCGTTTTAAAAGACCTTTTGATTTATAGGTTAGAATATAATCGTTGTCTTTTTTTCGAATTCGAACGACTGGTTCCATGCAAAGATACCCTTGCTCAATTTCGGAATGTGGATAGGATTCGATGTTGTCTGGTATGTGTGTGACTAAGAATTTACGTTCAATTTCCATCTTGTGATACCTCCCTTTTTACTTATTATAAAGGGAGAGATATGAAAAAGCAAATTATGATATAATAAAAATGACACATTTTCAATTGTTTGATGATATATCAGATGAAAGGAAAAGAACATTAAAAATCGAGGGCTATCAATGAAGAAAGAAACAAAGGATATACTATTTGAATTATTCTATAATAAAACCTTTGAGGAAATTAGAAATTATTTAAAGGTTTTATATCGATGGGACGCAGACGAAGCATATGATGTTTTGCAAGATGTATATTTAATAGCATATGAGAAGTTTGATATGTTAAATAAGCATCCCAATCCTATAGGATGGATGAAGGTAACAGCAAGAAATAAATGCTGGCAGAGTTTTACGAAGAAGAATCGTGTGGATGAATTTCTTGCAGACGATAATTTCTTTCGGTGGAATGGCAGTTTTGAAGATGATTACAGCTCTTTGTTGATAGAGGATTTGAAGAAGGCATTAACAAAAGAGGAGTACGAATTATTTATGGAGTTTGTGGAAAAGGGATATTCTACAAAGGAACTTGCCAAAATAAAAAATGTAACGGATCAGGCAGTTCGGTCTAAATTGTCAAGAATTCGAAAAAAAGCGAGAAAACAGTTGTTTATGTTTATGATGTTCGGGTGAAGTGTATGAGACATTTTTTAATTAAAAGAATAACATATGAATGGTTTATGGAAATTGAAAGTGAAGATCCAAATGAAGAGAAACTAGATGAACTTTCTAGAATATTAGAAAAGCTTCAACCGGTTCAATGGAAAGAGGAATTTCAAAAAGAGATATTTTATAAAGAACATATTATACGGAGACAACAGTATGAAAAGAGAAAACGTAATTATAAGAAGAAAATACTAGCAAAAGCTGCAATTATTTTACTTATAATTTCAACATCTGCACAAGCAGTATGTTATGCAGTAACGCGAAAGTCTGTTTTCTATTATTTAAATCAGATGAAAGAATGGATTCAAACCATAGAGTTTCAAATAAAAAGTGATGATTCAAATGAGCAGGAGATTGGTGACTATGAAGAAGGAGAGATGGTGGAATCTGACGCAGTCATAGTGAGAACATGGAAAGAGGCTTTGGAAAAATCAGAACGTAGCTATATTTGGCCAAGAAAATCTTTGCCAGGATGGAACCTTGAGGAGATACAGATTCAGATGATGGAAGGGAAGGGAGATATGCTAACTGCATTCTATGAAAATGGAAATCAAAATTTCTCTGTTATGATGTCTTATGAAGAAGGCGAAGGTGGAGGAATTATCCAGTATGACGAACCAAAAAAGAAGGTGAAGGAAATTCATCAAAATACTGGAGATTATTATATATATAAAGGGACTGATAATGTGATTGTAGAAGGATTTTATAAAAATATTCAAATTTCAGTGGAAGGAAAAGTTAGGGTGAAGGAAATAGAAAAGTGGATAAAAAGTTTGCGTTAAAGGATGTTAATGTTCTTGTCTTTAAAGATAAGAACTTTTTTTTGTACATTTTTACTTAAAAATAGTGTAAAACATGTACAGATTGTACAAAAATAAAAAATTGTGACACATAGTGTGATTTATTTAGATATATATAGCGTAAAGCATAATCTTGAAAAAAGAATAAAAATTTCTATAGTGTTTTCTGGAAGTTTTGTCAGAAAAGGGGCCTTTAAATGGTATACTTAGTGTAAGGATTACGGAGGAAAAGATATGCTTACAATGATAATGGCAATTGATGATGATATCCAGCGTTTGAAGGCAGAAAGAATATATTCAAATTATGAAAGACAAATGTTTTTTGCGGCGAGAAGAATACTAAAAGACGATATGATAGCAGAGGACGCGGTTCATAACGCATTTGAAGGAATTATTCGAAACTTAAAAATGATAGAAGAACCAGATTCTGTACGAACAAAATCTTATGTTATTCGTGCGGCTAAAAATAGTGCTATTAATATTTATAATAAAAATAAAAGAATGGTACCCATAGAGGATTATCAAATAGAAAAAGGAGTCAACATAGAAGATTCTACAAAAGAATTAATGGAAGATATTTATCGGCTGCCACAATTATATCGGGACATTATTATTCTAAAAGCACTTTATGGATATACATATAAGGAAATAGCCATTGCATTTCATATTTCTGAGAGTGCAGCTATGAAGCGAATGGAGCGTGCAAAGAAAAAATTGGAACAAATCATGGGAGGTGAAAAGTAATGGACGAAATATTACAAAGTAAAGCTATGCAGGAAGCACTAAGACTTATAGATGAACTAGAAATGAAATCTCTTGATGAAGAGGTATCTATGGGATATATATTTTCAGAAAACTATAAGAAGAAAAAGAAACAGATATTGAAGGGAGCAAAGGGAAATGAATGGATTAGGCTTCCATATATGGTTCGTAAAGTGGCTATGATTACAGTTATGATATTAGGAGGACTCTTAGCGGTTACAGTGTCAATACCGGCGGCAAGAGCTAAACTAATTCGTGTAATTGAAAAGGTATTTGAAACACACATGAGTCTTAAAGTAGATAAAAAATCTCCTGATATTTCAAAAGATAAAGTGGGAGCAAAAAGTATATATGTCCCTTATTATATACCACAGGGATATACTCTTGCAGATAAAGAGAGCGTAGAAAATGGGATTTATAATTATGAAAAAGAAGATAGTGATAAATATATTATGATTTTATATTCAGAATACGAAGGACTAGGAAGTGTGTCTCTAAGTCCAGAACACGCGACCATAGAAAAAGGAAAATTTCATCAGTGGACATCTTATTTTACAGCTGATGATGATGGAGTAACCAATGGATTAACCTGGTTTACAGACAAATATATGTTCCAGGTGACAGGAATGATATCAAAAGAGGAAGTATATAAGATAGCAGAAGGTATTAAGAAGGCAAAATAGACAAAGAAAGATAGAAAATATATACAAAATAAACAAAAAATAAAAATACCTATTTTTATGTCAGAAAAGTATCTTTTGAATTGTTTAATTAGTGTAACAATATAACAACAAAAGAGGAGGTATTTTTATGTTACTAAAAAGAATCAAAGTATGGTTATTAGTGGTGATTGCAGGGAC
Source organism: Anaerostipes sp. (assembly GCA_028704435.1). Classification (GTDB taxonomy): domain Bacteria; phylum Bacillota; class Clostridia; order Lachnospirales; family Lachnospiraceae; genus Anaerostipes. The sequence goes on along the minus strand of JAQWFL010000039.1, from coordinate 5,007 downwards.
GTGTATAGGAATAACGGTTCCGGTAGCCGCAGAAGTTGGAGATGAAAGTGTTTTAGAAGAAATATTGCTAGAAAATGATTTTGAGATGATTGATGAATTTGAGGTCATGCCCACAGAACTAGCGACTGCTTCTGCTGTGTCAAAAATCTCAAAAACAAGTTCAGGAGTAAAGGCGACAGGAGTATTTGTAGGAGTAAGTTCATTAAAAAGTGTAGTTGTAAAATTGTCATTGCAAAAATATAGTTCTAGTTCATGGAAAACAATAAAAACATGGACAGGAAGTACTTCGAAGAAGAGCTTTACAATTTCAAAAAGTCAAAATGTAGGTAATGGAAAATACAGATCAAAATGTATATTTACAGTCAAAACAAACACAAAGTCTGATTCATTTACCAAATATAGTAGTGCAATAAATAAATAGGATAGACAACCTAAGATATGAGAGGAGCCGTAAAATGAAAAAGATTTTTAATCAAAGTATTAGTATAGTGATGTCTGTCCTGCTAGTGATTACATCCATTACATGGACAGGAATTACAATTAACCTACATAAGACACAGGCAGAAGAGAAAGTAACAAAAGAAGTCATTGACAGTGAAAGTACAAAGACATCCACAACGTTTGAGTTATCAAATGGAAAGAAACAGACAACATTCTTTAGCCAGGATGTACGTTACAAAGATAAGAATGGAAAATTGAAAGATTATGATCCAAGTCTTGTAAAGATTCAGGATAAAAAAAGTACAAGAAATCATGATCTGTCTAAATATCAATATGTGAATAAGAGTGGAGATAAGAAACAGTATCTTCCAAAGAAGTTATCTCAGGATACACCAGTTTTAATGGAGAATGGTGATTATGAGATTTCTTTTGCACCCATAACAGGACAGGAAGAAGATAAGGATGCACCAGCATCTGATGAAGAATCTCAGCTGAATCTTTTCTCCCAAGTGACAGACATTAAGACAAAAGAGGTAGAAACTGAAAAAGTATTAACAGCAGAGGATAAAAAAGAAGAACTTCCAGTCACAGCAACCTATGAAGCAAAGGATTATACCTTTGGATATCAATCCTTAGATACTGGGGTAAAAGAAACCATTACATTAAATGAGAAACCAGAATCCAATGTTATGCAGTTTTCTTTTACAGCCAAAAACATGGTAGTAAAGAAGAATGCAACCACAGAAGGGATTACCTTCTATGACAAAGAGACAGAAGATATTGTAGCAGCCATGGAAGCACCATCCATGAATGACGCAGGAGAAGAAGCATACAGTGAAGCACTAACTTACGATGTGAAAAAAGTGGATGGGGAAGAGGATACTTATATCTTAACTCTTACCATGGATGAAGATTATTTAAATGATAAGAATCGGCAGTATCCCATCACCATTGATCCAACCGTTACATGGAAAGGTTCCAGTAGACAATGGGACGCATATGTTATTAATGGGTCATATAAAAATTCCAATTTCTATGATAGTGGAATTACAGTTATGATGGCTGGCGATGCAAAACAGGGATTGTATCGAACCTATTTAAGATTTCTAGATTTTACAAAGACTGTAAAAGGGAAATATGTTGAAAGTGCAACACTTTCTATGTATGAAACTGGAAATAGCCAAAGTGGACAAACAATAGAAGCAAGACAAGTAAAAGCGGACTGGAAACGCGGTAGTCTTACATGGAGTAATCGACCTGGATATGGCACGAATTATGGAAGTGTAAAAACGACAGGAACGACACATAAGAAAAGAGATATTAATGTATTAAATTATGCAAGAACTTGTGCAAATGGAAGTGCGTCAGTTTATGGTTTAATGTTAAAGAATGCAGATGAAACAAAAAGTTATGGTCAATTTTATTCATCAAGGTATTCAAACGCCTCTTATCGTCCGAAATTAAGTGTTGTCTATTACGATGCACCGTTGGCGCCTACAAAGATGACGTCAACACCATATTATGTTAAGGCAGGAAAGACTACCACCATTGGCTGGGAAGGAATTAGCGCACAGGCATTAGATCGAGTACAATATAGAGTTGCACATTTTGATTATGCAACAAATAAAGAGACAGGAGCTGTTAAAGGGTATACCACCGTTCCTAGCAATTCAAAATCAAAAACGGGCAGCATGGTTTTTTCTACCAGTGGACTTACAGATGGTGCGTATAAAATTGCAATACGGGGAGTATCTCCAGGCGATATATATGGAAAAGAAGCAGGAAAAGGAATTATAGTCGATGGTACCAATCCAGTAATAAGTTCTGTTAGCTTAGGAGAAGGGAAAACAGAAGATACACCATCTTCTAATAGCAATCCAACTCTGACATGGAAAGTGACAGAAAAAAATCCTTCCAAAGTTCAATATAAAGTAGGTTCTGGAAGTTATGTAAATGCAGGAACCACTAACGATGGAAGTGTAAAGATAGCAGAATCCAACTTTAAAGATACTGGAGCTTACAAGATTACAGTCAAAGTACAAGACCAAGCTGGAAACAGTGCGGAAAAGGAAGTTACATATTATTATATTGATCAGGCAAAAGCAGCTGACTTTACACCAACAGAGGTGAAAAGTTCAAAATCTTATGGAAAAGCAGTCATATCATGGACACCAAAGGAAGGAGTCATTCCAGGAAGTATCTATTATGAAGTACATCGTGGAACGACAGCAGATTTTACTCCAAGTGGAGATACCTTGGTGCAAAGTGCCGTGAAAAACAATTACTGTGCAGACACAAGAGCAGGAGATGGAAAGACTTATTACTATAAAGTCAGAGCAGTGAAGCTTGCAAAGACAGGAAAAGTATTAGAAACAGGAACCAGTGTCACAACAGATACAATAAAGCAAGATACTAAAGGTGAGTATCAGCAGTTCCTAGGAAGCAAAGATTATAGAGATACAGTAGAAGTATCCACACCAAATGGAACTGGAACCATAGATAAAGCAAGTGGAAATCTATTATATGGTGCAGATGACTTTGATATTTCTCTTGGAGCATCCAATGTATCCCTGACACGAACCTATAACAGTCAGTCAGATAAAAAAGGAATGTTGGGAAATGGATGGTATGATTCTTTCCATAAAGAACTTTATCAGGTAGGAGATTCTATTGTATTTGAAGACAGTGACGGAACCTATGTGACGTTTCAAAAAGATGGAGATACATATACTTCCAAGGAAACCAAAGATTATACACTAAAATTAGAAAAGGGAGATGGTAAACTAGGAGATGAAGCGGTGGAATCTCCCAATGATGTGAGTGATAGTGTTTTGGTTTCTACAGGAGAGATTGAAACTGATTATACAGCAAGTCACAATGTTACCCCAAAGGATACAGAGACTACAGAAACAACAAAGAATAGTAAAATCATCGCTGTATCTTGTACTCTTACCGATAAATCAAACAACATTTATAAGTTTGATGCCAATGGAAATCTAACAGCAATGGAGGATGCCAATGGAAACTTTATGACATATGAGTATGACAATCAAGGAAGATTAAGTAAAGTCACAACGAAAAAAGACCAGACATTAACCATGGAATATGAGGGGAATGAAAGACAAGTATCAAAGATTGTACTTCCAGATGAAACTTCCATGAAATATCAATACGAAAATGGAAATCTTACCAGTGCAAGTCATGTATCCAAGGATGAAAGTCAGGCAGTGACTTATCAATATACCTATGACAAGGATAACTGGTTGACTAAGATTGCAGATGCAAAAGGGCAGGCATATCATATCTCTTATGAGAATCAAAAAGCAGTTTCCGTGACAAAACCACAGGGAGATGCACAAAAGATTACTTATGGAGAAGGAACGACCAAAGTTGCTTCTTATGGAACCAATGGAACCAAACGTTCAGAAGATTCCATTCAATATGAAGCATCTACAGGAAAGTTATTATCTGCAAAAAATGTCAATGGAATCGAGACCACTTATCAATACGAAGACAGCTCCAATGCACTGTTAAATACAGGAACACAGACAACTGTAGATTATCAAAATCTAGAAGATAACCAGATGGTTTCCTTTCATACAGACATTAAAGTCAGTACATCAACAACGTATAATGCAGATGAAAATGTTACAAAAGAAGTAGACGAAACAGGACAAACCACGACAACCACATATGATGAAGCAAAGACAGGAGATGAAAATCTTCCAGCAAGTGAAACCACGACGAATGCAGAAGATGAAAAAGTCTCAGATATTGATTATAAATATGATGAAGATGGGAATGTATTAAGTGAAACAGATGATATTGAAGAGACAAAAACAGAGTATGCATATGATGAAGATGGAGAAGTCATCAAAAAAACACAGATGGAAGAGGGAGTTGTTACATCGGTAGAAAACACACAATTATCAGAGACAGACTATAAAATCACAGAAGAATCAAATGTGACGCAGGGACAGGTAGAAGAAGCATCAGAAACCGTCTATGATGCCATGGGACGTGCTGTGACTACAACAGACAAGGGAACGGGAGAAGTAACGAAAACCACTTATGACTTTATGGGAAGAGATGTAGCAGTAGAAATAGCTATCAGTGGAGAAGATAGTAAAACCACGAAAAAAACCTATGATGCCAATGGAGCAGTGGAGAAAGAAACCACAGCAACAGGAGTTACAACTTCTTATACCTATGATTCTAACAATCGTGTAATCAAAGCAGTGGAAGAGGCAGATGGAAAGAGTAAAACAACTAAGACTTCCTATGGATATGACAATGCAAGCATTCATACGCTAAGTGGAACAAAGGAGTATGAGAATCTTTCCGTTGTTACTACTACTGTCAATGGAAACATAACAGAGAAAACCTATACAGATGAAGCTGGAAACAATGTGAGAACTCTAAGCAGTGGAATCTATACAGATCACGTGTTTACAGGGGATGGAAAAGAGATTGCAACCATTACTTTAGGAAATAGCACCTCTGGAAATGAAAAGGTTACCATGAATCTTTTTAATCAAGAGGGAAAACAAACCCATACCATTCAAA
>JAQWFL010000038.1 GCA_028704435.1 Anaerostipes sp. | reverse complement strand
ACTGTTTCTGGGTGTCAGGTTCCTGTAAAGGGCATGGATATGCAAATGATTTGTTGGAGCGATGCATCCAGGATGCCAGACAAAAAGGAAAAGTAGGAATTACAGTGATTTCTTCGGCTAAAAAGAAGCCATTTTTATCTGACCCTCAGTATCTTGTGCATAAGGGATTTCAATTAGCAGATACAGCCGCACCATTTTATAAATTATTGTATTTGCCCTTTACGTCGCAAGCACCGATTCCAAGATGGAAAGAATGTGCAAAAACAGCAAAAAATGATTTGGATGGGTTTTCTATATACTATACAAACGGATGTCCATTTACCGCAAAATATGTGCCATTGTTAGAAACATTTGCTGCAGAAAATAATATACCGCTTACAACCATTAAAATTGACAGTACAGAGAAGGCACAGAATGTACCATTTGCATGGACTAATTTTGCACTGTTTTATAAAGGCAGTTATGTTACCAATGAAATACTGAATGAGAAAAAGTTTGCAAAAATAATAAACCAGATAGGAAGCAAAGGGAAACTGCCAGAACCGGAGCAAAAGAAAAGAGGATAATCTTATGAGTTTTGATTTTAAGAAGGAATATAAAGAATTTTATTTGCCACCGAAGAAGCCAAGTATTGTAACTGTGCCGGCTATGAATTATATTGCTGTTCGTGGCAAGGGGAATCCCAATGATGAAAATAGCGAATATAAGACTGGAATCTGGCTGCTTTATGGGATTGCATTTACCATTAAGATGAGTTATAAAGGCAATCATAAGATGGATGGATATTTTCAATATGTAGTACCGCCATTAGAAGGATTCTGGTGGCAGGAAGGAATTACGGGAATAGATTATAACCACAAAGAAGATTTTAACTTTATCTCCGTAATTCGACTTCCTGATTTTGTTACAAGGGAAGAATTTCAGTGGGCGGTAGAGGAAGCGTCAAAAAAGAAAAAGACTGATTTTTCTAAGGTCGAATATTTAACTTATAATGAAGGAGAATGTGTGCAGTGTATGCATATTGGTCCTTTTGATGAGGAACCCAAAACGATAGCTGCGATGCATGAGTATGCCCAGCAGCAAGGGTACGAACTTGATATTACAGATACCCGTTATCATCATGAGATATACTTATCTGACCCAAGAAGATGCGATGTGGAAAAGCTGAAAACTGTTGTGCGGCATCCAGTCAAGAAAATTATTTGATTCATAAAGGATGAAGGGTTTAGAAATCTGAAAATGTACGCGATGGCAATGGGATGTGATATAATAGTTGTACTAATCTTACCATTAGCTTTTGGCGTAGAGGGTCCATTATTTTCTGCACCAATCGCAGATGTTGTGACATTTCTGGTTATGATTATTATGGTGAAATCTGTTATGAAGGAATTGAATGTTTCAGCAAAGAAAGATGAGGTATAAACTATGAGTAAAACAATTATTACCATTGGAAGACAGTTTGGAGCAGGTGGACGTGAACTGGGAAAGAAATTAGCAAATAAGCTGAATATTACATACTATGATAAAGAAGTAATCGACTCTGTGGCAGTCCTTAGTGGATTATCAAAAGAATATATTGCAGAAAATGATGAGGTGGTAACCAATAGTTTTCTATATTCGATAGTTATGGGAACTAGAACTTTAACTGGTCAGAAAACCGTAGAAGAAATCAAAATGGATGCTCAAAGAGAAGCCATTCTTGAAATCGCGGAGAAGGGTAGCTGCGTCATTATTGGAAGAGCGGCAGATTATATCTTAAAAGATGAGAAGCCATTGCGTATCTTTATATCTTCTGATGAAGCAACCCGAGTAGAGCGTGTATGCAAGCGTGATGGTTTATCCAGAGAAGAAGCAGAAAAGAAAATTCGTAAAATGGATAAACTCAGAGCTGCTTACTACAATGAATATGCAGATGCAGCTTGGGGAAGAGCAGATAATTACGATTTGTGTATTAACTTATCAAGGTTTAGTATTGATCAAGCAATTGAAATGATTACTATGAATTGCAAATAATAAATTACACTTAAAATAGTAAGAAGTGAGGCGCATGACATTTTCGATGTTATGCGCTTATTTTTTATTCAAAACGAAAATATATACTCAAAAAGCATAGAAAGCTATTGGATATAAGCATTTGCTATTTGCGATAAGCGTTGATAATATAATTGTGATGAAAAAAGGGTCAGAAGAAAAGAGGTAACTATGTATCAGTTTGATAAAACTGTAAATAGAAGAAATACAGGTTCTTTAAAATGGAATGTGTCAGAAGAAGAATTACCAATGTGGGTGGCAGATATGGATTTTCAAACGGCACCTGAAATCAGGGCGGCAATGATAAAACGGATGGAACATGGAGTCTTTGGCTACAACACCGTAACAGATAATTGGTTTTTGGCATATGAGAACTGGTGGAAATCAGAGCATCATTTTGAAATTGAAAAAGAATGGCTAATTTTTGCAACAGGAGTAGTCCCAATTGTTTCAAGTACAGTCAGAAAACTTACCACTCCTGGTGAAAATGTGTTGATTCAGACGCCTGTTTACAATATTTTCTTTCATAGTATTTTAAATAATGGCAGAAATGTTTTGGAAAATCAGCTTCACTATGAAAATAGAACGTATTCTGTAAATTTTAAGGATTTGGAAGAAAAGCTAAGTGATCCGCAGACTACATTGATGATCCTATGCAATCCACATAATCCAATCGGGAAAATTTGGGAGAAAGATACATTAGAAAGAATTGGACTTTTGTGTGAAAAATATCATGTGATAGTTTTATCTGATGAAATTCACTGTGATTTGACAGCACCCAATAAAGGATATATCCCATTCGCTTCTGTCTCTGAAATTTGCAAAAATATTAGTATTACATGCGTTGCACCAACGAAGACGTTTAATCTTGCAGGATTACAGACAGCAGCGGTATTCATTCCAAATGCCAATCTTCGCCACAAAGTTTGGCGTGCTTTAAACACTGACGAGGTGGCAGAGCCAAATTCTTTTGCGATTACGTCGGCTGTTGCAGCATTTGAGAGTGGTAAAGAGTGGCTAGTTGCATTAAAAGCGTATATTCAGAAAAATAAGGAGGTAGTAGTAGATTTTTTCGAGAGAGAATTACCAGAGATATTTGTTGTTTCTCTGGAGGCAACCTATCTGCTATGGATAGACTGTAGTCAAATCACTGCGGATACTACGGAACTTGCTGAATATATTAGAAAGGAAACTGGATTGTATCTAACTGCCGGAAGTGAATATGGTGAAACTGGAAAAATATTTTTAAGATTAAATGTTGCCTGTTCAAAAGATACTTTGATGGATGGCTTGACACGATTAAAGAAAGGAATAACGTTATGGAGAAAAAGAAAGTTGTAGTATTATCAACAAGCTTAAGAAAAAACAGTAATTCGGAAAAATTGGCGGAGGAGTTTGCAGCAGGTGCCAAGATTACAGGAAATAATGTAGAGTTTATTTCTCTTCGTGAAAAGAATATTGGATTTTGTGTTGGGTGTCTGGCATGTCAAAGTACAGGAAGCTGTGTAATCAAGGATGATGCAATTGAAATTACAGAAAAGGTGTTAAATGCAGATGTAGTAGTATTTGCGACACCAATCTATTATTATGAAATGTCTGGTCAGATGAAGACATTAATCGACCGCATGAATTCCATGTATGCAAAAGATTATAAGTTCAGAGATATCTATTTTCTTACATCTGCGGCAGAGAACGAAGAACATGTACCGAAAAGAGCAATTGCTGGTTTGCAGAGCTGGATTGACTGCTACAAAAAAGCAGAATTAAAAGGAACAATATTTTGTGGCGGCGTAAATGCACCAGGAGACATAGAAGGTAATGATAAGTTAAAAGCTGCCTATGAAATGGGATCAGCTTTTCTTTAACAATAAAAAGTAAAAAACACCCTACACCAAATTTCTCTAGGTGTGGGGTGTTATGCTATAAAGCTTTCTCCTGTATGATTTCAGTTACTTTTTGAAGAAATAGCTGTGCAGCTTTTGTAAATATCTGATATTTCTTCCATACTAAATTCATGGATAATTCGGTTACAGGATAAAGTGGCTTGCATATGAGATTGCGATTGGTGGAAGTATCAATAATCTGATCAAAGCCAATGGCATAGCCCATGCCTTCCTGTACCATCAGTGAAGCATTGTAGATGAGATTATAAGTAGCAACAATATTCAACTTTTCTCCCTGTTGGCGTAAGAAAGAATCAATGGCAGCAGTTTTTAACTGTTGTCTGGAAGCGATAATAGGAATCTCGACTAAATCTTCCATTGAAACATGTTCTTTCTGTGCCAAGTTACAATTGGCAGGCATGAGAATACTGATTCTGTCTCTGTGTGGAAGCTGAATGGATTCATAATTAGACAGGTCGACAGGATCCCATAATACAGCAAAATCAAAGAGCCCTTTATCCAGATTATCCATGAGATCAAGAGAATCTCCACTGATGGTGTGGATGTGAATATCAGGATAGTCCTGCTGGAGTTCCATCCCTGCCTGAATCAGTAACCGTACCCCCTCTGATTCACCGGTCCCAATATAAATATCCCCACTGATGGAAGTATTGGACGCGGTGACTTCTGCTTCTGTTTTTTTCACCAGCGAAAGAATCTCTTCCGCTCTTTTCCGAAGAATCATACCTTCTTCTGTTAAGATAATCTTCCGATTGCCACGAAGAAAAAGTTGTTTCCCAAACCCTTCCTCCATATCTTTTAACTGCCTCGACAGCGTTGGCTGCGAAAGATGCAGAGACTGCGCAGCGGCAGTTATATTCTGTTCTCTGGCAACCGCCAGAAAGTATTCCAAAACACGTAATTCCATAAACATCCACCATCCTTATTAAATATAGATCACTTATTTGCTAGTTCTATTGTAGAATCCTTAACTATAGCTGTCAAGCATATGAAACCATTTAATATAAGTATTTGCTATCCAAAATGTGGATTGATAGAATAAAAGCAGTTAGAAACCATTAAAATACGAGAGGTGAGATTAGATCAATGCATGAACAAGTAATTATAAAAGAAAACAAAATGGGTACGATGCCAATTTCCAGATTAGTGATTACCACATCCATACCACTTATATTTTCGCTCTTTGTAAATCATCTCTATAATCTGGTAGACAGTGTTTTTGTTTCACATATTAATGAAAGTGCGTTGACTGGAATATCACTTGCAGCACCGATACAGACAATCATGATTGCTTTGGGATGTGGTCTTGCAGTAGGGCTAAATGCAATGGTTTCAAAGGCACTGGGAGAAAAAAACAGAGAGGATGTAAAAAGAACCACATCGGCAGCTATGGTGATGGCCATAGGTGCATATATACTCATCGCTGTTCTTAGCCTTCTTATTGTAAAACCATATTTTGCATGGCAGGCGGGCGGAAATAAGGAGATTGCCGGATATGGTAGCGATTACATCATGGTCTGTATGCTTTTTTCCTTTGGTCAGATGACACAATGGGTATTTGACAGACTGCTAATCGCCACAGGGAAATCAACACTGTTTCTTGCAACGCTTGGAACTGCGTCCATTGTGAATCTGATTCTAGATCCCATTTTGATTTTTGGATATTTTGGTATACCAGCTATGGGAACAACCGGAGCAGCCATTGCTACGGTAATCGGACAGACCGCAGGCGGACTACTTGGAATTTATCTGAATATTAAGCAAAACCGGGAGATTCCCATACATTTCACTCTGCATATTTCAGCACGATGTGTAAGAAATATATTAAAAGTAGGGATACCGACGGCAATTATGCAAGGCATTATGTCCTTCATGGGTATTTTTATCAATACGATTCTCTATCAGTTTTCATCTACAGCGGTGGCTATTTATGGAATTGCCTTAAAGGTACAAAACCTTGCCCAGATTGCAGTAATGGGAATGAATAATGGATTGATTCCCATTATTGCTTATAACTATGGAGCGAAAAAGGAAAAAAGAACTAGGGAAACCATTCGATGCGCTTTTGTTTATGCAGTTGTAATCATGGCAGGCACCTTAATAGGACTTGAGATAATACCGGATAAAATCCTGCGGTTGTTTGACGCATCAGAGCATATGATGAGCATTGGAATACCGGCAATGCGTATTATGTCTGTGAGTTATTTCATGTCAGCAATTGGCGTTGTGTTTGCAGCTATATTCCAAGGATTTGGAAATGGAATGTTCAGTATGTATCTGGCATTTATCCGTCAAGTGATTTTGCTGATTCCATTGCTTCTGATAGGTTCAGTTATGAAAAAATTGAATATGGTCTGGATGTCTTTTGCACTGGCTGAGTTCGTGGCAATTCCATTTGGAATCATATTATACCGAAAACTAAAAAGGAATTTGGAAGGAGAAAAATTTCAATTATAAATATTCTGATATGAAACGGTAGTTCGGGACCAATGGAAAAATTTTTATAATACAAAAGTAAATGAGGTGGGAAAATGAAGCGAAAAATTTCATATGTCTTATTAATTCTTATGGTGCTTGGAGTAGTGGGATGTGGAAGAAAGGAAGAACAAGTGAATGCAAGGAAAATGTTAATTACTATAGGAGATACAGTCCTTACTGCGACCTTGGAAAACAATGAAGCAGTGGATGCATTAACAAAACTTTTGGAGGATGGCGATCTTACAATCCATTTTTCACAGTATGGAGGAGTAGAACAGGTAGGTTCCATAGGAAGCTCACTTCCAACAAATGATGTGCAGACGGCTACCTCACCGGGAGATATTATGCTGTATACAGGAGATCAGATGGTATTGTTCTATGGGAATCACTCATGGGAATATACCAGACTTGGAAAAATTGATCATGTATCTGTCAGTGACTTGGAAAATATTTTGGGCAATGGTGATATCACCGCAACGTTTTCATTCGCAGAATAGAAAAGGAGAAATCAGGGATGTTTGAAACAAAGAAGGAAATTAGAAATGAAGTATTAACAGGAGAAAGAGCAATTTTTCAAGGAGAAAATCTGGAGATTCATGAGACCATTTTTATGGATGGAGAATCACCATTAAAGGAGAGCAGAAATATAGCGTTGTATGGCTGTAGCTTTAAATGGAAATATCCGCTGTGGTATGCGAATCACATCAAGGTTGATAATAGCACATGGTTTGAGATGGGACGTGCTGGTGTGTGGTATAGCAACCATATGGAAGTTACGAATTCTGCAATTGAAGCACCAAAGAATTTTCGTAAGTGTATGGACTTAACTTTAAGTCAGGTTTCATTACCAAATGCAGCAGAAACATTGTGGAATTGTGATGGCGTAAAGCTGAATCAGGTGATGGCAAAGGGAGATTATTTTGCCATGAATAGCCAGAATATGCAGATACATAATTTGACGTTATATGGGAACTATTCTTTTGATGGAGTAAAGAATGTGAAAGTCTATAATTCAAGGCTTTTATCAAAGGATGCATTTTGGAATAGTGAGAATGTGACCGTGTATGATTCCTATATTTCAGGAGAATATCTAGGATGGAATGCAAAGAATTTGACGTTAATTAACTGTACCATTGAGAGTCTGCAGGGAATGTGCTACATCGAAAATTTGGTGATGAAAAATTGCAAGTTGTTGAATAAGACCCTTGCATTTGAGTATTCTACAGTGGAGGCACAGATTAGTGGAAAGATTGATAGTGTATTAAATCCAACATCAGGTACAATTACAGCAGATCAGATTGGAGAATTGATTCTTGAAAAGGATAAAATTAATCTTTCCAACACGAAGATTATTTGTAAGGAAGAGCCTGAAAAGACAACAGAGCATATCATCAAGGATGAAGATATTGAAATCCCTACAAAAATGTGTTATAATAAATTATCTTAAATGTGCTAGAAGTAGTCGATTGATTTGATGAGGAGAATTCCACATGTATTATACAACGGTTTATTCATCCCCTGTGGGGTTGCTGACGCTAGCATCAGACGGAGAGAATCTGACTGGTTTATGGATTGAGGGACAAAAACACCATGGGAATACTATTTTTGAAGATATGATAGAAGATAATAAACTTCCGATTTTTTCTGCAACAAAAAAATGGCTGGATCAATATTTTGCTGGAAAACAGCCTGCTGTTTCTGAATTATCTTTAGCACCTGAGGGCAGCGATTTTCAGAAAAGTGTATGGCATATTTTATGTAAGATCCCCTATGGAAAAGTTATTACTTATGGTGATATTGCAAAGGAAATTGCAAGAAAGAAGGGGAAAGAGAGGATGTCTCCCCAAGCGGTTGGTGGAGCTGTGGGGCATAATCCTATTTCCATTGTGATTCCTTGTCATCGGGTGGTGGGTTCAAATGGAAGTCTCACAGGCTATGCAGCAGGAGTTGATACAAAGAGAAAGCTTCTTGAGTGGGAGAAGGCATAGAAAGGCAACATTTATCTTAATATATATTATAGAATACTTAAGGAAGTGTTCACGGTTTGGACACATTTAACCTGTATAGTGACCTGATAACTACTTAATACAGCAACATCGTAAGGAGGTAGATATCATGAAAAAGAATTTTGATATTATCCAATATTTAGCTAAAAAATATGGGATTAAGAAGGATAAATAGAGAATAGATATTTACGGAAAGTTAAATGCATTTGTCATTTAACTTTCTTTTTTTTGGAATTATTGATATGATAATATCAATAAGAGAAAAGAAAGGTTATGGTTTACAAATGACATTAAAAGAATTGCCGATTGGCAAAAAGGCAACCATTGTGTCTGTAGGAGGGGAAGGTGCATTAAGACAGCATTTTCTTGATATGGGAGTGATTCCAGGGGAAGATATTACTATGGTTAAGTTTGCACCCATGGGAGATCCTATGCAGTTTTTGGTGCAGGGATATGAGTTGACTCTTCGTGTTGCAGATGCAGAAAAAATAGAGATAGATGGGATACAAGATAAAGAAGAAAAAGAAACAAAGAATACAAGAAGAGGGAAAAAGAAGATTAGTCATCCTGGACTTGGTGAAGGTGGAAAATATCATGTGAAAACCAATGAGAATCCACTTCCAGAAGACACGATTTTAACCTTTGCACTTGCAGGAAATCAAAATTGTGGAAAGACAACATTGTTTAATCAGTTAACGGGATCCAATCAACATGTTGGAAATTTTCCTGGAGTGACAGTGGATCGAAAAGATGGAGTGATTAAAGGCAATAGTAAAACCTTAATTACAGATTTACCAGGGATTTATTCCATGTCCCCATATTCAAGTGAGGAGATTGTAACAAGAGAGTTTGTACTCTCAGAGCATCCAAAGGGAATTATTAATATTATTGATGCTACTAATATTGAAAGAAATTTATATTTAACCATGCAGTTAATGGAACTAGATATTCCTATGGTATTGGCTTTAAATATGATGGATGAAGTTCGTGAAAATGGTGGTTCCATTCATGTCAATGAGATGGAGGATATGCTTGGAATCCCGGTGGTTCCTATTTCTGCCTCAAAAAATGAGGGGATTGAGGAACTAATCGAACATGCCCTTCATGTGGCAAAATATCAGGAACAACCTGGACGAATTGATTTTTGTGATGCAAATAAAAAGGGTGGGGCAGTACATCGCTGTTTACATGCCATTATGCATTTAATTGAAGATCATGCAAAGGAGAGTGACCTTCCCGTTCGTTTTGTGGCTAGTAAGTTAGCAGAAGGTGATACCATGATTGCCGAGAAACTAAAATTAGACCAGAATGAAAAGGAAATGATAGATCATATTACCCAGCAGATGGAAGTAGAAAGCGGATTAGACCGTGCAGCAGCAATTGCAGATATGCGTTTTTCATTTATTAAACAAGTTTGCAAGGATACTGTGGTCAGACCAAAAGAAAGCAAAGAACATGCAAGAAGTGTAAGAATTGATCGGATTTTAACTGGAAAATACACAGCAATTCCAGCATTTATTGGAATTATGGCAATTGTATTCTGGCTTACCTTCAATGTGATTGGAGCAGCACTGCAGAATCTATTGGAGATAGGAATTGGTCAGCTGTCTAATGTTGCAGAAAAGGCAATGGTGGCAGGCAATGTAAATGAGGTGTTAAGATCCCTGGTTATAGATGGAATATTTAACGGAGTAGGAAGCGTCCTTAGTTTTCTACCAGTCATTGTAACATTGTTTTTCTTCCTGTCTTTGATGGAAGACAGTGGATACATAGCAAGAGTTGCATTTGTAATGGACAAACTGCTTCGTAAAATTGGATTGTCTGGAAGAAGTATTGTTCCAATGCTAATCGGATTTGGATGTACAGTACCAGGAATTATGGCCAGTAGAACATTGCCATCAGAACGTGACCGGCGTATGACTATTTTATTGACACCATTTATGAGCTGTTCAGCAAAACTTCCTATTTATGCGTTTTTTACGGCAGCATTTTTCCCGGGGCATGGAGCACTTATCATGGTTTCATTATATATAATAGGAATGATAGTAGGAATTTTAATGGCATTTTTATTAAAGGGAACTATGTTCAAAGGAAAGGCAGTTCCTTTTGTAATGGAACTACCTAATTATCGCATGCCAGGAGCGAAGAATGTGGCGCTTCTCTTATGGGACAAGGCAAAAGACTTTTTACAAAGAGCCTTTAGTGTTATTTTTATTGCGACCATTATTATTTGGTTTTTGCAGACCTTTAATATTCATATGAATGTAGTAACAGATTCTAAAACAAGTATGCTTGCTAATGTAGCAGGAATTATTGCACCCATTTTTGCACCACTAGGATTTGGAAACTGGAAGATTTCTACGGCACTTATAACAGGATTTATGGCAAAAGAAAGTGTAGTTTCCACCTTGTCCGTGTTATTTGGGTCTACCCAAAGTCTGTTGTCAGTACTTACGCCACTTGCAGCAATTAGTTTATTAGTGTTTTGTTTATTGTATACACCTTGCGTTGCAGCAATTTCCTCTGTAAAAAGAGAGCTTGGAGGAAAGTGGGCTGTTGGCGTTGTATTGGGGCAATGTGCTATTGCATGGATTTTTGCATGGATTGTCAGGGTAATCGGAATGCTCCTAGGGTTAGTTTAGAATAAAATTAAGAAAGTAGATTATAATACAAAGAGGTACTGTCCATAAGTAAGGACAGTACCTCTTTGTATGATTTGCTTTCATTTTAAAGATAGCTTGGCATATTTTATAAAATTCTTCTGACACAATTTACAGAACGATAATTCCATGTTGAAGTATAGATTCCAGTGCTTGAACTTCCAGCATGGACAACTTTATTATTGCCAATGTAAAGTGCAACGTGTCCAACTCCACCAATTGTATTGTAACAAATTAAGTCTCCTGCTTGTCTGCTTGAACTGCTTACAGCACGTCCAGAGGAACGCTGACTAATGGAACTGTGTGGAAGGCTATAGCCATAGTGTGCATAAACCGCCATGGTAAATCCAGAACAGTCAGCACCTTTTGTTAAACTTGAACCACCCCATACATATGGATTCCCTACAAATTGAAGAGCATAATTTACAACGGATGTTTTACTTACAGATGATGAAGTTTTAGAAGAACTACTGCTCTTTGCCAAATACGAGGTAGAAACATAGCGATAAGCACCATTGTATTTTACCTTAGTCCAACTGCCGCTGGTGCCATAACATGTGACTTTTTTCCCTTTACTATAGTAACCTACAACTTTTGCACTGCTCTTTGCACTTTTTCGTATTTTTAAAGAACTTGCAGTTACATATCGGCTGTAAGTGCTAGTTGAAGTAGCCTTTGCTAGATATGAGGTAGAAACATAACGATAAGCACCATTGTATTTTACCTTAGTCCAACTGCCGCTGGTGCCATAACATGTAACCTTTTTTCCTTTACTATAGTAACCTACAACTTTTGCACTGCTCTTTGCACTCTTGCGAACTCTTAAAGAACTTGCTGTTACATACCGACTGTAAGAAGCAAATACTTTTCTTTCTGGTAAATGTGCAAGTGTCAGACATAAACAAATAATTCCCGGGAGAATAAGTTTTAAATATTTTTTCTTCATATTTCCTCCTATGTAATGTTTTTAGTGTCGCTCATCCCGAATTCTTATGAATAATATGTATTTATTTTAACGCAAAATACACTGAAAGTAAATAGTTTTGTAACATATTTGTAATAAAGTTAATGAAAATGGTGGAATTTTCAAATGTTTGTTTTTCATGTATAATAAAAGAGAAATTGGAGGTGTTTTTAGAATGAAAAGAAAGTGCGTGTGGATATTTCTGTTCATTGGAGTTGTAGTTTTAATGACAGGATGTGAAAAAAAGAAGACAAAGAAAGAGGAAACCAAGAATACTACAGGATATGATTTGCCAGTTTCCCAAAATGAGAAAAAAGAAGCAAAGGCAGATATTATTGAAAGGTTAAAAATAAAGAATTCAAGCTTTGAAACAGGAAATAAAACCATAGAAGGAGTTTTGACAGCTACATCTTCGACCTCAAAGAAGATGAATGCATTTCTTTTGAAGGTCAAGGAAAAGAAATCATGTGAGCTTATTTTATATCAGAGAGAGGACGATGAAAGTGTCATCCGAAGTAAATATACCTTTGATGGAAAAAACATGTATCTTTTATATAGTAGAGGGATTTGGAATCAGGATAAAAAACCAGTGGTTGCCAACGAGACAAAAACCAGAATGGAGTCATGGAGTTATACCAAGAAGGGTTGGTTTATTTATAAATTATGTGCACCAAAATCAACAGAAGAGGTGGATACCGTATCTATGATTCGTGTTAAGCCATGGAATCAGAAATATTTAAAATTGGCCAATGAATACATGAATCCAATTGGCTACAAAGGAAATAATTTATTCTTAATTAACTGGGATTCCAAGAATTTAAAATCACTAGATTATAATGGATTATATGAATTCCTCTATCGAGTGAAATATGGGAAGTACTGGACGTATAAAGAAGGAACCAATCGTATTAATACAGAGAAATTTGAAAATCTGATGACCACATATCTACCAGTGACTAAGTCTCAAGTGAGAAAATATGCAGATTACAGTGAGACGAAAAGAGCTTATTCCTGGGTAGAATTAGCCTGTGGAAATTATTCGCCAACAGCATTTGGAATGTCTATTCCAGAAATAACAAAAGTAGAAAAGAACAAGGATGGAACCACCAAATTAACCATAGATGCAGTTTGTGAGATGCTAGGAAATGACACGCTTATGACCCATGAAGTGACCGTAAGATTCGGAGAAAATGGGAGTGTCAAATACCTTGGAAATAAGATAATAAAGGGAAATGATAATATTCCCGAATATAAAATGAGAGTTGGAGGAGAATCATGAGTCATACAAAATTAATTATATTAGGAACTGGAAATGCAATGGTAACCAAGTGTTTTAATACATGTTTTGCCATTGAAAATGAAGATAAATATATGCTTGTAGATGCAGGGGGAGGAAATGGAATTCTTGTGCAGATGGAGAAAGCGAAGATTCCCTTTGAAAAACTTCATGAGATGTTTGTAACTCATGGACATACAGATCATATTATAGGTGTTGTCTGGGTGATTCGTAAGATTGCAACTATGATGGGTCAGGAGAAATATGAAGGTGACTTTACCATTTACTGTCATGATTTATCGGCTGAAATTATTAAGAGTATTGCACAGATGACACTTACGAAAAAGTTCTCTTCTTTGATAGGGAATCGAATTCACGTGGTGGAAGTAAAAGATGGAGATCAAATTATTTTAGCAGGAATGAAGATGAAAGTATTCGATATTCTTTCTACAAAGGATAAGCAGTTTGGGTTTACTCTTGATTTGCCAAATGGTCAGAAGTTTACTTGCCTTGGTGATGAGCCTTATAAAGAACATTGTGAAAGTTATGCAAAAAATGCAGACTGGCTTTTGTGTGAAGCTTTTTGTTTGTATGAACATCGAGATATATTTAAACCCTATGAAAAACATCACAGTACAGCACTAGATACAGGTAAATTAGCAGAAGAGTTAAAGGTAAAAAATCTTTTAATGTACCATACAGAGGACAAGAATCTAAATATACGAAAAGAGGCATACACGAAAGAAGCCAGAGAAAATTTTACAGGGAATATTTATGTGCCAGATGATTTGGAGGAAATATGCATATATTAGTCAGTGCGTGTTTGTTAGGAGTCAACTGTAAGTATAATCATGGAAATAATGAAAATGAAGAAGTGAAAAAATTAATGAAAAATCATTGTCTCATTCCAGTGTGTCCAGAGATTATGGGTGGTCTTCCAACACCAAGAGTCCCGTCTGAAATAAAAGGAGATAAGGTAGTAACAGAAACAGGAAAAGATGTGACCAAGGAATTTGAAGCGGGAGCTAAAGAAACCTTAAAAATAGCAAAAATGTATCATTGTAAACGTGCTATTTTAAAGGAGAAAAGTCCTTCTTGTGGATGTGGAAAAATCTATGATGGAACATTTTCACATACTGTTATAGCGGGGGATGGAATCACGGCAAGACTTTTAAAAAAGAACGGAATTACCATACAAAATGAACATGAAATATATGAGGAGAAGACGGAATGAAAAAATATGATGTAATTACAATTGGAGCGGGACCTTCTGCAATATTTTGTGCCTATGAATTGAAGAGACAAAAGCCAGAGATGAAGATTCTAATGGTGGAAAAGGGACATTCTATTGAGCGGCGTCAATGTCCCAAAAGAAATACGAAATCATGTGTTGGATGCAAACCTTGTTCCATTACTACGGGATTTGCCGGGGCAGGAGCATTTTCGGATGGAAAGCTTTCTCTATCTCCGGATGTTGGTGGAAACCTTCCAGAAATTCTAGGATATGATAAAACCGTTGAATTGTTAAAGGAATCTGATAATATTTATTTAAAATTTGGCGCTGATGAAAAGGTTTATGGCATAAATCAAGAAGAGAAAATCAGCCACATTCGTCGAAAAGCAATCAAAGCAAATCTAAAATTAATTGAGTGTCCCATTCGCCATTTAGGAACGGAAGAGGGGTATAAGATTTATGGAAGATTACAAGAACATTTGCAGAAAGAAGGCGTGGACATGCTTTTTGATACCATGGTAAATGATATTGTCATTGAACATGGGAGAGCTACGGCAGTCATTACAGATAAAGGGGAAATCTTTGAGGCAGATGAGATTGTTGCAGCAGTTGGGAGAGAAGGTTCCCAATGGCTTAGCGACGTATGCAGAACCCATGGAATTGAAACTCAGGTTGGAACTGTGGACGTGGGAGTTCGTGTAGAAGTGCGGGACGAGATTATGGAAGAATTAAATCAAAGTCTATATGAGGCGAAGTTAGTTTATTATACCCCTACCTTTGATGATAAAGTCCGCGTATTTTGTACCAATCCGTCAGGAGAAGTTGCCACAGAATATTATGAAAATGGACTTGCAGTGGTGAATGGACATGCGTATAAGGCTAAGGATATGAAAACAGACAATACCAATTTTGCATTGTTAGTATCCAAGAATTTTACTAAGCCATTTAAAGAACCCATTCAATATGGAAAGCATATTGCTCAGTTAAGTAACATGCTTTGTGATAACAAAATTTTGGTGCAGAGATTTGGTGATTTTGTCCGTGGAAGAAGAACTACAGAAGAGCGAATTGTAAGAAATAATATTACACCAACGTTGAAAGATGCAGTCCCAGGTGACTTGTCTTTAGTATTTCCATATCGAATTATGAAGGATATTGAAGAAATGATTTATGCCTTAGATGAAGTGACCCCAGGAATGGCAAGTGATGAAACACTTTTATATGGTGTAGAAGTCAAGTTTTATTCTAATAAGATTTTGACCAATAAAGATTTTGAGACAAATATTAAGGGTCTACGAACCATTGGAGATGGAGCTTCCGTGACAAGGGGACTCCAGCAGGCTTCAGCAAATGGACTAAGTGTGGCAAAGAGTATTTTATGTAAATAATAAATCATAGGAGAAGTGGGGCAAAAAATGCTTTGCTTCTTTTTATTTCTTGACCTTGACTAGGGTCGAAGAGATACAATAAGTGTTATGAAACTGAAAATTTAAACGGAGGAAAAGACTTGTTTGTACTATTTATTATGATTCCAATGATACTTATGATACCAGCGATTTACTATTTTTATCGAGTGTTGAGAAGAGTATCAAGATTATTTTTGGAAGAAGAGACAAAGAAAACAAAGAGGATATGTGGAGGCCTTGGAATTGTAATCATGCTATTATCGTGGCCAATGTATGGATTTCGAGGAATGGTTATTTTACACTTTTTATGTATTTCACTTATATTCGACCTATGCAATTTTATATTACAGAAATTATGGATTCATGGGAAATACAAAACATGGAATGTGCTATATCAAAGCGAAGTTCTGGTTATCTTTTTAACTGGAGCCATTATGATCTTTGGATTATGGAATATGCACCAAGTAACAAGAAAAGATTATACCATTTATACCAAGGATATGAAAAAGAAAAGGACACCTAAGATTGCCTTGATTTCAGATCTTCATCTTGGAACAACCATGGATGCGGCAAAAATGCAGACATACGCAGATGACATTAAAAAGACCAATCCAGATTTGGTGCTTCTTGCTGGGGATATTGTAGATGAGAATACATCAAAAGCAGAGATGGAGAAGATTGCAAAGGTCTTTGGAAATATGAAAAGCACCTATGGTACCTATTATGTTTTTGGAAATCATGATTACAACACTTATGTAAAGGATCCCAATTATACAGCAGCCCAGCTTGAAAACACGTTTGAGGCGGCAGGAATTCACGTTTTAACCGATGAGATTGTCAATGTATCCAAGGAGATTGTCATTGTAGGACAGAGGGATTTATCGGATTCGGCAAGAAAAGATATAACCAAGGAAATTCAAAGTATTCCCAAGGATAAATTTGTGATTTTAATGGATCATCAGCCCGGCGATATTAAGAGCAATTCAAAAAATGGAATTGACCTTCAGGTGTCTGGACATACCCATGCAGGGCAGATTTGGCCAACGGGACAATTGATGGAAATCCTTGGAGTGAACCAAATAAATTACGGATATCGAAAGATTGGTTCTTATCAAGTGATTGTAAGTTCTGGAATTGGGGGATGGGGTTACAAGGTTCGTACCGGTGGACGCTGTGAATATGTTATAATAGATTGTAGATAAAAAAATAGGTCAGGAGGAGACAATATGAAATAAAGTTTCATATTGTAGGAGGTTGTAGGATGGAAACACATGAGGTTTTAGAAAAGGTAAAACGTGGGGAAATATCCATCGAAGAAGCGGAACTTTTTTTTCGTAAGGAACCATATGAGGATTTAGGTTACGCAAAGCTGGATACCCATCGAAAAGTTCGAACTGGATATGCGGAAGTTATTTTTTGCAGTGGAAAAGCCGATGAGCATTTGTTACATATTTTTGGAAAGTTATATGAAGAGGATGGAGAGGTGTTTGGAACAAGAGCATCCAAAGAGCAAGCCAAAATGCTGAAAAAATATTTTCCAATGGCGGAGTATGATCCTATTTCTCGTATTATTCAAATAGAAAAACCAGACAAACAAAGGGTAGGAAAAATTGCGGTGTGTAGTGCAGGAACGGCGGATATTCCAGTTGCCGAAGAAGCAGCGCAGACGGCAGAGTACTTTGGAAATCAGGTAGAGCGAATCTATGATGTTGGAGTTAGTGGTATTCACCGTCTCCTTTCTAAAGTAGATGTGATTCAAAGTGCTAACTGTGTCATTGCGGTTGCAGGTATGGAAGGAGCTCTTGCCAGTGTCATTGGCGGATTAGTGGAAAGACCAGTCGTTGCAGTTCCAACATCTATTGGATATGGGGCAAGTATGAATGGGATTTCAGCACTGCTTACTATGATTAATTCTTGTGCCAATGGAATTTCTGTTGTAAATATTGACAATGGATATGGAGCAGGGTATATTGCATCACAAATTAATCGATTAGCAGGAGGACAAGGGAATCATGAGTTGTAAATTGTATTTAGAATGTTATGCAGGAATTAGTGGAGACATGATGGTTGCAGCACTCCTTGATTTAGGGGCCGATGAGAAAGTATTAATGGGAGTATTAGAAAGTCTTCCTTTGCGTGGATTTGAAACGAAGATAAGTCGCGTATCAAAAAATGGATTAGATGCATGTGACTTTGATGTAATTTTAGAGCATGAAAATCATGACCACGATATGGAATATTTACATGGACATGAGCATCATCATCACCACGACCATGAGCATCATCATGGAAATCATCACCATGAACATCGTGGCTTGTCAGAGATTTTGGGGATCATTGAAGAAAGTTCTATGACAAAACGAGGAAAAGAGATTGCAGTCAGAATCTTTGAGATTATTGCAGAAGCGGAATCAAAGGCACATGGAATTCCAGTTGAGAATGTACATTTTCATGAAGTAGGAGCGGTGGATTCTATTGTTGATATTGTGGCAGTGGCAACATGTATAGATAACCTTGGGGTTGAGGAAGTCATTGTTCCGGTTCTTTATGAAGGACGGGGCATGGTTAGATGTCAGCACGGGATGATTCCAATTCCAGTTCCAGCAACAGCAGCAGTTGTAGCAAACCATGGATTGCATCTTCATCATATGGATATTGAAGGAGAATTTGTTACTCCTACAGGGGCAGCGATTGTGGCAGCGTTAAAGACAAGTGATAAACTTCCATCTAGATATCAGGTAAAGAAAATGGGAATTGGTGCGGGAAAACGTAATTATGAACGGGCAAGTCTTCTTCGTGCCATGTTAATTGAAGACGCAGGAGAAGAGACAGATACCATTTATAAATTAGAAACCAATATAGATGACTGTAGTGGCGAAGCTCTTGGCTATGTGATGGATTTACTGCTGGAAGCAGGAGCAAAAGATGTTCACTATACCCCTGTATTTATGAAGAAGAATCGGCCAGGATATCAATTAAATGTTATTTGTAAAGAAGAAATGACAGAGATATTAGAAACAATCATATTTAATGAAACAACGACCATTGGAATCCGAAAAATACCTATGGAACGAAGTGTGTTAAAGCGTGAAAATAAAACAATTCATACCTCCTTAGGGAATGCAAAGGTAAAGGTTTGCAGTGTGCCATCTGGGATACGTTGTTATCCAGAATATAGCAGTGTGGCTGAGCTTTGCAGAGAGCATCAAAAATCATTCCAGGAAGTATATCAAATCATACTAGGAGAATGCAATAGTGAGTTATAATGAAAAGAAGAAAAAATTATTAGGGTTAATTGATGAGTATGCAAAACAGGATGTTGCAGTGGCATTTTCTGGAGGAGTGGATAGCAGTCTCTTGTTGAAGATTGTATGTGAAGCCACAAAAAAATGGCAGACCAAAGTGTATGCAGTGACTATGCACACGAAACTTCATCCAATGAAAGATGTGGAAATTGCAAAAAAAGTGGCAGCAGAAGTAGGTGCAGAACATGAGATTTTATATGTGGATGAACTTGCCCATGCAGGGATTGAAAATAATCCAGAGAATCGCTGTTATTTATGTAAGAAATTTCTGTTTACAAGGGCAAAGGAAGTGGCAGAACAAAAGGGTGTCACCCTTATTTTAGATGGAACTAATGAAGATGACCTTCATCAGTATCGTCCAGGAATTCAGGCATTAAAAGAACTGGGGGTATCTAGTCCAATTGCAGCAGCAGGAATGACAAAAGAGGAAGTTCGGAAATTAGCGAAAGAATATGAGATTTCTGTATCCAATCGACCATCCACGCCTTGTATGGCAACGAGATTTCCTTATGGAGATGCATTGTCTTACGAGAAGATGAACCAGTTAGAAGAGGGAGAAGAATACCTTCGGGAAAAAGGATTTTATAATGTAAGACTTAGGTTGCATGGAGATATCCTTCGTGTAGAAGTAGACGAAGAATCTATGAAAGAACTCCTTTCTATCAAAAAAGAAGTGACTACATATTTAAAACAATTAGGATTCCTATATATTACCCTGGATTTAGAGGGATTTCGTTCTGGAAGCATGGATATAAAAATAACAAAAGAAAGTTGAAACAATGGGAAAAATAGAGGAAGCAGTACATGAAATTCATCATATTGATGCCACAGCAGGAGAGGATAAGTGGCTGAACCAAATACATCCATTACCCAAATTACTGGTAACAATTGGATATATTTTTGTTGTGGTATCCTTCCACAAATATAATCTCTCTGGGTTACTATCCATGTGTATCTATCCCATGATTATTATGATACTTGGAGATGTCTCTTTGAAAAAGGCAGTAAAACGAATGAAATATATTATTTTATTGTTATGTTTTGTTGGAATTGCCAATCCATTTTTAGACCACAAGGTATTATTTTACATAGGAAATATAGGTATCAGTGGTGGGATTGTTTCCATGGTGACGGTCATGCTAAAAGGGGTATTGTCTGTGACAGCATCTTATCTGTTGATTATTTCCACCAACATTGAAAAAATATGTTATGCCTTGAGCATTCTTCATTTACCAAAAGCAGTGGTCACTGTCGTTATGCTTATTTACCGTTACAGCATTGTACTTTTAAAAGAGGTGCAGCGAATCAATACGGCATATTCCATGCGAGCACCAAAACAAAAGGGAATCCATCATAGAGCATGGGGTTCATTGGTAGGGCAACTTCTCCTTCGTAGTATGGATCGGGGGCAGATTGTATATGAGAGTATGACGTTAAGAGGCTATGCTGGGGATTTTCATATGTATGGAATGAAAAAAATAAAAAAACAAGATGTTCTATATGGAGCTGCCTGGGGAATTGTTTTTGTGTTTTTGAGAGCAGTTCCAGTCTTTGAACTCTTAGGTCATCTAAAATAATAAAAGAGGAAATAGTATGAAACAAATAGAAATCAGTCATTTGTCATTTTCTTATGGACAACATGGAAGCAAAATAATATTACAGGATATTGATTTTCAAGGGTCTAATAATGAATCTATCGGGTTAATTGGAGCAAATGGAGTGGGAAAATCCACGTTGCTAAAATTAATGGTTGGATTAGAATTAGGATATCAAGGGGAATTAAAGATAGAGGGAACACCAGTAAAAAAAGAAACATTAGCTGAGATTCGGGCAAAGACTGGATATGTATTTCAAGATTCGGAGAGCCAGTTATTCATGCCCACAGTCTATGAAGATGTGGCATTTGCGCCAAGAAATTATGGAATGAAGCCAGAAGAGGTTGAGAAGCGAACTATGAAGGCACTCACTGACACCCACATTGAAAATCTCAAAGATAAACACATTTACCGCTTGTCTGGAGGAGAGAAAAAACTAGTTTCCATTGCCACGATTCTGTCCATGGATCCGTCTATTATTTTGCTAGACGAACCATCGGTTGCATTAGATCCTAAGAATCGAAGAAATTTAATTCATGTATTAAATGAATTAAATGGACTTAAAATTATCGCTTCTCATGATTTGGATTTTATCTATGATACATGTGAGCGAACCATACTACTTGGGGATGGGAAAATAATAAAAGATGGAGATACGAAAGAAATTCTAACAGATCAAGAGATGTTAGAATCCTGCGGGTTAGAACTTCCATTGTCATTGATAAGAAGATAAAAAAACGGGGTCACATTCGTCCCCTTCACATAAGGAAGTGGAGGGCACGAGGACGGCTCTTCAACAAATTACGGTATAGTCATTCGTGGCTATGCCGTTTTTTTGTATACCCATACAATAAAACCACCTGCTATGCGGGTGGTTCCCAAATCGGCTTTAGCCCTAGATAAAAAAACCTCCAGAGTTATAATAAGTGTGGGTCCTAAACCGCACTAAAATAACTAAGGAGGTATCCAAATGGATAAGAATACTTTATCACACACTACTTGGGAGTGTAAATACCATATTGTATTTGCACCAAAATATAGAAGACAATTGATTTATGGGGCGATAAAAGCAGACATTGCAAATATATTAAGTACATTATGTAAGAGAAAAGGAGTGGAGATAATTGAAGCAGAATGTTGTGTGGATCACATACATATGTTTGTGAGAATTCCACCAAGCATAAGTGTATCAACTTTTATGGGATATTTAAAAGGAAAGAGTTCACTTATGATTTTCGATCGACATGCAAATTTGAAATATAAGTATGGAAACAGAAAATTTTGGTGTAGAGGCTATTATGTAGATACCTGTGGAAAGAATGCAAAGAAAATACAAGAGTATATAAAAAATCAACTCATGGATGATTAAGCATACGACCAATTAAGTCTAAAGGAATACATAGACCCGTTCACGGGTGAGCCAGTAAACAAAGGCAAAAAATAAGTCCTTGTAAGGACTGAGCCAGAGAATAAGGTGCGGTTGGGGCTTTTATTCTCGAAGGGCCTTTGAGGCCCAAGCCGGCAATAGTCCCTTACAGGGACAGAACAAACGGGGCTGTAAAATAACTCTTTAATGAAGAAATGCCAGTTCTAGCAAATGCTGGTTCTGGCGTTTCTTTGCTTTTTTTATTCAGAATTAAGAACAAATACTAAGATTTTTGTAAAAAAGTGTGCCCTTAATAAAGCTTTGTATAAAACGTTTTATTTTAAGCAACTAACTCTTTTCGTTGCATTTTATTATGATATTTATAAAGGTTAAAACCACAAGAAATTAACGTAAGTTCGAGAATTACATTCTTCTCACCTCTTCGAAATAATCTTTTGTAAGATTTATCCCATTTCAAAATTCCAAAAGTCCCTTCTGCTTGAATACTTCGATTCATCCTCAAAAGTGCTCCGTGTATGGATTCAAGGTTTGAAAGTACCTCTTGATGAATAGAGGTTAATTCTTGATTCATACAAATCATTCTGTTCCCAGATGCTCTAGGACAACACTCCTTTTTATGAGGACATCCTTCGCATGA
>JAQWFL010000037.1 GCA_028704435.1 Anaerostipes sp. | reverse complement strand
AACATGGATTTTCATGAATTTGCATTGGCACAGTATGATACAATCAAGCAAAGAGATCCAGCATTGAAGGAAGAAAGAGAAGTATTTTTATATCCTTATGTTGAAGCACTTTATTGGCACAGAATTGCACATAAGATATACAACAATGGAGAATATTATAGAGCAAGAAAGATTTCACAAAAGATGGCAAGAAAGACAGGAATAGAGATTCATCCTGGAGCTAAGATTGGAAAAGGATTTTTCATTGATCACGGACATGGTGTGGTCATTGGAGAAACTACAGTGATTGGGGACAATGTTACACTCTATCAGGGGGTTACTCTTGGAGGTACTGGGAATGAAACTGGGAAACGTCATCCTACCATTGAAGATGATGTTATGATTAGTACAGGAGCCAAGGTGCTAGGATCAATTACCATTGGAAAAAACTCTAAAATTGGGGCAGGATCTGTTGTTGTTTCAGATGTACCACCAAACTCTACAGTTGTTGGAGTTCCAGGTCGTGTGATTAAGAGAGATGGAAACAGAATTCAGAGTATGTGCTTAGATCAAATTGACCTTCCAAATCCAGTTGACATGGATTTGAAGGAATTACAAAAAGAGAATCAGGAATTAAGAGCAATATTAAATACATTTATGGAACATTATAATCGTGTAGAGAAAATCAGAGAGGAAAAAGAACGTGAAAATATATAATACACTGACAAAGAAAAAAGAAGAATTTGTACCAGTACATGAAGGAAAAGTAGGAATGTATGTATGTGGGCCAACAGTTTACAACTACATTCACATTGGAAATGCAAGACCTATGATTATTTTTGATACGGTTCGTCGTTATTTTGAATACAAAGGATATGAAGTAAACTATGTTTCCAATTTTACTGATGTGGATGATAAGATAATTAAAAAGGCCAATGAAGAAGGCGTAAGTGCAATGGAGATTGCAGAGCGTTACATTAATGAGTGTAAGCAGGATATGGAAGCATTAAATGTAAAACCTGCTACGCATCAGCCAAGAGCTACGGAAGAAATTGATGGAATGATTCGTATGATTGAAACCTTGATTGAGAAGAATCATGCATATGAAGTAAATGGAACCGTATACTTTAAGACTCGTTCTTTCAAAGAGTATGGAAAACTGTCAAAGAAAAATATTGATGATTTAGAGGCTGGACACAGAGATATTAAAGTCCGTGGGGAAGATGGAAAGAAAGATCCTCTTGATTTTGTTCTTTGGAAGCCAAAGAAAGAAGGAGAGATTGCATGGAACTCACCATGGGGAGAAGGTCGCCCAGGATGGCATATTGAGTGTTCTGAGATGTCTAAAAAGTATATTGGAGATACCATTGATATTCATGCGGGTGGAGAAGATTTGATTTTCCCTCACCATGAAAATGAAATTGCACAAAGTGAAGCTTGTAATGGAGAATGTTTCTCGAAATACTGGATGCATAATGGATTTTTAAATATTGATAACCGTAAGATGTCAAAATCAGCAGGAAACTTCTTTACAGTTCGTGATATTAGTGAAAAGTATCCTCTTCAAGTGATTCGTTTCTTTATGTTAAGTGCACATTATAGAAACCCGTTAAATTTTAGTGCAGACTTAGTAGAAAGTGCTAAAAATGGATTAGACCGTATTCTAACAGCCATTGAATTACTTCGTGAAGCAGCAGATAAGAATCAAGAGAATATGACACAGGAAGAAGCAAAGCATTTTGAAGATATCAAAGGATTAGTTAAAAAATACGAAGATGCCATGGAAGATGATTTTAATACTGCAGATGCTATAGCTGCTATTTTTGAAATGGTTCGTATTTCAAATTCTACAGTAAAAGATGGTTCTGGTGAATATGCCAAGAAGATTCTTGAGATTGTGGAGAAATTATGTGATATTCTTGGAATTGAGACAACAAGAGAGGAAGAATTGTTAGATGATGACATTGAACAATTAATTGAGGATCGTCAGACGGCAAGAAAAGAAAAGAATTTTGCAAGAGCAGATGAAATTCGTGACGAGCTGCTTGCAAAAGGGATTGTTCTTGAAGATACAAGAGAAGGTGTCAAATGGAAAAGAGCTTAGTAGAACAGATTTCAGAAAGTTTGGATTTAAAACCCATGGATCCTAGAACTTATTCACCCTTGGGACTTGCATATATTGGAGATGGAATTTATGAAATCGTAATCCGAACCCTAGTGATATCAAAAGGAAACATGAGTGTAAATAAGTATCATCATGCATCAAGTGAATATGTAAAGGCAGCAGCCCAGGCACAATTGTACAAAGAGATTGAAGATATTTTAACGGAAGAAGAAATGGCTGTATATAAAAGAGGGCGTAATGCCAAGTCTGTGACTATGGCGAAAAATGCTACGATGGCAGATTATCGAATGGCAACGGGAGTAGAAGCTTTGATGGGGTTTTTGTACTTGTCAGGAAATGAACAACGAATTATTGAATTAGTGAAAAAGGGATTTAAGATTGGAGAATAAAATGAATCATTCAGAATACACTTTGGCTGGCAGAAATGCAGTGATTGAAGCACTTCGTGCCAAGAAGCCTATGGATAAGATTTTCATTCTTGACGGGTGTCAGGATGGACCAATTCGTACGATTGTAAGAGAAGCGAAAAAGACAGATGCTTTGATTAAATTTGTAGATAAAGAACGGTTAGATCAGCTTACCAATGAACATCATCAAGGAGTTGTCGCTATGGTGGCAGCCTATGAATATAGCAGTATTGACCATATGTTTCAAAAGGCAGAAGAAAGAGGAGAAGATCCATTTTTCATTTTGTTAGATGGAATTGAAGATCCACATAACTTAGGTGCGATTATCCGAACTGCAAATCAGGCAGGTGCCCATGGGGTTATTATTCCAAAGCACAGAGCAGTTGGTTTGACTCCAACAGTTGCTAAGACATCTGCAGGAGCAATTAATTATACACCAGTTGCGAAAGTGACTAATATTGCAAAAACAATGGAAGAGTTAAAAGAGCGTGGTATGTGGTTTGTCTGTGCAGACATGGATGGGGAAGTAATGTATCGACAGAATCTAACTGGTTCTATTGGATTAATCATTGGAAATGAAGGTGCTGGGGTAAGCCAGAATGTAAAAAAGAAATGTGATTATATAGCATCGATTCCAATGAAGGGCGAGATTGATTCCCTAAATGCGTCTGTGGCCACAGGGGTATTGGCATATGAGATTGTAAGACAAAGACTAGCAAAATAATAGGTGGAAGATGACGGATCAAGAATTATTAGAAGCGATTCGAGGTGGCGATGAATCTATGATCGATGTTTTAATGGAACGATATCGTGGTTTGGTACGAATTGAATCAAGAAAATTTTTTCTTGTAGGTGGAGATGAAGAGGATTTACTCCAAGAGGGAATGATTGGATTGTTCAAAGCAGTACAGAATTATGATGAGAGGAAAGAAGCATCGTTTCAAACATTTGCGACACTTTGTGTTAAGCGACAATTGTATACTATGGTAACAGCATCAAACCGTAAAAAGCATGGACCATTGAATAATTACATTTCTTTTTTTACGGAGCAGGGGAAGTACGAAGAGTTTTCGGAAACAAACTCAAATCCAGAAGAATTGTTTTTGAAAAAAGAACAGGTACAGGATTACTATACTTCTATAGAGAAAAACTTAAGCAAGTTT
Organism: Anaerostipes sp.; assembly: GCA_028704435.1. GTDB lineage: Bacteria > Bacillota > Clostridia > Lachnospirales > Lachnospiraceae > Anaerostipes. The sequence goes on along the minus strand of JAQWFL010000037.1, from coordinate 19,353 downwards.
GAAAAACAGGTAGTAAAACACTATTTAGATGGAAAGAATTATGAAGAAATTGCAAAAGAAATGGGAAAGAGTAAGAAATCCATTGATAATGCAATCCAGAGGATTCGAAAGAAATTAGGATAGGTGATACGGTGAAAAATATATACATTATGTCAGATTTACATGGTCAAGATAAAGCGTTTTTTCAGATGTTGGAGAGGATAAAGTTTTCCAGTAAAGATTTTCTGTTTATTATTGGAGATGTAGGAGATCGGGGTCCAAACGGGATTATGCTGCTTCAATACATTATGAAACAGGAAAACATGTGTCTGCTCATGGGAAATCATGAGGAGATGATGTTAGATGCAGTTGAGCATAAAGATGATGATAAAAGTTATATGAGTAATTGGATGTTTAATGGGGGAGGGACAACATTAGAAGGATTGGAAAAACTCTCAGAGCAAGAGAGAGAAGAATGCCTAGAGTATGTTAAAGACTTGCCATTATATCAGAAGATTGTAATGAATCAGACAACTTATCTTCTTGTGCATGCAGGAATCATTCCAACAGAAGATAAAAAGGATTTAGCACATGCCAAAGTAACCAAAGATGAACTCCTTTGGACTAGATATGAGTTTTTACAGTCTGATATCATAATGCCATATTGTATTATTTTTGGGCATACACCAACTCCCGCTCTTCCAAGATATGCAAAAGGACTATCCATTGAAAATCAGATACGCTGCAAAGAAGGAAAAATGATTCATTGGAAAAATCGAATTGCTATTGACTGTGGTGCAGGGTTTGGTAAAAAATTAGGTTGTTTACGATTGAATGATATGCTAGAATTCTACATAAGCATAAAAAATTAAATACGTTTTATGTTCTTTTATCTTATAGATATAAGATAAAAGCTAAGAGGGAAACCGGTGAAAGGCCGGTACGGACCCACCACTGTATGAGTGGACAAAGAAGCAGATACCATTGCCATTGGCGAGAAGGTGCTTTGGAGGATGAAACTTAAGTCAGGAGACCTGCATAGAACGTGAAGCAAGGGGACAGATATGAGTAGTGAGAAATAGGCTGCGACTTTTTGTCGTGGTCTTTTTTTATTTATGGAGAAGGATATGAAGGAAAATAAAGCAAAAATAATTGCAGTCGTAGGAATCTTCCTAATTTTAGCAGGAACCATTGCGGGGGTTCTCTGGGCCAAAGGAAGAAATCAAACAGAGAATAAGACCAGTCATCAAAAGACAGAATCTGTAACAACAACAAGTACCACGGAAGGTACAGCAAAGGAAATTAAAAAAACAAAAAAAGTCAAACCCACAACCACAGAAAAGAAAACGACGACAGCTACCACATCAAAGAAAAAGGATAAATACAAAACAGATCCCACACCAGAGGGAAAGCCAGCACCAAAAGAACCACAAGATACGAAGATAGATACTGCTAAAACGTATACATGTACCATTGAGATTGTATGTAAAACAGTATTATCTCATAGGGAAGATTTGAAGGATGGAAAGGAAGCCATTGTGCCCCAAAATGGAGTGATGCTAAAGAAAACGAAAGTATCATTTTCAAAGGGGCAGAATGCATATGATGTTTTGTTAAAGGTAACAAGACAACATAAGATTCATTTTGAATCTTCCAATGTGCCAGGGTATAACACTAGATATATTGAGGGAATTGGAAATCTATACGAAAAAGACTGTGGAGAGTTAAGTGGATGGATGTATCAGGTGAATGGATGGTTTCCAAACTATGGATGCAGCCGGTATGAAGTGAAAAACGGTGACACAATTTCGTGGCAGTATACTTGTGATTTAGGGGAAGATATTGGAGGAAATAATGGATAAAAAAACTGCAATAGAAACATATCATCCCTGGATTATATTTTCTTATTTTGTAGGAACCATAGGAGCAGTTAGCGTGTTTTTTCATCCGGTTTATCTTTTCATTGCAGCCGCCAGTGGACTTTGGTTTTATTATCAATTGTATGACCATGTAAAAATTGTAAAGCAGATGTTATCAGGGGGAGGAATTATTCTATTTGTTACTTTGCTCAATGGACTTTGGAACCATCAGGGAGTTACCATTCTCTGGTATTTGGGGGATAATCCAGTGACCAAAGAAGCTTTGATTTATGGAGTGATGAATGGATTGTTCTTTTACAGTATTTTTTTATGGTTTGCATGTTTTTCAAAGGTAATGACAGAAGATAAAATTCATTATTTGTTTGGTAGTATCATTCCAACGTTTGCATTAATATTTTCCATGGTTCTTGGAATGATTCCAAAAATTAAACAGCATTTTGAGGAAGTTAGATATGCGAGAAGACAGCTTGGAAAAACGCCGAGGACTATGAGAGAACATATAAAAGAAAGTATGAGTGTTGTATCTGTAACAACTACGTGGATATTAGAACACAGTGTAGATACAGCAGATTCTATGAAAGCAAGGGGATATGGAACGAGAAGAAGGACTTGTTTCCATATGTATCGTTATGATATGAGAGATTGTGTATTTACACTAATTGTGGTGGGGTTGTTTAGTATCAATATCATCTGTTATACCCTTGGAGAAGGAAGAATCCAGTGTTTTCCCATGATACATTATGAAAATGTAAATGGAATTGGACTTCTTGGATTTTCCTTATTGTTTTTGCTGCCAGAAATTGTACAGATGAAGGAGAATTATGTATGGAAGCATATGAATTAAATCATTTAAGTTTTTCCTATCCAGGTGAGAAAACATATGCTGTTCATGACATATCTATGGGCATTTCTAAAGGAGAATTTCTAGTTATTTGTGGAAGTTCTGGCTCTGGGAAAAGTACCTTGCTTCGTTTTTTAAAGGAGAGTTTGACACCAAAGGGGAATGTAAAGGGAAATGTCTTATTTTTTCAAAAAAATAAAAGTGAATGGACACAGATAGATGATAGCCAGCGGATTGGGTTTGTGTTTCAACAGCCAGAACATCAGATTGTTACAGATAAAGTCTGGCATGAATTAGCATTTGGCATGGAAAATATGGGAAATTCCAAAGAAGAAATTCGCCTTCGCACAGCAGAAATTTCAGAGTTTTTTGGAATGAGTGAATGGTTTTACAAAAAAACAGAGGAGCTTTCTGGGGGACAAAAGCAGCTACTAAATCTAGCCAGTGTTATGGTTACGGAGCCAGAGGTACTTTTGCTGGATGAACCAACAGCCCAGTTAGATCCAATTGCTGCACAAAATTTTATTCACATGTTGGAGAAAATACATAGAGAAATGGGAACAACCATTGTGATTTGTGAGCATCGGCTGCAAGAAGTTTGTACTTTGGCAGATCGAGTTTTAGTGTTAGACCATGGACAGATGGTAAGTCTGGGACAGCCAAGAGATGTAATAAAACAATTAAAGTCACAGAACCATTTTTTCTATGATGCAATGCCAGGAGTGGCTCGCATTGTGCTGGAGGTTGAAGGAGAAAAATGCACCAAACTGCCTCTTGATATCAAAGAGGGGAAAATGTGGCTGGAACATCAAAAAATAACTATGATTTCTAAGAGAAAACAGCAACAAGAGGAGTTACCTGTTATTTTTCAGGGAAAGAATCTTTGGTTTCGATATGAACAAGATGGGGTGGATGTTTTGAAAGATATATCCTTTGAAATCAAACAAGGTGAAATCTTTGGAATTCTAGGAGGGAACGGTGTAGGTAAAACCACGTTACTTGGAGTTCTGCGAGAGTCATTAAAACCATACCGTGGGAAAGCAGTCTGGAAATTAAAGCAAGAAGAAGTTGGAATGCTACCACAAAATCCAGAGACGTTATTTTCAAAAAATACAGTGAAAGACGAATTGCTGGAAATATCAAAAGATATCAATGAAATAATAGCATTTTTAGAGTTAGAGGATATTTTGGAACACCATCCTTATGATATTTCTGGAGGAGAGCAGCAACGAGTAGCACTTGGAAAACTTCTACTTAGAAATCCCAAAGTATTACTTTTGGATGAACCAACTAAAGGACTGGATATTTATTATCAAAGAAAACTTGCTCAGGTTCTAAACCGACTAAAAGATCAGGGAATTACAGTTGTATTAGTGTCTCATGATGTGGAATTTTGCAGCCGTTATACAATGAAATGTGCCTTTTTATTTCAAGGCAGTATTATGGAAATCAATACTCCAGACAAATTATTTGCAGGAAATCGATTCTATACAACCATTGCAAATAGGATGGCAAGAGAGAGGATTCCAGATGCAGTGCTTGAGGAAGATGTGATTTTGGCGTGTAAGGGTAATGAGGAAAAGAAAAAAAGCGGCAAACATAAAAGTAAAGTATCATGTTCTGCTGAAAATAAAAGAGTACATAAAATGCCTCCCAGTGGTCAAATATGGATGTATGGGTGCATTTTACTTGAATTAATTCTTGTAGTTGGAAGTTTCTATAAATTTCACAACACTCATTACTATGGGACCAGTTTGTTAATGATTGGGGTTACTCTACTCATGTTTGTGGTTTCTATGGAAAAGCGAAGATTTCAAACGAGAGAATTAGTTGTGATTGCAGCAATGACTGCACTTGCGGTGATTGGAAGATGTGCGTTTTTTATGGTTCCACAGTTTAAACCTATGGTAGCTGTGATTATAATTGCAGGATTAGTCATGGGCAATCAGGTGGGGTTCTTTGTGGGAGCAATGACAGGATTCATATCCAATTTTATGTTTGGACAAGGGCCTTGGACTCCCTGGCAAATGCTTGCCCTTGGGATGATTGGATTAATATCAGGAAGCCTTGGAAATATAAAGCTTTTTGAGAATAAATGGATCCTTATGGCAGCAGGAGGAATTATGACATTTTTTATTTATGGAGGGATTGTAGATGTGTGGACCATCTTAAAGCTTCAGCCAGTTCCAAGCTGGCAAAGTGCCATAACTGTGTATTCTTTGGCAGTGCCATTTAATGTAGTTCACAGTGTTGCGACGATTATATTTTTGTTTCTATTAAAAAATCCATTGATTGAGAAATTAAATCGTTTAAAAATAAAGTATCAAATGGAATTCTAGATGGGAGAAGGAACATGAAAAATAAAGTTAGATATTTATTAATTGGAATGATGGTTTTTATGCTCAGTATTGTCAGTGTGCAGGCAGGAAATCTTCCAGAAACAGCAGGAAAAACCAAATGGAGCGTAAGACCAGGAACGTCTAGCTATGTGACACCACCTACTTATGGAAATGGTAAAATTTATGTAGGAAGTGGCTCAAAAGTATATAGATTAAATAAGGATACAGGAAAAATAGAAGTAGCCAGTGATACCCTTACAGGAACTGTTGGATATGCTGTGATTCCAGTGACATATGTAAAAGAGAAAAACCTAGTAGTTGTAATAACCATTAAAGGGTCGGCAAGTTACATAACTGGATTAGATGGAAATACCTTAGAGAAGAAGTGGGAAAGCAGCAGTATTTCTGGTCAGATTTTAACCAAAGTAACATACAGCAATGGAAAGCTTTACACAGGAAGCTGGATGGGTGGAGAAACAGGAAGTGGCAGTTATTATGAGCTGAATGCTACACCTGAAACGGCAACAAATCCAGTGAATTCAGTGGTCCATAGAGAGACAGGAAAAGGTGGATTTTATTGGGCAGGAGCAGGAGTTTATGGGGATTACATTATTTTTGGTTCTGAAGATGGAGCAGATGGAATTCCATCATTGTACACATACAATCAAAATACAAAACACATAGAACAGCTGGATTTATCAAAGACAGGAGATGTTCGTTCTAGAATTGTAGTAGAGGGAAACAATTTATACTTTACATCTAAGGCAGGATATTTTCACAAAGTCACAATAAGTGATAATGGAAAGTTATCAGGAGAGAAAACAGTGAAACTCTCTGGAGCGTCAACAAGTACACCTGTAATATCTAATGGAAAGGCTTATGTAGGAGTGAGTAGTAAATCAGTTGTTGAAATTGATACTGAGCAGATAAAAATATCTAAATCTTATGGAGTTCCAGGGTATGTACAAGGGGATATGCTGTTAAAGAATCAACGATTGTATGTGACATATAATCAAAGCCCAGGAGGGCTGTATATGATTGACCTAACTACTGGAAAAGGCAGTGACATTTACTATCCAGAGAAGAACAAATGGCAATACTGCATTTCTGATGTGATTACAGATGAAGATGGAACTTTATTTTATAAAAATGATTCAGGATATATTTTTGCAGTCAATGCTGGATTAAATCAGACAGAAATTACCGTGAAAAATGTGAATTATCAAAAGAATATGATTTCATGGGAGAAAGTTGCAGGGGCATCTGGATACCATATTTATCAGGCGACGTCTTATGGAGGAAGCTATAGCAAAATTGCTTCTCCATCCAGTTTGAATTATACCAAGAGTAATTTAAAGTCAAATCAGACATATTACTATAAGGTGAGACCTTACAATGCAACTTATATTGGAAGTTTCAGCCAGATAAAAAGTGGCAGGACTGTTTTAAAGTCTACTAGTATTTCTTTATCTTCCGGGAAAAAGAAAATGAAAATAAAATGGAAGGAAGTCTCAGGAGCTAGTGGTTATGTGATTTATCAAAAGACTTCTTCCAAAGGAAAATGGAAAACAATCAAAACTATAAAGAAAGGAAGTGTGAAAAGCTATACAAAAACTAAATTAAGCAAGAAAAAGAAGTATTATTATCGAGTTCGAGCATATCGAACCCAGAGTGGAAAAAGAACCTATAGTTCATATTCATCCACAAAGAGTAAAAAGACAAAATAGAAAACCACATGATATTAGGAGGAGACACCATGAGTTTAAAGAAAAAAAGTTTAGGAATCATTCTTGGAATTTTATGCTTTTTTGCATTGTTTCAAGTAAATACATTTGCAGCTGAAAAAGGGCAGGTTCATGTGATTGTAGAAAATACAACTGCAACAAAAGAAAGTGGAGCTGCGTGGGAAGGAAATTTATTTGATACCTATGTAGATATTACAGATGACATGACAGCATTGTCAGCCGTTCAAACTGCATGTGCCAATGAAAACAAAGATTTTAAGTTAAATGCTTGGAATGGAATAGGGACAATTGAGAATTTAAGTGATGGATGGATGTGTACATTAAATGACTGGTTTACCAATAATGGTTTAGCAGATTACAAGATTTCAAATGGATCTTTAAAAGCTGGAGATGAGTTACGCGTAATGTACTCATCAAACTGGGGTGGGGATATAGGAAGTATCTATGATAATAATGACAAATCATTAAAAGCACTTACTTTTAGTTCAGGAACTATAAGCCCGGCGTTTCAAGCAAAGACCAAATCATATACTCTAATTATAAGTGATTCGGTAAAAGAAATTAAAGTTATTCCAACCGCAGTTAATAAAAACTTTCAGGTGAAAACTATTGTTGGTTCTAAAGAATATGATCGTACACAGGCTGTTCCAGTTGCACATGGAAGTAAATTTCAAGTGGTTTGTGGAAGAACATCATGGCCAACGATGAATAATAGTGCTAATGTACCAGAAACCGCTTACACGGTAACAGTTAAGACAAAGGAAGGTCTTGCAAAGGAAAGTGTTTCTCCTAAGATTAAATTATCAGGAGAGAGCAAGTCATACCAAAGTACAAAGGTTACATGGAATAAGATTTCAGGTGTAAGTAAATATCAGGTATATCGAAAAGCATCAAAAAATGGAACATACAAAAAAGTAAAAACAACAACTGCAAGATCATTTACAGATACCAAGAAAAAAACAGGAACCACATATTACTACAAAGTAAGAGCTTATAAAACTTATGGAACTAAAACATTTTATGGTGCATTTTCAAATGTAAAGACAATTAAGGTTGTACCAGCACAAGTTTCTATTCAAAAAGTTTCACAAAAGGGAAGTTATTTAAAGACAAATTGGAAGAAAGTTTCTGGAGCTGATGGATATCGTGTTTATATGAAGGTAAAAGGTGCTAAAAACTACCAAAGAGTATATCAGTGTGGAAAAAACAAACTAGTATACACAAAGAAAACTGGGATGACGAAAAAAACTTACAGCGTAAAAGTGAGAGCTTACAAAACAGTAAATAACAAGAAAGTGTTTGGAAAATACAGCAAAGTGAAGACAATTACAATGAAATTTTTAAAATAGTGGGAAAAACAATGAAAGAAGTGGTATAATGAAAATAGTGTTTAAAGTGTAGTGTATAGTTTGAAAAGGGACAAACAAGATAGGGGAGATACACATGACAAAACGTACAATCCTGGTAGTCGATGATCAGAAAATTAATCGAATTATATTAGGAAAACTATTATCAAAAGAATATGATATTTTGTATGCCAACAATGGACAAGAAGCCTTAGATGTTCTCAAAGAACATTCTGAGGCTATTTCTCTTGTTCTTTTAGATATTGTAATGCCAGTGATGGACGGTTATGAAGTATTAAGACAGATGAAGAACAATGCGATTCTATCTAAGATTCCTGTGATTGTATCTTCACAAAATGATGGGGAAGATGCAGAGATTAAAGTACTTACATTGGGAGCTTATGATTTTATAGGAAAACCATATAATGCAAAGATTATATGTCAGAGAATCCGTAACACCATTGAATTTCGCGAGACTGCAGCGATGATTAATAAAGTAGAAAGGGATGAATTAACCGATTTATATAATAAACATTTCTTTATTAAACAGGTGCAGGAACGCATTTTGGAAAATACAGATAAGCAGTATGATATTCTATGTATTGGAGTAGAACATTTTAAATTAATTAATGAAACATATGGAGAAGTTCAAGGTGACAAGGTATTATGCCATATAGCAGATGCTTTGAGTACTATTTATGATGGAGATAGTATTTGTGGACGATTTTCAGGGGATGAATTCTAAGCATTTGTTTCTCATGAGCAGGGAGAGAAAGCAGAGAATATATTAGAATTTATTCAAAAGGTAAATGAATTCCCAATTGATATGGAGATTAAGATTCATTGTGGATGTTATGCCATAGGTGCAGAAGAAATTCCAGTTGGGGTTATGTGTGACCGCGCCAAGTTAGTGGCGGAGAGAAATCGAGATAAGTATAATGTACTCATTTCCAAATATGACAATTCCATTCGTGAAAAATTAATGGATGAGCAGTTTATTACAAGTAATATGAAGACAGCTTTGGAAGCACATGAATTTCAGGTGTATTATCAACCAAAATATGATTTGAATAGTGAGAGAATTGCTGGTGCAGAAGCCTTAGTTCGATGGATTCATCCAAAACGTGGTTTTATGTCACCAGGAGAATTTATTCCACTGTTTGAGAAGAATGGATTTATTACCAAGCTTGATTATTATGTCTGGGAAAATGTATGCAAAGACATTCAGCAGTGGATGAAGCAAGGACAAGAAACCGTTGCAGTATCTGTAAATGTGTCAAGGGCAGATATGTATAATCCTAAACTTGTAGAGATGCTGGTTCATCTAGTAGAGAAGTATCAAATACCATATAATTATTTACATTTAGAGGTTACAGAATCTGCATATACAGAAAATGCTGACCAGATTATTGAGGTTGTGGAAAGGCTTCGCAATCTGGGATTTGTAATTGAGATGGATGACTTTGGAAGTGGATATTCTTCTTTGAATATGTTAGCAGAGATGCCAGTGGACATCTTAAAATTAGATATGAAGTTTGTACAGCACGAAGTAAAACAGACAGAATCAAAAGGAATATTAAGTTTTGTTATTAGTCTTGCAAAGTGGCTTAATTTACAAGTGATTGCAGAAGGAGTTGAGACAGCAGAACAGATTGCAGCACTGCGGTCTATGGATTGTAATTATGTGCAGGGATTTTATTTTGCAAAGCCAATGCCAAAGAAAGATTTTGAAGAATTAATAATGAACTCAAAGGTAATTAAAGCTTCAAAACTCCATATAGAAGAAACTGTTGTAAAGAGGGAACTAGTTCCAGGTATTCAGCCAATAGAGCATAACCGAGTTATGTTAATTGTAGACGATATTGAAGTAAATAGAGCAGTTTTAGCCAGTATCTTCTTAAAGGAATACAATATCGTAGAAAAGGAAAATGGAAAAGAAGCATTTAATTATTTGGAAGAAAATTATGATAAAGTAGATATTGTTATGCTAGATTTATTGATGCCAGTCATGGATGGATTTCAGGTATTGAAGATGATTCGAGCCAATGAGAAGATGAAAAATATTCCTGTTATTATCACGTCTCAGGGGGATAGAGAAAGTGAGCAAAGAGTGCTTGATATGGAGGCAGATGATTTTATTTCAAAACCATATCAGGCAGAGATTGTGGCACACAGGGTGCATAATGCTATTGCAAACTATAAGCTACAGAGTATCCAATTACGTAAACTTAATCATATAAGAGAAAAAGAACGTATGCTTCTTTCTTGTATTCCAGGTGGAGTTGCCATATACCATATGAAAAAAGATGGAAGAATTGCAACAGACTATGTATCAGATGGATTTGCAAAGATTTGTGGATATACAGCAGTGGAGTATTTAGAAATCATAAAAGAGGATATGCGAAAAAATATTTTTGCTGAGGATCTTCCGTACTTTCAGGATGAACTTGAAAGGAGTATAAGAAATAATCTGACTTTGCATAGGACTCATAGATTATACACCAAGAATCATAAAAACATTCTTGTGCGTATGGATGCTAATATTACTTTACTGGGGTCTTCTGATGAAGATGAAGCTGTTTTATATGCAGTTTATACCAGAGTACCAAATGAAAGTGGAAGTATGATTGTGGAACAAAACAAATATCGGTACATACTTGATAACTTAGATTTAGCATATTTTGAGTTTGATTCCAGTGGGGAAACATATGTTTCTGATAAGTGCAGCCTGTATGATCTAAATGGTCTAGATGAAAAGGATTATATTTTATGTTCTAAAGATTTAACAAGTGTTCATCCTGAGGATCTTTTGGTGTTGTCTGAGTTTTTAGAGGCAGAGAAGGAACATACTCCAAAGAATTCAGTAGTTCTTCGATTGAAAATGAGAGATGGTTCTTATCAATGGACAGAGATTATTGGATTTTATGAGTATGATGAAAATGGAAACAGAAAGAAAACGACAGGAATTTTAAGAGATGCCCATAAGGAAGGGATGCAAGTTAAAGGAAGTTTATAGCAAGAAAAAAATAGGTCAAATAGCTGACCTATCTTTTTTTTGGATTTTTTTGGACTTTATCAAATGGGAGTGTAGAATTTAATAAATCTCCGGCATTAATATTCAATGCATCTGCAAGATTGTATAAAACCTCTAGAGAAAATGGTCTTATTATATTAGGAGCCTCAATGGAACTTAAATGAGAACGACTGATTTTAGCCTTTTCGGCAAGTTGCTCTTGTGACATACCCTGCAATTTGCGTAATGCAGCGATGGTAAGACCAAGTTCTATGAAACGGTCTCTATTCTTAAATGCAATGTTTTTACTCAAGCGTACTACCTCCTACCGTGGTATATTTACCTATTTATATTATATAGTTGTTGGGAAAATATAGTGTATGCAGTATTGAGCTATTGACTAATATTTTGAGCATTGGTACAATGATAGATATAAAGAAGGGAGATTTTATATGGTATTTCGAAGTGCTTTAGAAGTTGCTAATGCTTGGATTAGGGCATATTATCTTGATCAGAAGATTGATGCAACATTAGATTGTATGACAGATGATATTCAATGGATAGGAATAGAGTTTGATTATAATACAATCGGTAAGAATGAATTAAAAAGACTATTTGAATCCAAGACCATGTTTTTTCCTGATTTTTATATTATGAAAACACAATCTATGGTTTGGCAAGAATTGAATGATAATACAAAGATGTGTTTTATAAAAGGATATGCTATTTCTGAAAAAGAATTCATTCCCAGCGTGAATATTTATGCAACATTATGCTGTGTATGTGAAGAAAAAAGCTGGTTAATCAGTTCCATACATATCACACACACCAAGATTATGAAAGATGAACAAGAGAAGAATTCTAAGCTTCAGGGAGCATTAGAAGATGCAAGACAGGCAAGTTATGCCAAGACAGAGTTTCTATCAAGAATAAGTCATGATATGAGAACTCCAATGAATGGAATTCTTGGTATTGCAGAATTATCCAAAGAGATAGATAATCCTGTAATTTTACATGAATATATAGAAAAGATTAAATCATCAGGAGAATATCTCCTTGCACTGTTGAATGATACCTTAGATTTTCAAAAAATAGAAAGTGGACAGATGGTACTAGATCCTAAAGTGGTTACCATGAGGGAAGTTCTTGAGAATGTAAAGAATATGACTCAAAGAAGTGCAGAGGAACAAAACATTGAACTTCAAATGATTTTGGACGAGCAAGAAAATACGAGTTGTATTAGAGCAGATGTTATGCGATTAAAACAGATATTTATGAATCTTATTTCAAACGCAATTAAGTTCACACCGACTGGGGGTAAGGTAGAAGTATTAGGAGAATCCAAAAAGGAGAATGATTCCAATATTCAGTATAAGGTTATGATTTCAGACACTGGAATTGGGATGAGTGAAGACTTTCTTGCAAATAGAATTTTCCTTCCATTTTCACAGGAGTATAGTGAATCTGTGTCTAGGCAACTGGGAAGTGGATTGGGGCTATCTATTGTAAAGCAATTAGTTGAATTAATGGATGGAACCATAGAAGTAGAAAGCCAACTGGGTGTAGGTTCTAAATTTACGGTTTACCTTGAATTCCCCAAAGTTAAGGATTCTTTGGAAGAAGAGGTAATAGAGTTGGAAGAGATAAAAGTTGATAATTTGACGGGAAAGAAGATTCTTCTTGCCGAGGATCATCCTTTGAATGGGGAAGTTGCAATTAAGTTGCTAGAAAAAGTAAATTGTCAGGTGACCTGGATTCGTAATGGAAAAGAATGTGTAGAACTGTGGAAAAATTCACCACCCAATCAATATGATCTTATTTTGATGGATATACGTATGCCAGTGATGGATGGATTAGAAGCAACAAGAGAAATTCGTAACTTGGAGCGTGAAGATGCAAAACAAATTCCCATTGTTGCCATGACTGCTAATGCGTATGTAGACGATATGAAAGATTCATTTCTAGCTGGAATGAACGAACATATTACAAAGCCTTTTCGACCAAAGAAAATGTATCAGGTATTATCAAAAGTTTTGGAAAAAAGTAAGGAGAAATAGTAGAAATACATAAAATCTATTTAGTGGTTTTTACTACTACAAAAGTGTAGTTGTTAGAGGATAAATTACTCTGATATCTGCACTTATTTTATGATAAATAAAATGCAAAAAATAAAACCTTTACAAACGACCATTTCAAGCCATTTATAAAGATTTCTCATAAAAGCTAGCGACGGGAGTTGAACCCGTATATAAAGTTTCAAGGATGGCTTTATTCTGTACTGTTCTAATCTTTGTGTTGCATTCCGTGTTGCATTTGCTTATTGAAATATTCATCTATCATATCATCAACTTTTATTCTTTCAGGTGAGAATGTTTGCATATACACCGACTTCATGATATTGTCACTTTTCCATCCACCACGTTCTTGTGCGTATTTATCTGGAATCCTTAGTAATGCCATAACGGATGCAGATACACTTCTAAGATCATGAAATGTCATGTGTTTTATGTTGTTGCTTTTTAATATTTTTTGCCATTCTTTATAGATTACACTTCCGCTTAATGGGACAATCACATCACCTTCCACTTTATCAATTAGCTCTTTTATGTAATTAGGCATTCTATGTCGCCTATTTCGTTGTTCATTTTTTGCTAGTTCTTTACGATATGGACCATCTTTTGTGTCAATAATAACTTCAACAATAGTGATGTAATCTCCATCAATGGATTTCGACTTTGTCAATCCTCGTATTTCTGACATTGAAAATGAAAGCCACATTGCCAATAATACAGGTAATTCAATTATTGTTCCGTTTACTAAGGAAAATATTGTTTCAGGCATTGACAACGTTTTGAACCTTCTTACAGGTGGCTCCATTGAAATAGAAGCATAGTCAATATCTTTCCTATATCTTTTTAGAGAAGAGCGGAGAAGTCCATATTCATTTTTTAGCCGCTTTGGCGATATCTTTTTTTTAGTGTTTTTGTATCTACTAACGTGACGTTCGGCCTCTATATTTACAGCTTCTTGTAACATATCTTCATCGATGTCTTTTACCTTGCTGCCCATAATATGCTGGAAAGCATATTTTTTAATAGATTCATAATCTTCAATGGTGCTTTTTGAAAGAGAAGTTTTCTTTAATTCTATATAGGATTCAATTGCTTCTAAGACACTTATGTTTGTATTCTTACTTTTCTTCTTTCCCTTTCTGTTTAGTATAAATTCATTCGCAAGAGTTTCTGCTTCCACCTTTCCTCGTTTTGTAATGTCATTACTTGTAAATGATTCGTATATTCTTTTCTTTTTAATATTCCCATTGGCATCATATAATATATTTCCGTCTTTGTCCCTTTTTATTTCATTGTGAGAATAAACTAGACATCTCCAGGATCCACTTGGTAGTCTCTTTGCTGTTGGCATAGAACATCATCCTTTCCATAGAAGGGTATAAATAATAACCCTACAAAAATGTGTGGATGTATGATATAATTCTAATTGTTAGAAGGGAATTATATTAACATCCGTGTTAATAGGTTTCTTTGATAAAAGCAGCCACTTTGCCGAGTGGCTGTTTTTTTGAGTTGCTTTAGCAAAAAAATCTTATTTCATTGAAGTAAGTCAATCATTTATCTACAACTTCGTTGTTTCGTGCTTCAATAATTCTCATAATGTTTCGAAGTGTTTTACTTGGAATTTTCGAGTCATTATTGCAGAGTAAGCACTTCCCAGCTTTTGTTATCCAAATTTTCGTAGCATTAGAGGTTGGTTTTCCTTTTGCGACATGTACGTGAATTGGTTCAAGAGGATCATTTTCATTTGACCAAAAATAAATCCAGTAAGACCCAATTTTAAAAATTTGAGGCATTTTCAAAACCTCCTTCTTTTGAAAATTCAATTATCAGATGTGCAGTACTCTCCAATATCTCTTTGAATTTATCAATTTCAGCATTCGAATATCCGTAGACATTTTCCCATGTGTAATCTGGAAGATAACAGGTTGCGTGGTGAAATCCGTCTTTCTCATCAGGTGTTTCAATATATACTTTTACTTTATTATCTGGCAGCATTTCAGAATGTGTAATTTCTGTCTCATCCGTAAGTGTCATGAATGGATACATCATAATTTGTCCCTCCTTTATATAAATACAATATTTTATAGTTCTATTATAACCAAGATTCAAAAGTTCTTTATCGCATTCAATTAATGGTCACTTTGCAGATTGGCTGCTTTTTGATTTTAATTTAAGAATAATTAGCTTGCAGAATCCATATATGCATCTTGGATTTTTCCAGCATATTTTTGATAAACATCTTGAATCTTTCCAGCCCAGTCTTCATAAGTTTCATATTTATCGCCATTTTTTTGCATTAATTCTGCCATTTCTCCAACTCCATCGTTGCATATTTCAGCAAGGTCACCAACTTTTTTGTTACAAAGTTTTGCGAGTTTATTTACATTTCCAGTATATTTTTTTGATTCTTTTTTGTACTCTTTTACAAGTTTTGGAGTAGCTTTTTTAATCTTTGCAGTATAATCTTTTAATATAGACTTGTAAGTTGTTTTTTCTGTTTTCTTTTTAATTTCCTTCTTTTCAGTTGTAACTTTTGTAGTTTCTTTTGAATCAGACGAACTACTTCCACAAGCCGTCATTGAAATTGCCATTAATGTTGCTAATCCTAATGCTAATACTTTTTTCCTCATAATTCTTCTCCTTATTGTAAAAATAGTTAATAAATAGTATAATGTTTACAGATATGGTGAGAGAGGGGAAACTTTTATCAATCTGTAACCGTCCAGGTGCAACTGGGCGGTTTTACTATTTCATATGTAGTAGAGTTGTGAATCATCATTATTAGCAATCTCATCATAGTCACTTTGCAGGGTGGCTGTTTTTTTTAATTTAATAAACATCAAAGGATGTAACTTTTGGGTCATCGGTTGTGCCAGTAACTTTTGCTTCACATGTCTTATCGATTCCGTCTATAGTACATCCAGCCTTTAAGAACCACGTATCTTTACTATCTACGTTCTCAGCCAATTTGTCTTTAAGATAATGTAATTTAAATTTAGTTCCATACTTGCTTTCACCATATTTTTTAACAGAAATCCATGCACTTCCAGCTTCTAGCTTTTTTCTTAAGGCGTCTTCTGATTTTTTATCATCTAAATTTGAGGTTAAAACCAAAGTTACCTTAATAATTTTTTTATCTTTGTTTATTTCTATAGTGCCTGTAGTATAATCGTCTTTCATATCATCTATGAAGTCAGTGAAATCAACTCCATCTGCAAAATAAGTTCCCTTGTATCCGAGCTTCTTAATTTCTTTTATTGTATCCGCTAGAGGTCTTCCTTTTAATTTTTTAAGCTTGTCTTCCGTAGTTTCCTTGGATACTTTGGTTGATTTCTCTGTAGTTTTTGATGTTATATTCTTTTTACTAGAACAAGCAGTCATAGAAACTGCCATTATTGTTAATAATCGAAGTGTTAATGCTCTTTTTCTCATGATTCTTCTCCTTGTTGTATATGTAAATTTTAACGTAATTTTAAGCTTATTAATTTCTTGTCATATCCAAGAGCCACAGAAATTTGATCTAAATTAAATTCTTGATATTCCACCAATGCATCATCAGATATTAGCAAGTCCATTGCAAAGGTGTTAGCTTCACATTCAATTTTTGATGTAAGAAGCAGTGTTTTATTTCTTATGAAATAACAATTCTCTGTACGATGAAGTATTGCGTGTGCCAATTCATGCGACATTACTAGTTCCATTTCATGTTCATTCAAATCCTCATTAAGAAAAATACACCTATGTCGCTTTAAGTACATATATGCACCGCACTTAGAACCAAGTTGACCAATCTGGACAACAATTCCCATTGCTTTAGCAATCTCAAAAGGATTTCTTGTTTCAAATTTTTTTGTGTAATAGTTAACAATATTTTTAATGTCGTTCCTTTTCAATAAAATCCCCTACTTTTTATCTTTGTTTTTGTTTGGGTTGTATTTTTCTTTGTTGATTACTTTTAACTTGCGAAGCATTAATTCTAATTGTCCGGCAAACAGTTCTTGGTCGTCTGCGGGTATTTCCTCTCCGTCATATGCGGCGGGTCCACGTTCCCCCTCTTTTAGTTTATCCATCAAATTATCTAAATCATTTTTTATGTCTCTTTCATCCTTTGATGTAAGCACTGTAGTATTGTTCTCTGGCCTTTCTAAATCAGCATTTGCTAAATCGTTCATATTAACATTGAATATCTTTGCTAATTCTTTTAACTTAGATAATGGTGGCTCCGATGTTCCCATTTCCCATTTTTGAATAGTCGTATAAGACTTATATCCCAACTTCTCCGCAATAAAATCTTGGGAGTATCCATATTTTTTCCTTAAATACCTAATGTTTTTTGCCAATGCCATACATACACCTTCTTTCTATTTATATTAATATAAGAACACTATACCATCTGCATGAAGAAAATTCAAGTAAACTTTAATAAAATGTAAAAAAAAATGAAATTAATTCAAGTACGCTATTGACACATGAAAATAATTCATGTATAGTAAGTGTATAAAAGAAAGGAGGACACAATGGAACCAAAACAATTTACACTCAAAGAATTACGAGCAAGAAAAAATTGGACACAAAGAAGAACAGCACAGGAACTTGGTGTATCTGAACAAACTTATAACGCATGGGAGAAAGATATTTCAAACATAGCTGTAAGTAAAGTAAGTGCAGTTGCAAAGTTATTTGGTGTGACATTAGACCAAATTTTTTTTACTAAAGAACATGAAAATAATTCATGTAAATAAAGAACATAGAAAGGAGTGATAGAGAGAATTAAAATATTAAAAGGAGTATTAAAAAAATCAAGTGGTGTAGAGGTGCAAGAATTGGAATCAAGGATACTTAAACTTGAGCAGGGAAGGTGATGGGATAGATGAGAGAAACAGCAAAGACATTGGATGAAGCATTCAATCAAATGCGAGTGCAAATGGATTTCATAGTGCAGAGTCAGATGCGACAAGAAAAGATGCTAAAAAAACTGTATGACGATTCCAACAACAGTGGCAATAAGAGTGAGGATAGATATGACAAGTGTTGCGATAACGATTCGTCTGTTTGATTTTTCTGATTTGCGATTTTCATCTATAAGGATATTTAATTGTTCGGTTGTTTTGTCTTGAGAACTTTTTATATCCTCGGCCATATCACTAAAAAAAGTATCCTCATAATGTGTTTCAGGAATTTCCATGTCAGGAAATTCGATATTGGGAATATTCAGTTTGAGATCAGGAATGTTGAAGTCCATATTTTTAATCCGTTCAATATTTGATAAGAGAATTATAACACAAACAATTATTTTTGAAAATCTGCTCGAGCAAGAGAAGGAGGTGGTGAGAGATGATACAGATAGCAACAACAATAATATCGTTGTCTGCCTTGATTGTAAACATATGTTTACTCATTTATCTTCACAAAATGAATGACGAATGATTGTTTTTTTTAAGGTGGTGTATTCGTTTATCACAGCAGACAAGAAGACAAGGAGGAGTGTAAATGAGAGATGTTGGAGTACTTGGAGTTTATACGGACCAAATTAGTAATGAGTCACAGAAGAAGGTTAAACCAATATTAGAAGAATTGTATAAGGCTATATGTGGTATGCGACTTACAAAAAACGAAGCAAAATGGCTAGCGTTTTTTATACATAGCCGGATATCAGATGCAAATAGGGAGTCTGAAAAATATGAATTGTTTAATCCGGTAGAAGTAAAGGATGGGGTGCAGATGGCAGAGATGTGTATGAGAGTTGATGATGTGGTATATACAAGTGGTATTACAGAGGTAAAAGTAAAGATTTCTATTGACGATTCAGAGATGAACAAATTTATTAAAAAATTGAAAAAGGCGATTAAGTTGGGAAAGGAACTCCAAGCTATTCAGAGTAACATGGAGTCCAGTGATTCAATTGGTTTTGATGGTCATAGTATTGCTAAAGCTGTTCTGAAAGCCAATCGTGATAGAAAGAATGAAAGCTATACAGATAACAAAAGGAAAAAGGAGATCTAAATGGAGTTTATAGATGTAACAAGATACATTACAGCAGGATTAATTCTACTGAATATAGCAATTGAAATTGGAAGATATGCAAGTAGAAAAAAACATGACCCAATGTCAGAGGTTGAAAAGAGTCTAATGCTT
>JAQWFL010000059.1 GCA_028704435.1 Anaerostipes sp. | reverse complement strand
CCCATGCGAGAAATACGGGAATTAAAAGTTCATCTGGAGAGTATATCTTATTCTTAGACAGTGATGATTATTGGGATGATAAAGAATTAATTGAATTATTAATTAAAAATACAAATAACGGAACTGTAGATGTTGTAAATTTTCGATATAAAAAATATGTGGAAGAGGGAAACCAATATATTCAATGTTTGAATTCTTTGGAGAATTTTAAATACTCTCCAGATAAGAATACAGTATTGAAGAACTTGCTTAATTCTGGACTGTATATCTCATCTGCATGTAATAAATTTTTAAGAACAAAGTTTTTAAAAGATAATGAACTATATTTTAGAGAGGGAATTACTTCAGAAGATATTGATTGGTGTGCAAGACTGATGTTATGTGCAGATACAATGTCATATTGTAATGTGGATGGATATGTATATCGAATGAGAGACAATTCAATTTCTCATACCTTACAATATAAAAATATAAAAGATTTAAAGGAGAATATTATTGAGTGTGTTCGATTGGGAGATAGGATTTCAAAGAACAGTGGGTTCCATACAATATATTTTACCTTTGTAGCTTATCAATATGGAACCATACTCTTTAATCATAATTTAGTCCAGGATAAAAGAATTGCTGAAATGATGCAGGAATTAAAGCATTATCAGTGGTTACTGGACTTTCACAGCAATCCCAAAATCAAAATGATTTATTGGGTAAATAAAATATTTAGATACAATAATTTATTACGATGTATGAAGTTATATACAAAGATGCGAATGAAGAGAGAGGGATAAAGATGCCAGCACTTACCATATTTACGCCAAGCTATAATCGGGCAGATTTGTTACCCCGAGGATATGAGGCATTAAAGCGTCAGACGAATAAAGACTTTATATGGATGATTGTGGATGATGGATCCACAGATCATACAAGTCAGATAGTAAAACCATGGTTAAAGGATACAAGCGTAGGTTTTGAAGTTCAGTATATTAAAAAGGAAAATGGAGGACTTCATACAGGATATAATACTGCAATTGAATATGCCAATACAGAATTAATGGTATGTGTAGATTCCGATGACTATATGCCAGATGATGGCGTGGAAAAAATTCTTTCATTTTGGAAGAAAAATGGGAGCAAACAGTATGCTGGTATTGTAGGACTAGATTTTGATTTAGATGGGAATCGAATTGGAGATAAACTGCCAAATCAAAAAACAGTGAATTTAATTGACCTATTAACTGGAAAATATAACATTTTAAATGGGGATCGGACGAATGTTATTCGTACAGAGTTGTATAAGGAAGTTGCACCTATGAAAAGTTTTCCAGGAGAGAAAAACTTTAATCCTCATTATATGCATTTAGAAATCAGTAAGAAATATGATTTTCTAGTATTAAATGAGAATTTAAAATTTGTAGAATATCAGCCAGGTGGAATGAGCGATTCCATGTTACATCAATATTACAGTAGTCCCAATAGTTTTGCAGAAACAAGAAAATTATATTTATCCTTGAAAGGAACATCATGGAAGTTTAAATTGAAACATTCCATTCATTACGTTTCAAGCTGTATTTTGGCTAAAAGAGGAATGAAAAGAATGTTGGTAGAAACATCACATAAATTTAGTTGCGTAGTAGCACTACCAGCTGGAATTGGACTGGCTGTGTATATACAAAAAAGGATGAGATAATGGAAGAATTAATCAAAGTATCAATTATAGTACCAGTATATAATGGTGAGAAATATTTAAGAGAGTGTATTGATTCAATCTTGACTCAATCATTGAAGGAAATGGAAGTGGTTATAGTAAATGATGGTAGTCAAGACAATTCATTGGAAATCTGTAAATCATATGTTGGTGATGATAGAATAAAAATTATTAATCAAAAAAATTTGGGGACATCTATTGCACGTAAAAATGGAATAAAAGCTGCACAGGGGAAGTACTGTATGTTTTCGGACCAAGATGATTTTTTTTGTAAAAAAGATGCTTTTGAGAAGTTATATGACGAGATGGAAAAAAAGCAGTTATCTATTTTACAGTATTCATATTATTCTAAATTTAAATTTATAAAAATTCATAGAAAGCATCTAGAGTGTAGTTTAGAACGAGAAGAACTGCTAAAAACAAGAATATCGGATTTGTTTGGTAGTGGTGGTGAAATTACACCAACAGTATGGAATAAAATATACGAAACTAAGATATTGAAAAATGCAATAAATAATATGAATGTAAGTCTAAAAATGACGGAAGATATATGCTTGAATTTGTTTGCATTCACAGATGAAAATTTAAAAAGAGTGAAATTAATTAATTTTCCATGCTATTGTTGGAGAGAGGGAATTGGATATTCATCAGGTTCTTTTTTAAAATATTTAGATGATTACGATGAACTCAAAAAAATACAGAAATCACGAATTATAGAACTAAAATTAGAGGATAAAATTTTGTGGACGCATCATATGGAGTCTATATATATTATGATAAGTTATGTAAAAGTACAAATTTTGGGAAATAGGTCAGCTAATGATATTAAACATGATATTCGTCTATTTTTGAAATGTGCTTTTGTGGAATCTGCAATACAATATTTCGAAACAAAGAAGGTGTGGGATGAGGTAGAAGCATGCTATCCACGGGATTCAGAAGCAATATATAATTATATGTTCCATGTGATGGAAAATTCATCTAAGAATATAAAAATAAAACATAAATTAAAAAAATTAGTGCGTAGTCTGATATAGGTAGGGGGGAACAAAAAAATGGAGAAATGTTTTTTGAATATAATTATCGCTGTATACAATGGAACAAAATTGAGGATTAAGAGAACTATAAAAAATCATAGTAAATTGACAGGGGTGATGCTATGCATAAGATAAAAATATTATTTTTAATTCATGATTTAATGCATGGGGGAGCAGAAAAGGTTCTCTTAAATCTTGTTAATAACATGGATCAACAACGGTATGATATAACGGTTATGACATTGTTTGATGTGGGAATCAACAAACAATTTGTAGAACCACAGATTCATTACAAATCTGTTTTTCCAAAGTTATTTCGAGGGAATCGTTTTTATTTTCAAATGAAATCTCCAGAAAAATTATATAAAAAATACATACAAGATGAGTATGATATTGTAGTTGCATATTTGGAAGGAAGCTGCACAAGAATCATTGCCGGATGTCCAAATGACAACACAGTAAAGATTGCATGGAGACATTTTGCGGAAAATGAAAAAGAATTTCTGCAAGGATATCGTTCTTTAGATGAAGCCAAAGAAGTTTATAAAACGTATGACAAGGTGGTAGGTGTCTCACAGACTGTAATCGATACATTTGAAAATCTGACTGGATTAAAAGGAATCTCTACAGTGAAATACAATACCAATGAAACAGAAAAGATTAAAACTCTGGCAAAAGAAGAAGTAACCCATCCAAAATTTATTGTGGATGATACACTGAGTTTCTGTTGGGTTTCCAAAGTAAGACCGAAAAAAGGAATTATGAGACTGGCAGAAGTACACAATAGGCTTCAAAAAGAGGGGTATCAATATCGAATCTATATCCTTGGAGAAGGGGAAGAGCAGGAAAGTATTCAAAAGTATCTACAAGAACGTCACATTGAAGATTCATTTATATTTCTTGGATATGATACAAATCCGTATAAATATGTGGCAAGATGTGACCTAATGGTATGTCCTTCCTTTGAAGAAGGATTTAGCACATCTTGTACGGAAGCATTGGTAGTAGGAACGCCAATTGTTACAACTCTTTGTTCTGGGATGAAAGAGATGTTAGGAGAAGATAATGAGTATGGACTTATTGTTGAGAATTCAACTCAGGGCATTTATGATGGAATGAAACAATTATTAGACCATCCAGATTTGTTGGAACATTATACAAAACAGGCAAAAGAGCGTGGAAAGTATTTTAGTATGGAGAGAACAGTAGACGAAGTTCAGGATATGTTTGAAGCGTTATTAAAGGAGAAAAGGAATGAAGGAAGCTTATAAGCAATGGTTTTATGGAAAATTTCATAGTTTTTTTCTTTCAAATATCCTTGGAAACATAGCCTATTTTTTATTTGTAGTAGTATATACAATGAAAAAAATTCAGACGTCTAATAAGGATAGGTTGCCAACTAGAATTCAGGCAAAAAAAATATTACAAAAAACATGTCCATGTCCATCAATGGAAGACTCTTATGAATCCATGGCTGCAAACAATGAGAGCATGAAACTATCAGTGATTGTTCCTGTCTATAATTATGAGGACGTGCTAAAAGAGACAATTGATTCAATTTTGAATCAAGAAACAACCTATGAATATGAAGTCATACTAGTAGATGATGGTTCAACAGATGGTTCAGGAGAGATTGTAGACCAATATGAGGATCATCCTAAGACAAAGATTATACATCAGCAGAACGCAGGAATTGCGGCAGCAAGAAATACAGGGATTGAAAATTCAAGTGGGAATTATATCATGTTTGTAGACTGCGATGACATATTAAAAAACAATATGGTACAAGTCATGTTGGACACAGCGTTAAGAGAACAAAGCGATATTGTAGAATGCGGATTTTACTATTTTAAAACAGAAGATGGAAAACTTCTTCGTACAAGAGAATTTACATATCCAGAAGAAACTTTGTATCAAGGTGACAAAGGAATCTTAAAATATCCAGGATTGCCATGGGCAAAAGTTTATAAACGCGAGATGTTTGAACAGTTAAGATTTCCAAATGGGTTTTGGTTTGAAGATACAATTATTCACTGTATTGCATTTCAACAATGTAAGAAATTCACCTTTCTTAATCAATGTCTGTATGGATATCGAGTCTATGAAAAGAATTATACAAAAGTACAGCAGAAATCATTAAGATCGATTGAACATTTGTGGATTGTAAAGTATATGATTCATTATGCAAATCAATTGAATTTGCCAGTGGATGATTTGTTCTATGAAACAATATTGCGACATTTGGGTCCAATTTTATGTAACGGAACTAATTTTATGGATGAAAGAATACAAAAAAGTATTTTTGTAGAAGCATCTCATTATTTAAGAAAGCTTAAGGGAAGTCGTGATTTTAAACTGAATTATATGTTAAAACAACTGGAAAAAAGCATATTAAATCATCAATATGAACAGTGGAAACTTGTATGTAAATATATCTAATGGAGGCCCTAATATGCAAACAAAAAAAATTAGCATCATAGTTCCTGCATACAATGCAGAAAAATATATCAGAGATTGTATTGAAAGTTTATTACAACAAACATACAAGAATCTAGAAATTATCATTGTAGACGATGGATCTAAAGATAATACAGGAAATATCATTGATGAATTTGCAGTGAAGGATAAGCGAATAGTGCCTATACATATTGAGAATGGTGGAGTTACTAATGCAAGGAATGTTGGATTGAAAAAAGCTACAGGGGATTATGTAGGATTTTGTGATGCAGACGATACAATGGAATTAGATATGTATGAATTTCTAATGGATTTCATACATAAATACAAGGTAGAGTTAGCACATTGCGGATACAATCATATAACCAATGGGGTAGTACAGCCTGTAAAAGGAACAAAAGAGACACATGTTCAAGAGAGAGATACAGCACTAAAATATTTGCTGTCGGGAGGACTGTTTACAGGGAGTCTTTGTAATAAAATATATAAAAAAGAATTATTTGATGGAATCGAAATAAATA
>JAQWFL010000013.1 GCA_028704435.1 Anaerostipes sp. | reverse complement strand
TACAATACCTGCACTTTTGAAATCGAAGCTGCAAGCTGCATAACCTGCTGAACATTGACAACTGAATAACTGCCAGATATTGAATTTTCAAGGTGCATAGCTAAAATCTATGTGCGAAGTTTGAGTTTACTAATTAATAATCCAGATAATACAATTCCTCCAATGAGTATAATCAAAAAACTATATTCATTTCTTATGGTCTTCATATTAAGAGATAGTAAACAAACTACAAGACCAAACAAGGCTGCTTTCATCATACAATATCCTCATTTCTATGTAATCGTAAATAGTGTCTGCACACTTTCAAACAAACCATATATATAGGGAATCACCCATGTCAAGACAAGAATCAGTCCTGCAAGGGTAATTAAGAAAGCTTGCTCTTCTCTTCCAGAATGTTTTAACACTTGTACTAAAACTGTAACTAAAATCCCCACAGCTGCAATTCGATAAATGATACTAATATCCATATGAGCCTCCTTTTTCTATAGAACAAAAATTACAATTAAAATACCAGATGCTGCTCCAAGTATTTGATACATTTTGCAATTTTTTCTTACTTGATCTTTTAAATCGTACATAATATCTTCTAACTGCTCCATAGAGAACATTATTGTTTTTAGTTGCATTTGCTGGTCTAAATATCCAATGCTCTCTCCTAGTGAAACAATTGGATCTAAGAATTTCTTTTCTATCATAAAAGGCTGCAAATCTTCTTTTATTTTTTTTCGCCAAATATAAAAAAAACGTTCCGACTGATATTCTTTTAATGCCTTTGATAGCCCCACTAAAAATGGTTTCAACTCTTTTGATGTTTTTGCTGCAATGTGCTCAAAAGCATCTGGAAGAGGGGTTAATCCATATCTAATTTCTCCTTCTAGCAAATATAAAAATCGTTTTAAATCATATCCTTGCTGGAGTTTTCTTTTCTCTTGCAGTGATTTGTAAAATCCCAGAAGGCACCCTGTCAAAATTACTAGAATACATCCTATTAATTTCAACATAAAATTTGATTCTCTTCTTCATCTAATATTTTTGATACATGTCCAACCTGGTTCTTGGCATCTAAAAAAATAAATCTTTGAAACAAGTTTTTTAATCTATCATAATAGGGGATTGTCTTCATGGAATTTCCATGAACTGTTGCAAGTACCCCGCACCCACAATGAAGTCCATATTCAATTGCATCCACATCCTCTTTCCTTCCAATCTCATCTACGGCCACAAGGTCTGGCGACATACTACGAACAAGCATTTGAAATCCCTGTGCTTTTGGGCATCCATCTATAACATCTGTTCGAATCCCTATATTATTTTGTGGCACGCCCTGATAACAAGCTGCAATCTCACTTCGCTCATCTACAAGTCCAATGGTTTGCCCGCAAGAAGAACCAAGACGAATCAAATCACGAAGCAATGTTGTTTTTCCACATCCTGGAGGTGAAATAATCAAAACAGATAATAACTTATTGTTTTTTCTGCAAAGTGGAAAGACTTTATCTCCACACCCTTGTATTTCATGGGCAATTCGAATATTTAGAAATGTAATATATTGCATTGTCTTAATATCTTCATGATCTAGAACAACTTTTCCCGCAATCCCAACACGATGTCCTCCTTTCAGAGTAATAAACCCTTGTTTCAGCTGGTCTTCATATGCATACAGAGAATAATTGCTGATATATTCCAATACTTGTCTCATTTCCTTTTGTGTCAATTCATATAAATTTTGATCATCTGTTGAAAATCCACCACATTTAGATAAAAAATATTCTTTATTTTTATATTTTATAATAATTGGCTGTCCCAATCGAAATCGTATTTCCTGTAAATCCTTTGCACATATTCTTTGATTTAAAAAACATGCCTTTATCTTAGGGGGTAATAGTTCATAAATTTCCTCTTTCAATTGTTGTCTCCCTTCCTTTTATATCTATCAATATATGTTTTCACACAAAAAAAAGAACTACGATACATAGTTCTTTTTCTGTATATTATGCCTCGTCAATAGCATTTCTTAAGCTTTGAACGAATTCTTTGACTAATTTTGGACTTTCTTCTCCATGTTCTCTAATAATTTTAACAATGGCACTTCCTACAATCACCCCATCACAGTATTGACTCATATTCTTTGCCTGCTCTGGTCCTGAGATTCCAAATCCCACAGCGCAAGGAATTTTTGCATTTTTCTTAATCACATCAAAAAATGCATTAAAATCTGTTTCAAATTCACTTCTTGTTCCCGTCACTCCAATAGAAGATACACAATACAAGAAACCTTCTGCTTCTTTGGCGATGGTTGCGATTCTATCATGAGATGTTGGTGTAACTAAGCTGATATTATCAACTCCATGTTTTGTTGCAACGCCCTGAATCTCATCTTTTTCTTCAAAAGGCATATCTGGAACAATAATTCCATCAATTCCACATTCATTGCACAAGGAGAAAAATCTTTCTGTTCCAAAGCGATAGATTGTATTTAAATACATCATCATCACAAAAGGTGTTTCAATGTCCTCCTTTAATTCTTTTACCATCTCAAAGATACCAACTAAGGTTGTTCCCTGTAAAAGAGCCTGCTGACTAGCCTCCTGAATAATAACTCCCTCTGCAATTGGATCTGAGAAAGGAACTCCGATTTCAATTAAATCACTTCCACCCTCTACCATAGCACGAATATTCTCTTTTGTTTTTTCATATCCATGATCTCCAGATACAATATATGTTACCAATGCTTTTTGTCCATTTTTAATTCTTTTATCAAATGCTTCTCTAACTTTGCTCATCTAACTCTACTCCTCTATATCTTGCAACTTGAAATACATCTTTGTCTCCACGTCCAGATAGACATACTACAATGGTTTCCTCTGGTTTCATTGTTGGTGCTATTTTTTTCACTGCAGCAACTGCATGTGCTGATTCAATGGCTGGTATAATTCCTTCCATCTTAGTTAAATATTCAAATGCTTCTACTGCTTCTTCATCTGTAACATCCACATATTCTGCACGATTAATTTCATTTAAATATGCATGTTCTGGTCCAATTCCTGGATAATCAAGTCCTGCAGAGATAGAATATACGGGGTCAATCTGCCCTTCTTCATTTTGAAGGAAAATACTTTTCATCCCATGGAAAATACCTCTGCTGCCCATAGTTAAAGTTGCTGCATGGTCTTTGGTATGAATTCCACGTCCTGCTGCCTCTGCTCCCACAAGTCGTACACTTTCATCTTTAATAAAATCATAGAAAGCACCCATGGCATTGGAACCACCTCCAACACAAGCAACAACACAATCTGGAAGTTTTCCTTCTTGTTCTTTCATCTGTGCCTTTGTTTCTTCCCCAATAATCTTTTGGAAATCACGAACCATAGTTGGATAAGGATGAGGTCCCATAACAGATCCAATACAATAAAATGTTGTTTCGATATTCGTAGCCCAGTCTCTCATAGCCTCATTGATAGCATCTTTTAAAGTTTTTGTTCCACTTTCTACAGCAACTACTTTTGTTCCAAGAAGTTCCATACGATATGCGTTTAATGCCTGACGTTCCACATCCTCTGCACCCATGTAAACAACACATTCCATGTTAAAAAGTGCTGCTACTGTTGCCGTTGCCACTCCATGCTGTCCTGCTCCTGTCTCCGCAATAATTCTCTTTTTTCCCATACGTTTTGCAAGTAAAATCTGTCCAAGAACATTGTTGATTTTATGGGCTCCTGTATGGTTTAAATCTTCTCTTTTCAAATAAATCTTAGCTCCACCTAAATCCTTTGTCATATGTTGTGCATAGTAAAGAAGCGATGGTCTGTTTGCATACTCTCTATAATACTTGTGTAACTCAGCCAAAAATTCTGGATCATCTTTATATTTGTTATACGCATCATTTAACTCATTGACCGCATTCATTACGATTTCAGGGACATATTGTCCTCCATATTCTCCAAATCTTCCTTCTTTGTTCATGATATCCTCCTGATTTGCTCCATGACTTGTTTCATTTTATTTAAATCTTTCCATCCATCAGTTTCAATTCCACTTGAAATATCAACTCCATAGGACTTGGTCTTCTTTAACTCTTCATTAATTTGTTCTACAGTAAATCCACCTGCTAAAAAAAATGGTTTTTCTAGTTTTACTCCATTAAACAGTTCAAGGTTAAGTCTTTTCCCTGTTCCACCATAAGCTTCTTTTGAAAAACTATCAAATAAATATTTATGTACATTGTACTGATTTGCTTCTTCAATCTGTCTCTTTTCTTCCACACGAAATGCTTTCCATATCTCTTTTTTCGTAAAACTTCTTACTTCTTCTATATATTCTTTCGTTTCATCTCCATGAAGCTGTATTATATCAATGTCCGTTTTTTCTATGATGTTTTTCAATGTATCTAAGGGTTCATTGACAAATACTCCAACACTTTGTATATTTTTATTTAACTTTTCAATCAAGATTTTTGCTGTATCTACTTCTACTTTTCTTTTACTGTCTGCAAAAATAAATCCAACATAATCTGGCATACATATGTTTGCATATTCAATATCAAGAAACCTTCGAAGCCCGCACATTTTTATTTTCATAAATTTTCTTTCAGCTCCTTCATGGTATCCTCAATGTTGTCAGCTCTCATAAAGGTCTCACCAACTAATACAGCATCTGCTCCCTGATTCCTCACACTAACAAAGTCTCCATGAGTTTTCATTCCGCTTTCTGAAACTAAAACAGCATCATATGGAATAAGACTGGCTAACTTTCTCGTTGTCTCTATGTCCACTTCAAATGTCTTTAAATTTCGATTATTAATTCCAATAATCTCACAACCACAAGGAATTACTTTTTTTAATTCTTCCTCATTATGAACTTCCACTAAACAATCCATTCCAAGTTTCTTCCCAAGATTGTAAAAGTCTTTTAACTCCTCTTCCTCTAAAATAGCCGCAATTAAAAGAATAGCATCTGCACCTAATACTTTTGCTTCGTAGATTTGATATTCATCAAAAATAAAATCTTTTCGTAGCATTGGAAGATTCACTTTAGATCGAATATCTGCAAAGTATTTGCTTCCACCTTTAAAATAATGTTCTTCTGTTAAACAAGAAATTGCACTGGCTCCAGCATTTTCATATGCTTTTGCTGTTTCTATTGGTTTAAAATCTTCAACAATCACGCCCTTAGACGGTGAAGCTTTTTTAACTTCCGCGATGACTGACAATCCATCTACTTTTAATGCATTCTTAAAAGAAATTGATGTCCTTGTTGAACTGAAAGCTAACTTCTTAATTTCTTCTAAAGAGAAGTTTTCTTTTTCTCGATTCAGTTGTTCTTTTCTCTTTTCTACAATATCATCTAAAATCATGTTCTCTCCTAATACTGGTTAGTAAACGCGATAAATTCATCTAACTTCCTTTTGGCTGCTCCTGAATCAATGGATTCTTTCGCCATTTGAATGCCTTCTTTTATGTCCTTTGCCTTTCCAAGGGTATAAATAGCACTTCCAGCATTTAATAATACAATATCTCTCTTTGCTCCCTGCTCTTTTCCACTTAAAATGTCCATAGTAATAACTGCATTCTCATCTGCTGTTCCACCTACAATATCATTCTTAGATGCAAGTTTCATTCCAAAGTCTTTTGGCGAAATCTGATATGATTTTAATACCTTTCCATCTACTTCGCAAACACTTGTAGTTGCTGAAATTGATACCTCATCTAACTGATCATCTCCATATACAATCAAAGCTTTTTTCACCCCAAGGTTTTGAATTACCTTTGCCATTGGCATTAATAATGCTTCTTCATAAACTCCTAACACAATATAGTTTGTCATTGCTGGATTGGCTAATGGTCCCAAGATATTAAAAACAGAACGAACACCTAACTGGGCTCTGACTGGTCCTGCATATCTCATGGAACCATGATGAACCTGTGCAAATAAAAATGCAACTCCAACTTCATCTAAACACTTTTTGTTCTCTTCACTTGACAATCCAATCTTAGCTCCAAGTGCTTCTAGCACATCCGCAGCCCCACTTTTTGATGATACACTTCGATTTCCATGTTTTGCAACTTTACAACCTGTTCCTGCAATCACAAAAGAAGATGTAGTTGAAATGTTAAAACTATTGGCAAGATCTCCACCAGTTCCCACAATATCAATTGCTTCTGTTTCATTTGAAACAACTTTGGCTTTGGCTCTCATAACCTTTGCAAATCCAGTAATCTCATCTACTGTTTCTCCATTCATTCGAAGTCCTGTTAAGAAACTTGCAATTTGTGCTTCTGTTGCATTTCCTGACATAATCGCATCCATTGCTTTATATGATTCTTCTGTTGTCAAATGTTCCCCTTCTACGATTTTTGCTAAATATGGTTTTAGAATATCCTTTGCTGTCTGTTCCACGTTCTCGTCCTTCTTTCTTTGATTCAATGTCAACCCTGTAATTGTTCCTAAAAAGTTTTCTAATATCTGCATTCCACAATCTGTTAAAATAGATTCTGGATGAAATTGAATTCCATAAGTTGGAGCATTTTTATGTTTTAATGCCATAATCTGTCCTTCATCATCCGTTCCTAATACCTCTAACTCCTCTGGAAGACTTTTCACATCTACCACTAACGAGTGATATCTTGCCACTGGAATAATAGATAATAAGCCCTGAAATAATGGATCTGTCGTATCCACTGATACGGAACTCATCTTTCCATGCATCTGCTTTTTCGCATGAATGATATTTCCGCCAAATACATCTCCAATTGCCTGATGTCCAAGACAAATACCTAAGATTGGAACCTTTCCTGTAAATTGTCGAATAACCTCTTCTGAAATCCCTGCATTCTTCGGATATCCTGGTCCTGGTGAAACTATAATCGCATCTAAATCCATTTGTTTCATCTCTTCTATTGTAATTTCGTCATTTCGCCTTACTTGAATATCTTCATATAATTCTCCAATATATTGGTATACGTTATATGTGAAAGAGTCGTAATTGTCTATTAGTAAAATCATAATGTCACCGCCTCCTTGATTGCATTTACAACTGCCAGTGCTTTGTTCTTGGTCTCTTCAAATTCCTTTTCTGGCTTTGAATCTGCGACGATTCCTGCACCTGCCTGCACATATCCAACCCCATCTTTAAATAGAACTGTTCGAATTGCGATACAAGTATCAATGTTTCCATCATATGCAAGATATCCTACGGTTCCTCCGTAAACTCCCCGCTTTCGATTCTCAAGCTCATCAATAATCTCCATGGCTCTTACCTTAGGAGCCCCTGATAAAGTTCCTGCTGGAAGCACACTCATCAATGCATCTAGTGGGGTTTTATCATCTCTTAATTTTCCTTGCACATCTGTTACAAGATGAGTTACTTTGGAATACTTTTCTACGGTCATAAAGTTCTCAACTTTCACACTTCCAAACTTACTAACCTTTCCCACATCATTTCTTCCTAAATCCACTAACATAGTATGTTCGGCCCTCTCCTTTGGATCATTTTGAAGCTGGCGAACTAACTTGTCATCTTCCTCTTTTGTTTCTCCCCTTGGAACTGTTCCTGCAATTGGCTTTGTGGTTACAACCCCATTGGTTACATTGACTAACATTTCTGGGGAAGCTCCTACCACCTGATAATCCACAAAATCAAAATAATATAAATAAGGAGATGGGTTGCTGGCTCTTAAACATCGATATACATCAAAGGGATCAACCTCAGTTGTCACCTCAAATCTCTGAGATAATACCACTTGAAAAATGTCTCCGTTTCGAATGTATTCTTTTGCTGTCTCCACATTCTTCTCATACTCTTCCTTGGTTACATTAGACAATACCTCTGGTGTCCCTAAGATAGGTTTCTCTTTTTTCTCTGGTCTCTTTTCAATTAATTTTAAAATGTCTAAGGCTCTTTGTTCTATCCTTTTATAAGTTTCTTCTAAATTATCATCTCGATGTATATTTTGAATGATAATAACTTTATTTGATAAATGGTCAAATGCGATAATCTCATCATATCTGCACAAATGGCACTCTGGCATATGCAAATCATCTTCTGGAATATTCGTTAATCTCTTCTCCAAAAAGCGAATTGTATCATATCCAAAATATCCAATTAAGCCACCAGTTAGCTTTGGTCGATCCATTATGACCGGAGATTCATATTCTTTAATTAGCTCTATTAAATAAGAAATAGGATTATCTACTGTAATAATCTTTTCATCTATCTTTACTTCATTTCCTGAAACTCTAATTTGAGATTTTGGATTTAATCCAATAAATGAATATCTTCCCCACTGATCTTTATTCTCTACACTCTCTAAAATAAAACTTGGAATTCCTTCTTCTTGTATGGAACGATAAATGCCAGTTGGTGTAAATTCATCTCCTAGTACTTCATAAAAAACTGGAACTGTTTTATAATCCTTTAATAAATGATTTACCTGTTCTACTGTTGGTTTCAACATGATGCTGCTCCTTTATAATGTGATCGCTTTTTAGATTTATACAATAAAAAAATCCCTATATCTACTTCTAGATATAGGGACGATAATATCGTGGTGCCACCCAAATTTGAGAACTAAAAAAATTCTCCTTAAAAGTACTCCGCTTTCGCTTTTATACTCCGTTCCTGTAACGTAGGAAATACGGCGACAGTTACTAAACTACTTCTCTGTGCTCCTCACAAACCCATTCGTATATCTCATATCTATTGCCTTGCACCAACCGGCAACTCTCTGTAAGATTGTATGATAAACTACTTACTTTTGCTCAAAGGATTTATTACTTTAATGTGATAAATTTATATTTATTATATGAAATCAAAATAAATATGTCAAGAGGAAATTTGTATTTTTTACTATTTTTACTATTCTCCAAATTTATTTTTTTATATTTGTTTTTATTATAATTGGTTGCTTTCCTTTATGTGTGGGAATCTCTATTACCAATTTATTATTCTTCCACCTCTTTGTGTAACCTGTTTCAAACATTGTTGGGTACTTACCAACTAATGAATACGTCGTATTCTCTTTTACAATCCCACAGCCTATTGGCTCAAATATATATCCATCAGTATCAAATAATGTATCGTATTCACAAACAATTAACGTTTGATCTATTTCTTTTACATAAACATCAGTAATTTTGGGATTTACTTCAAATCTTCCCCAAAAAACTACGATTAAAAATCGTAATATTAGCATTACTACAAATGACACTCCAATATTCATAAGAAAATGTTCTTCACTTAGATCACTTGCTAAATATAAAACCCAAGCAAAAAAAATACACCAGTAAGATACTCTTGGCAAATCTAAAATATTCCCATGCATTGACAGATTATATCTTTCTTGAAAAACAATCATAAGTAGCACCGATAATACTAACAAAAACAGCATTATAACATTCATCCCAATCCATATTTTTCTATGTTTCTTTTTCATGATCTCTTCACTTTCTTTTGCAAATATCAGCATTCTCCATAATTATATAACATTTACAATATTAAAACTATAGTATTGCTCATTTGGTCATTTCTCTTTAGAGCAAAGTGGACTAGTCCACTTCAACTCCCTTTATCCCTTAATCATGAGGGACTTGTATACTTTGTGCGCCGACTACTATATTACGAAGTGATATACACCTTGTTGCAGTTGATCGCATCCTCGCGAATCTTTTTTTATTTGATAGGAAGAACTTTTCTATCAAATAAAAAAGATTCCTATGTAATATTCTACATAGAAATCTTCTTCTTTATTTATATTTCTTTCATGATATACTTTGCAAATGCTTCACAACAACTTTGAATTACCTGCTCCGTTGGATTCTTTGCTAGAAACACCAACATAATCAATCTTTCTTCAACACCTGTCATTTTGGAAAGCACTGTCTTATATAGTTCTAATTCATCTACATCTTTTGTAAATCCTAACTCTTCTAAAATATATTGAAATCTATTTTGATAGAAGTTTGTATAATAATCTTCTATAATCTCTCTAAACTCTAATCCCGTCATTGTAACAACTTCTTTCTCTGCTACTAACTTGGCAAGCTTAATAGCATCAAAATCGCAGCAAAAATCATTAAAGTTACATGATGATTTAATATTTCCAATTGTCTCATATGCTTTCAAAGATACTTCATAACTATCATACTCTGAATTTAGTGCATCTGTTGTGTCTTTCATTCCTGTTGCTAAATCACCTCCCCATCCAGTCCAAAAGCTTGGTGGTGTCGTTAAACTAATATAGCCCTCCAACGTTGCCGATAAGTGCGAAAGGTCAAGTTGTCCTCGTCCAGAATCTCTAAGTGATAATTTTTTATCCCCTGCAATATATTTCTCAAGTTTTGAGCATACATCCTTCTGCTTTTCTTTCATGTATTCAACAAACACTGTGTCAATTCCCAAAGGAAGTGTCACTTGCCACATAGGCGCATTGTAGTCATATTGTCTCAAATAATTACAACACCCAACAACAAGTTCTTGAATCGTTGGATCTTTTGAATACTTTTCAACAAAATACTCCTTATAGCATTTTCCTAATGATTCAAATGCAGTATATAAAGTATCGATATTGTCCAATTCTGAAACATCTGGTTTCTCTGGCTGAGTATATCTTACGGATACATCCCCATTTTCACGAATTAATTTCATTGCTCCATACAGTAAACGATTCAATCGAATTGCTGTATTATGTCCTGTTCCTTGATATGCATTCACACCGATTACTACAAATCCATTTCCATCCCATACAATGTATAATGGTCCACCTTCTTCTCCCTCTGATGCATCAGCTACATGCTCAAACAATGTATAATCGCTCATAGAGATTCTTCCCATTCCACGATACATACAATTTCCTTTTATTTCTGCAGTTGCATCTTCTGGTAAGTCATTTGGATAACCAATAAGTATTGCACCTTCTCCTTCGTAACTTGCATATTGATATCTGAATCCTAAATATCCGGCTGGCTTATCTGCTGTCTCGTCTAATTTTAAAAATGCAATATTGTTAATTGGTTCCGTATCAATACTTGTAATTGTTGATACTGTAATTGGAATATATGCATTGGTAATCTCTACTGGCTGAAACACTGCATTTTCAATTTCTCCAGATAACGCTGGATAATAAA
Source organism: Anaerostipes sp. (assembly GCA_028704435.1). Lineage (GTDB taxonomy): Bacteria > Bacillota > Clostridia > Lachnospirales > Lachnospiraceae > Anaerostipes. The sequence goes on along the minus strand of JAQWFL010000013.1, from coordinate 70,065 downwards.
GAATTTTATCCGCAAATTTTTTATTTAGAATATCATAAATGTTGGTTCCAATCGTCATAATCCAGTTGTTAGCAAACGAAAACGCTGTTGCTGATCTTTCAATTTGTTCCCCATTCACTTCTAGCACTGACTTTTAACACAGCTGGTTCACTTTCCTCGCTCTCGTGATCTGGCATTACTTGAACGCCCCTATACGGAACTTCTGGAAACGAAAAAACCATATCTTTTTCTCTTTTCTCTCCCGTGTATTCCTTCTCAATAACGTTCAATGTTGAATAACTACTCATAATAGCACCTCTTTCTTCTACAATTTAATTATCATGTTCGATTAGCTAATCACCTTGTAAGAAGTATCTATCACAAGAATCTGTAAACCACTTTTTATAAATTAAATGAATTTCCTAGAAAATTAGTGAATGCGTCTTCAAATTTTTTTCTTCTATACCTACTAACTGGTATTTGTGTGCCTATATTCATATTTACATTATTTTTTTCTATTGAAGTTATATATCTCATATTCACAATATAGCTTGAATGGCAACGATAAAAGGAATCATCCAAGATATTTTCATATTCCTTCATTTTCAGGTATCCGATTACCTTCTTCCCTGATTGAAGATGAATTTGTACATTACGATTATATGTTTCTAAGTATGTTATCTCTATAAGACAAAGTTTAAATATTCCTTCAGTGTTCTTTACAACTAGACATTTTTCTTTTGATCTAGTAGCTTCTACAATAGCACTAGTCATAACTTCTTTAAACAAATTATACGAAATTGGTTTAATCATATAATCAAATGCCTTCACCTTATAACCGCTAAGTGAATATTGCGAGAGTGAAGTAAGAAAAATAATAATAATATTACCATCTCTATTTCTTATTTTCTGCGCAACATCAATTCCATTCGATAATTTCATACGAATATCTAAAAATAATATGTCTATATCATTATCTATATTGCAGTATGACAATAATTCATTCCCACCCGCAAATGTTATAAATTCGAATTTTAAATTTGTCTCCTTAACATATTTTCGTAATAATTTTTCAAACCCTTGTATAAATATTTCTTCATCATCACAAATACAAACTTTCATCACACATGCTTCCTTTCTCTAAAAAAGCAATGGCAGAAACCATTGCTTTGAAACATTTTATTTTTTTAATTTTTCTGGTACATCTGGTTGATATAGCATAATCAAACAATAATCTCTACATGTTGACATTGTCGCTACTACAAGTGATAACGCACATAGATATTTACTCATTTGCAAAGCAATTCTATTTAATCTTTTCATTTTTCACATCCTCCTCTATGATTTTGTTTGCATTTTATTATTTAGTGCTCCAAGTAAAATAATAAAAATACTAAATGTATAGGTTAAAAATGCTATGCCAAAAAATTCAGATTCAGAATAATTCAATAACCATATCATCGTTGATATAATAATCGATATAACTATTGACTTCAATTTCATTCTTTTCTTTCTATCCTCTGACAAAAGATTTTTTGTTGACTCCACTGGTGCAAACACAAAAATGACAACATTATAAAACAAAAGTGCAATTGCAAGATGAATATACTCCATCACAAAAATATTAAAGATTCTATTCACTCCCAAAATTATAGAAAACATAAATAGAAACGACAACATACATCTTGCTCTAGTTTTTGCATGATATCCACCCGCAAATAATCTTAGTGGACAATAACAAAGTAAAAAAATAAATGATGCAATTTTTCTTTCTAACATATTTCCGATTATAATAACACTTATGATACCAAGCACGGTTGCATAAAGTATTTCTAATCCATATCTATATACTTCCTCATCATCTTTTCTCATAGCTATATATCTTTTTAAAAAAAGTATTGAGCCATTAATTAACACATTCATTTTTAACCTCCATTCATTATCTAGTCAATAACAAATGTCCGAAAAATAAAAGTGATTGTGCTTATTTGGAGTATTACAATGCTTATTTGGTCACAAATATTTAAACTTTATAAGAAATTGGAATATTAATATTCACAACAAATTTTTTGTCACTTACCAAAAATGTAACATTACCCTTATAGTTTGAGACAATCTTCTTTATAGAAAGTATCCCTAGTCCATGACCGTCTGCATTATTTTTTGTTGTTACAAATCTTCCATTTTTAATTTGAGGGTTGTCTTTAAACGTATTCTCTGCATGTATACATAATTGATTCTGAATAATATTACATTTAAATATAATCAATCTGTTAGTCTCTAGTTTTTCCACGGCTTCTATACAATTATCCAATATATTTCCGAATAGTGAACATACATCTCTATCTAATATGAAATCAATATCCTTATAATTAACCATTACAGATAACTCAATATCCTTCTCTCTAATACAACTGATTTTTTCAGATAATAATACATCAAGATATACATTTCCAGTATCAATCTCATACCGTACATTAGAAAGTTCATCTAACAGACTATCTATATACTCCTCTGACTTTCCATTGATATTATGTTTCATCACTAACAATTGATTTTTTAAATCATGCCTCATAATCTTAATCAATTCTTCATCTTCTAATTTTCTTCGATAATAATCAAATATCTTTTCATCATGTTCCCTTATAAATTCCAGTTCCTTTTCTTTTGCTCGTTTATTAAGATACAAATTAAAGAGAATAATATGACAAAATGTCGAACTTAAAGAAACCAAAGAAATATGCATTAGTGTAAAACTGTATTCTGTGGCAAGTTTGTTTTTTGATGTCTCCATCGTATTAATGATGTTAAAATCCAAAATTAGATTCGTGATAATTGGAAGAAAATAAATGCATTTTTCCGATATTGAAAGATATATTTCATTTTTAGCATTTATTTGAAAAACAATACTTAACAAAAGAAATGCCATTGCCTTTGTTAAAATTATCAATTGAAATGAAAGCATTTTATTGTTCATAAAAAGTTGTAATGAATCTAAGTTAAATATATAAATTGATGTACTGACAACAAATAATTCACATAAAGACATTGAAAGGAAAAATAAGAAAGTTAATTTTAGAATTTGTAAAACATTAGAGTCTTGATACAAATAGAAATTGAGACAAAATATCGCTATGATTTCATAACTGATTTTGATAGCAAAGGGGATTTCACATATATTAAAAATCAAAATCGTACAACCAAAAAGAAAATAGAGAAAATAAGCCCCCATTTTGATAAAACGCAGCTCCTTACCCTTAGAATAATAACACAGTAGCACTATATCCATTGATGTTCCCATAATATTAAGTATTAGATCTTCTTTCACTATTCAGTCACTTTCTCAATTACAGAATTTCTTGTTCAATATCATTAAAAACTGAATCATCAAAAAAATCTTGAATTGATAAACCGAGTCCATCACATATTTTTTTAAGGGTAACAATTCCAGGATTCTTTGTTTTCCCATTTATGATATTTTTAATTGTTGAAGGGGGGACTGCAGATAAAATAGATAATTGATAAAAACTTATGCTATGTACATGACATAAATTAATAATTCGCTTTACTATAGCCTTTTGAATTCTCATAGCATCTTCCCTCCTAAAGGTATTCTACTAGATTGTAAAATCCAATGCAGACCATATATGGACCTATTTTGTTTCATTACTTATTCTCTAGAAAATCTGCTTTTTGGGCTATTTTCTTTTTTATTCTATTGATATACTGTCTTGAAGCCCCTATCTCTTTTGCAATCTCTGCATCACCAAAACCCTTATAGTAAATCAATTCAAGGATTAACCTCTCTTTTTGAGGTAACGCTTCAAGAAAACTTGTAAAATCCAATGAAAAAACAACATCTGAAATATAAGATATTGTAGATAAATTGGATATCTTATCGTTGTCCCATGCCACCTCTTCCTCTACAATACATTTATATTTTTTGTATAATGCTATCTTCTTATGGATTATTGTCTTCTTTAAGTAAGATAAGCAGGCATTTTCATTACTTGTATCACGTATATATTTTATTGATTCCATTAATGCAATCGACAACTCCTGATATGCATCATCAAATTCCATAGAGTACACCTTTGCCGAATACTTCTTTATCAATGGTTCCATTGCAATCATCAACTGATTTGCTGCTTCTTTGTCACCTACTTGTATTTTTTCAATTAACTTGTTTATCTTCAATTTCTCACCACCACTTTTTCTTTTTAAAAAGAAAAAACGTGATGAAATAGAAACTAAATTATTTGTTTTGTTTACAACTTTTTCTCTATTCTCTTTTTATTTGTATATACTAGGAAAGGAGAATACCTCATTATGGAAGAACAAATCATGAAGTTGGCAATGTCACAAGGTCTATGGGCCGTTATAGCAATTTTTTTAATTCTCTATATAATTAAAGCCCAAGAGAAACGTGACCTCAGCCAGTCAGAACGTGAAAAAAACTATCAAAAAATAATTGAGAATTTACTAGATAATGCAGAAATTTTTGAGTCACTCAATAAAAATCTTAATTATGTCATCGAAACACTTGAGCAAAATTTTACCAACAACAGTCATTAATGAGAACGCAAGTTGATTATCTGGTATCTTTATTCGCTTAAAGAGTACAAAAAAGAGAAGCTATATCATTTTGACATAACTTCTCTTTTTACTTTCAAACATGTATACTACTATCTCTGTAAATTTATTTTTTTATATTTGTTTTTATTATATTAGGCTCACCTTTATATGTCGGTATTTCTATCACCAATTTATTATTCTCCCATCTTTTTTTGTAACCTTTTTCAAACATTGTCGCTTTATGATTAGCTGCATAATACTCTGTACTAATTTTCATAATTCCGCATCCTATCGGTTCATATATATATCCAATATCCCTACTATCTCCAAACCGTGGTTCATATTCACAAGCAATCAACGTTTGGTCTGTTTCCTTTACATAAATACTTGTAACATTAGGCACAATATAAAAAGCACTATAAAATAAAATAAATTTCATTGCCATTAACATTATCACAAATGATAATGAAATGTTCAAAAGAACATGTTTATCGCCAAGGTCGCATACTAGATATATTATCCACGAAATCAAAACACTATACCATCCCAATACACAAGGTGCTACAACATTAGAACCAATCATAACAGCATATCCATTTCGTAGTGCCGTAATAAGTAAAATTGATAAAATTAATAGGATTGCCATCGTCGTATTCAATGCAATCCATATTTTCCTATGTTTCTTTTTCATGATTTCCCCACTTTCTTTTGCAAATATCAGTATTCTCCATAATTATATAACATTTACAATAGAAAAACTATATTATTGCTCATTTCTTCTACAATTTAATTATCATGTTCGACTAGCTAGTCACTTTGTAAAAAGTGTCTAGCACAAAAATCTACAACCAATTTTATAAATCAAAGGAATTTCCTACATATTTTATTTTTCCATATAATTTTATCTCATAATTCGCTTCCACTTCTTTTCAGAAAGCTCTTTATCTCCAAAGGCTTTTTTTGCGATTTTAAACATGTAGTTATTAAAATCACTATCACTTTCTTCAAATAATTCTTTCGATCTTCAATTTCCTCAATATTAGTCCCTAGATTTTCCATCTTTCAATTACATTATTCCAATTATCTGGTTTGTGATGTACAGTGTATCTCCTTTCAACGCCTGATGTTTCCTGGCTGCATGTCCAACAATTCGCACAACTGATCTATTGTCTTTATTCCAACCGTTTCGTCCTTGCATATCTTCTGCATTGCTGATTGGCTCAATAGGTTTTCTTTTAGAATCCCAGTGCTGTTATATCTACTTTCTTTTAGCGTCTAAATTACATTTATTTTATATACCAACATCTAATATTACCTTCTAGTATAAATATTGCAAATCTATAAGGTGGAAATGTCAATAAAGAATAAACTAAAAAGGGTTAATTTTCCAGATGTTTGGATTGTTTTCATCGTCTTTTCATGATACAAATAGCCAAGAAGCATATTAAGAACATAAAGAAATTTCAAAAGAATAATTCCATTCCAAATTACACATTCTAACAGAGTATTCATTTTAATTAAATCAAATAAGGAGGTACTTATGGAACAGTTATCAGAAAAAGAACTCTCGCTAATTAATGATTCACTTAACGAAGAAGAATTATTAGTCAAGAAATATCAAAACCTTGCTTCACAAACCAGCGATCATGAAATGAGCCAAAAGTTTCAACAGATTTCTCAAAAACACCAGGGACATTTCAATTCCATCTATGAATTATTAGGTTAGGAGACAATTATGGAAAATTCAAATTTTAGTGAAAAGGAAATTCTAGGAGACGCTTTAGCAACTGCCAAATTTTCAACCGACAATTACAATACTTTTTCAAATGAATGTGCACATGAAAACGTGCGCACAACAATGATAGATATCTTAAATAAAGAACACGATATTCAAAATGATTTATTTCATTTAATGGCTGCAAAAGGTTACTATCCAACGCCTTCAGCACAAGAAGAAAAAATCGCTGAAACACGTCAAAAATTTCAATCTAGTGTAAAGCATGCTTCTGATTCTATGCTTTAATACAACAAGGGTGGATTCGCTGTTGAATTCACCCTTTTCTTTTTTCTGCAAATTTTATTTTACATCGTATATTCGTTATATTTTCGTTATTACAACCATGTATCTTCGTTCTAACTTCTTTCTTATTTACGCGTTAAACTATAGACATATCAAACGCGGTAAAGGAGGATATTGTGACAGAGGAACATGTATTAAATAGAATTAATGAATTAATTAAAAGAAATGGATGGAGTCGTTACCAATTATCTAAAAAATCAGGTATTGCTGATTCAACTCTAGCATCAATGTTCAAAAACAATAATCTTCCATCACTTCCAACACTCTTTAAATTGTGTGATGGCTTCGGAATCACTGTTTCAGAATTTTTTGACATAGAAACTCCCTTACCGCCGGCTCTTGATAGAGATCAGGAAAGAATTCTTACTTACTGGGGTATGTTAGACAAAAACAATCAAAAAATTGCTTTTGAGATTTTAAAAACTTTATACAAGAATCAAGAGTAGGAAAAACACGTATGATTATTATGCGTGTTTTCTTATTTCCTCTAAAATATCATCCCCATATTTCTCTATTTTCTTTTCTCCAAATCCTGAGACAAGTAATAATTCATCTTTATTTTTCGGTTTCTTATCAATCAATGCGTCCAATTGCTTATCTGTAAATATAATGTATGCCTTTGTGTTTTCTTCTTTGCTTTTATTCAAACGATACTTTTTTAAACTATTTTTTAAATCATTATCATTTGCGCCTATGTATTTCATATATTTAGCAGTATAATCCATTTGTTTTTGCGTATCCAATTTTAAAATGTTAGTTGCCCACTTTTCCATTCCGTCACTTGAATTGGCAAATTCTTTGGATTCTTTCACTTTATCTTTTATATATTTTATAAGCTGATCCCCTCGAATTACTTGCTTTTTAATATCTTTGGGTGCCTTTTTATCTTTTAATACTGTACTTGGGTTTGCAAGCACAACTACTGACTTATAAAAATCATCAAAGCCCATATTCCCCATTACTTTTAAAAAAATATTAGTTTTATTCTCGCTTTTTATCTTCTTTAATAACTCCATATGTCTTTGATTTTGTGTGATTGGTGAGTAAATTCCCTCTTTTTTATAATACTTCCCAAACTGAATTCTACGAATGAATTCACCCTTTTCATTAATCTCAATATCACCGTATAGATTTTTACATTCAATGACAAAACAAATCTTCTTGGTTACAACTAAATAATCAATCTGTGCCTGCTGCTCTCCATCTGACAAATACAAATTATGAATAATATACATTGGCATATGGCTGTTTTTTAATTCAAACAAAATTTGTTTTTCCCCAACAATCCCATATTCTAATTTCTTGATATCTTTTTCTATTATCTCTCTACCCTCTTCATTTACTCGTGGTAGAAGTGCCTTTAATTCATCCAATTGTTTCTCTGTATCATGGTCGTCTTTTAAAACAACCGGTTCTTTTAAACGATTTAAGAAATTAAACCTTTCCCCCATATTCTCTCCCTTTATACATCTTATCTTTCCTTACTAAGTTATTCTTCATTCTCTTCTTTTTGTTTTTTTAACACCTGATCAACTACCTCTGTCATCTCAAAAATCAACTGATCACAATGTTCTCGTTTTACAATTCCAAGTCTTTTAGCTTCTTGAATCAAGTCAATACATTCGGTGGAACTATGCTTCTTTTTAAATTCCGTAAGAATTTTTGCTGCTTCTGGTTTGTCATATCCCTGTATTCCAAGAATCATAAAGACTGCACTTAAAGCTCCACAAGAAGACCCATGAAGCATTCCTCTCCCAAAGAAATTCCCAAGATCTTTTGCCTTTTCTTTTGTCATTCCAAGCTCATCAGCATATGTCATTAAAATCGCCTGGGCACAATTATAATGAACTCCATCTTTTTCACTTCTTATTTCTTTTACTTCTTCTAAATGTGTCATATCTTCTCCTTTTTCTACCCGTTGGTTATGTAAAATGCATCAATAGACTTTATAACAAAAACTATTATTTATTAACATTATAATGTATTCGATACAAATCTTTCAATCCTAAGATGAAAGATTTGTTATATTCCTTTCATGTACCCATTTATACGAAAAAATTTCCTCCTAACTATATCACTGACTGATATTCTGAAGGAAGAAATTTTCTTAGAATTTTAAATACTTAGATATGAAAAAAGATGAGATCATAGAATTGTATTTTACTAGATACCCTTATTATCCCATCTTTCTTTATTTTTGTCAATATTTGCATTTATTTTCTTAATGTAATGTTACTTCCATATAAACCGGATTGTGGTCCGAATTCTTAAATTGAAAGTCCTTTGTTTCTACTTTATTCACCTTTAAATTTGAAGATACTATAAATCCATCTATCATATAATATTGGAACTTACTTGTCTCATTTTTCGGAAGGGGTCGATCAAGGGAACGACAGGAAGGTACTTTGGTATCCATATAAAAGCTTAAAGCATCACTAAAATCTGCTGTCTCTATTTCACCTGCTTTCCACATATGCTTTGAAATCACTGGATAGGCGCTATGATCCACATTGGAAAATGTTTGATTAAAATCCCCACCTGCAATCACATAGTTTCCTGCAGACTCCTCTTTTTCTAAAATATGTTTTAGCATTTTTGTCTGCACTGCTTTTCCCTCCCCAGAATCGTATGCTTCCAAATGCAAATTTACTAGAACAAGTTCTTTATTACTTCCTTTTATTTTCATTCGATTTACCATAAGACATCGTTTTAAATTGGCAATTCTTGTAGGATAAGTAAATGGACATGGGAGCTTCATTCTCGTTGATGATGTAGTGTGGTACTTGCTAAAGGTGAGAATTCCACTACCAACTTGTCCAATAGCTGGCACTGGATATGGTACATACATGGTTTTAAAATTATAGGCAAATGTATGTTCCATCTGAGGTAATCTACTGCTTAAAAAAGCTCTTTCATCTATACCGTAGGATCGCTTTGATTTTACATCAACTTCTTGCAAAAACATAATATCAGGATTCATTTTTCCAATATCAGACGTAATTTTCTTTATATTTTGTTTTACTTGAGATTCTGTTGAGGTTGTGACCTTTGTTCCACCATCCATAAAAAAATCCGCATAATCTCCTAATGCTCCATATCCAACATTCCACGTAAGAAGAGAGATTTTCTGTCCTTTTTCTATGGATTTACTAGATATATTTTTAATCTCTATTTTTTCCTTTTGTTTTGGCTTATATTCTGTGATTGTAAGACTAAAAATCAAGTAAATTCCAACCAAAACAATGGAAATAAGCAAACCCAATATAGCTTTTATTAATATCTTTATTTGAGATTTCACGCAATTCCACCTCTCTTAATTAATCAATTTTCTCTCCTTGCCTATTGTTGTACAAGAACATAGAAACTGCTGCCACTACAATAACAATATATCCTACAAAACTCAATCCATCTGGAACTTGCCCAAATAAGAAGAATCCAATCATAGTTGTAAATATAATCTGTGTATAATCATAAATAGACACTTCTCTTCCTGGTGCACAAGTGTATGCCTTGGTAATTGCAAACTGTCCCCCTGAAGCTGCAAGTCCGGCCATAATAAGATAACCTAACTGGGGCAAGGAAATAGGATGAAAGTCTGCTACTATAAATGGAATACAGCTAATACATGAAAATGTAGAAAAGAAGAACACAATAAAAGTACCTCTCTCACCATTAAGACCTAATTTTCGAACACATGTATATGCTGCCCCTGCAAATAATCCGCCCATAAATCCAACCAAAGCTGGTATAAAGGATACATTTGCAAAGCTAGGTTTTACAATAAACATACTTCCAATAAAAGCTGCAATCAAACACACTCCCTGGGGAATTGTAATTCGTTCCTTTAGTAACAAAAATGAAAATACAATTACAAAGAATGGTGATAATTTATTTAATGTTGATGCATCTGATAATACTAAATGATCCACTGCATAAAAATTACAAAAAATCCCTAGTGTTCCTGCCACAGAACGAAGAATAAACCATGAAAGATTCTCCTTCTTAAAGGAAAATCCATCTCCACTCTTACATATTAATATAAATGCAAAAATAAGTGCTACTAAATTGCGAAAGAAACTTTTTTCAATGGATGGTAAATCTCCTGATAGCTTTACAAAGGCATTCATCCATGCAAAACAAAATGCTGATATGATAATGAAGAAAACACCTTTTTGTTTTTGAGTCATAATATCTCCTGTCTAACTTTTAAAGTATTCGATTTTGTAGTTGTCAGGATTTAGTTCCTTAAATTTGGATCTTTGGAACTTATCCTTTAAATGATATGGAACAGTACAGTCAAAAATTGTTTTACATGTCATTCCACGATCTGTCAGTGCTGAATTATATTCTGGTCCTTGACTTGGATCTAGTGGATGACATCGAACACCTGGAATCGTAATCACATCCTGGTCTCCTTGAAATCTAGTATTCATCGCCCAAAGTACATCATTGGTATCAAAAATATCTACATCATCGTCAACTAAGATAACATGTTTTAATTCTGAAAACGCTGAAAATGCAATTAATGCAGCTTGTCTTTGTCTTCCTTCATCACTTGGCATACTCTTATTTATTTGTAACACAGCCATATATTTTCCACCACCAGCAGAATGTGCATATACATTCTTAACTCGTCCTGGCATAGCTTTTTCTGTCATCATAAGAATACTTGCTTCTGTTGGAATCCCTGCCATACTTACATGTTCTTCACTTGGTCCAATACATGTTTGAATGATAGGTTTCTTTCGATGAGTCACTGCTTTTACCTTAATTACTGGAAGTTCTCCTGCAGATCCACCTGTATAACCTGGGAATTCTGGCATAGCCTTTCCCGTCTTTGTATTCATATCTTCTTGGATTCTCTTTCCGGCAACCAATTCACCCTCTACCACAAACTCAGCATTTGCAATAGAATATTCCTGAACAGATTTGCATTTTACCAATTCCACTGGGGTATTTCGAAGTCCCCCTGCAATGGATAATTCATTAAATCCAAGAGGTGTTGTAGGTGGTTCAAAACATGATGCAATTTCAATGGCAGGATCTACCCCAATACTAATACTAATTGGAAGATTCTTTCCTGTCTCTTCTGCTTTTTTACGAAAAGCATCTAAATGACGAACTCCAGGGGTAAAGAACATTGTCATTTCATCCTTTGACTGTAGACACAAACGATGGATAGTAACATCTCCCTCTTTTGTATCTGGATCTGAAGCATAACACATCCCCATTGTTATATATGGTCCTGCATCTTCTTCCGTATTCTGGGGTGCCGGAAGAATTTTTCGAATATCAAATCCTTCTTCATTGGCATAATACACTTCCTCTTGACACTTAGCATCACTTTGTGGAATCACGATTGGCATAATGGGATTCAGCGCCGCATCCTTCAACTTAAATCCTAATTCTTCTGGCTTACAGTCTAATAAATATCCAACTCTTTTACGAGAAGATAGCAATCCAATTAATACACTTTTATCTTCAAATCCTTTTACATTATTGCAAATCAAAGCTGGTCCTTCTTTTGTTGGACGCATGACAGTGCCACCGGCTCCAATATAACGATACAATCCCGAAATTTCCGCATGAGAATCCACCGGTGTATTTGTATATGCAATCTGTTTTTCATGCTTTTTCAATTCATCAATTGCGCTTCTTAAATCATCAATCATTTGTAATCTCCTTTAATATTTTATTTACCTTACTTGCCCCATCTTGACACATTTCTTGTACTAATTGTATCTCTTCTATTGAAATATGATCAATATGAATCCCTCCAGACACAAGAATATTTCCACGTACACCTTCTTTTAAAATATGAAATATATCATGTGTAATTATATGTTCCTTGTGCCCTTTTAGCTTGCTTGTTATCTCCTCTTTTTGATTTCCCAGTGTAACAGCTCCAATATGAGAAACATCTCCTCCTTCTACTACAACTAAAAAATCATCCCCAATAGAAAACAGGGAAAACTCAATCTGAATATTTTGTTTTTCCTCTTTTACTATACTTACTTTTTCCATCGTTTTCCACCTTCATAGGACAATCCCAATTGATCTAACACCTTCATAATATGATGATGAATCATATCATCTAAATCCTTTGGATGATTATAAAATGCAGGCATTGGTGGAATCATGGATACTCCCAGCCTTGAAAGCTTTAACATATTCTCAAGATGTATTGCACTTAGTGGTGTCTCTCTTGGACACATCACTAACTTCCTTTGCTCTTTCAATGCCACATCACATACTCTAACCATAAGACAATCACTATATCCATTTGCCACACTAGAAAGTGTTTTCATACTACATGGAAGAATAATAACCCCATCTATTGGAAATGAACCACTTGAAACAGACGCTGCCAAATCATGATTATCGTACCATACATCTGCCAAAGCCTCTACTTGTTCAATGGTATAATCTGTTTCAATAGCAAGATTTTTACATGCATACTCACTTAATATAACATGGGTTTTTACATCTTCAATCTGTTTTAAAACCTCTAATAGACGAACCCCATAAATGACTCCGCTGGCCCCTGAAATTCCAATAACTAAATCCATTTCTACCTCCAGTATCTTGCTTCTTCTCTATTAAAAATAGAAAAGCGCTCAACGAATGCTGAGCACTTAATCATAATTTTAATTCAAGTAATTATACACGTGATGAATACTCACCTGTTCTTGTATCGATTTTAAGAACATCTCCTTGGTTTACAAACAATGGAACGTATACTGTAGCACCAGTTTCAACGACACATGGCTTTGTAGCACCTTGGGCAGTATTTCCCTTTTCACCTGGTTCGCATTCAGTAACAACTAATTCTACTGAAATTGGTGGTTCAATTGCAAATACATTTCCTTGATGAGATACGATTGTAACATTCTCATTCTCTTTTACAAACTTTAACGCATCTCCAACAGTCTCAGCATCAATTGCGATTTGATCATATGTTTCCATATCCATAAAGTTATATAAATCTCCATCATTATAAAGATATTGCATCTCTTTACGATCGATATGTGCTTTTGGACACTTCTCAGATGGTCTAAATGTCTTTTCAATAACTCCACCACTCTTAATATTCTTTAACTTTGTACGTACAAAGGCTGCACCTTTTCCTGGTTTTACATGTTGAAAGTCAATAATTTGATAAATATTACCTTCAAACTCAATGGTTAACCCATTCTTAAAATCTCCTGCGGATACCATAATCTTTCCTCCTTAAATATTATCTCAGTTTATTTTATAATAAATGTATAAACTTGGCAACCTTTATTTGTTTGCTAGTTTATAAATCTGGTAAATATCTTCCTTATCGCATGGCTTAAATGAACCAATGCTTCGTGTTCCCCCATAAGAACATCCATCTGCCATCTGCTTTAATTCATCATCGCTTTTTAGTCCAACTTCCTCTGCTTCCGAAAAACAAGTTGGCATATCCAAAGATTTAAAGTAGTCAACAGTCTTTGCAATTGCTTCTTTTGCAACTGCTTCTTGATCATCCCCTGTAACGCCCCAGACTTTATCAGCAAATTGTACAAATCGCTTAACTTTTACTGGGTAACAGTAAGTTGCCCACGCTCCCCATACAGCCGATAAGCTTGCTCCATGAGCAATATCAAACTTAGCACTTAATTCATGTCCCAATTGATGAGGTGCAAAATCCTTCTCCGCTCCCAATCCAGTAAGTCCATTGTGAGAAAGGCTTCCTGCCCACATAATCTCACTCATTGCATCATAATCATGAGAATCTTTAATTGCAGTTCTTCCACATTTGATGACTGTTCGAAGTAACCCTTCTGCAATCTCATCTGTTAGCAGATTTCCTTCTGTAAGGGTAAAATAGCGATCCAATGTATGCATCATAATATCAACGATTCCACATCCAACTTGATACTTTGGCAAAGTATAAGTTAATTCTGGATTCATAATTGCAAATTCTGGGCGGTTAAAATCAGTTCCCAATCCACGCTTTATTTGAATCTCTGTATTTGTCAATACCGCAGAGTCACTTGTCTCACTTCCAGCAGCTGCCAAAGTAAGAATAACTCCTACCGGTGATGTCTTTGTAAGTGGTGTTGTTCTTGACCAAAATTCCCAAATATCTGTATTGGGATTAGCAATTCCATGGGACACAGCCTTCGCAGTATCAATGACACTTCCACCTCCAACAGCCAATGTAAAATCAGCATTAAATTCAATTGCTTTTTTTACTGCCTCTCTTGCAAAGTCAAGTCTTGGATTAGGTTTTACTCCCCCTTTGGTTTCTACCTCGAGTCCTTCTTTCTTTAGATTCTGAACCACACGCTCAAGGAGGCCACTTCTTTCAACGCTTCCCCCGCCATAGACTACGAATACTCTTGTTCCACCGTACTTCTTTACCAATTCTCCAACTTTACTCTCTGTGTTCTTTCCAAACACAATCTCTGTTGGTGTGTGCTGTGTAAATGAATGCATAAAATCCCTCCTATTATGATTTATTCATGTGATAATTTATATACAATCTCTTCTGCAATTTCTTCTACTGATTTTCCATCTGTGCTTACTGTGATATCAGCTGCTGCTGTATACTTTGGACGTCTTTGATCTAACAAATCTCCAATAAACTCTACGTTTTTATTTCCACGAAGAAGTGGTCTGTCATCACTATCTTTGACACGTTCTAGAATAGTTTCAGGTTTTCCTGTCAACAAAACAACTTGTCCATTCTTCTTCATCTCTTTTACATTCTCATCTCTCATGGCAACGCCTCCTCCACAAGAAATAATCTGATTTTTCTTTTTTTGTAATTCAATCAACAAATTAGTTTCACAGTTTCTGAAATATTCTTCACCATATTCTTCAAAAATCTTATTAATACTCATACCTTCTTTGTCCACAATTACCTGATCCATCTCAACTTCATTAAGTGCGAGGATTTTACTTAGGTAACTAGATACTGTACTCTTACCAACTCCCATAAACCCAATTAACAAAATATTATGATCAAACAAGGTTCTTGCCTGAATCTTCTTACTATTCTCAACAATATATTTAAAAATATCTAAAATCTCATCCTTGTATTCATTCTCAGAGACATGTACCTTTAGCATCTTTCTTTGATGCTTTTCCTGCTCTGGCTGAAGAATTGGAAGTCCATTCTCCTTTTTATATTCCATAATCTCTTTAATAATATCCATTCTTTTTTCTAGTACTGTTACAATCTGCTTGTCACAGGCATCTAGCTGTTCTCTTATCTCGTCTAACTTACTCATGCTCATATACCTTCCTTTGTTTCATTCATTTAAATCGCTAAAGTGGTTTAAGTATATCATAGATATTTGTCGTCCGCAATTTAATTTCTATTGAAACTCTCTATGGTTTTCCTAGTATTGTTCTATCTATTTTGAATAAGATTATTCTCTTTTATGTACTCAATAAAATCTTCTTCAATTAATGTTAATTTCTTTTTTTTGTGTGTTACCATATAGATGTAACGCTCAATCTCTGGTGAACTAATCTTTAAAATATCAACTTCCATTGTTTTAAGCAATGGTAAGTTGGGGACAATAGCAATTCCGAATCCTGAAGCTACTAATCCTGCTACAGAAGAATCTTCAATTCCTTCATATACTATATCTGGCTGTTTTCTGATTTTGCGGAACAAGCCTTCAATAATTGGTCGAAGTCCACTGCTCTTACTATAAGCAACAAACGGATACTGAACTACATTAACTAAATCTACCTCTTTTTTATGACTCAATTCGTGATTTCTCGGTGTAATAATAACCAATTCCTCTTCTGCAACTGGATAAAATGCAAGATCTGGTTCATTTTTTTGATAAGAAGTAAATGCAATTCTATATTTGCCTTTTTTAAGTTCTTCTAAAATATCGGTGGTCGTTCCCTGTCCGAAGGAAAAATGAATATGTTTATTTTCTCTTTCATCTAAATATCCCTTTAAATTTTTTGGTATAAAGTGACTTCCAAGAGTATAAATATACCCAATATCCAGATACCCCCCAGAAAGACCTGACACCTCACTAATTACTTTTTCACCTTCTTCAAGCATCTCCAAAGACTGCTCTACATAACGTAAAAACAATTCTCCACATTTGGTTAATTTTGCATTTCTCCCAATCTTTTCAAATAACATAACCCCTAGTTCTTTTTCTAAATTGGAAATAGCATGGCTTAAACTTGGCTGGGTAATCGAGAGCATATCTGCTGCTCTTGTAAAATGTTCTTCTTTTGCGAGTACTCTAAAATATTGTAAATGATTTAAGTTCATAGTATTTCTCCTTCGAATCAATAAAAAACGTCTATCAATACTATAACATAATTCGCGTGTTTTTTGTATATTTTTGCTAAATTATTGTGGCCCTTGTGAGCCAGATACATACTTGGCATTAAACTCCATGTTAATTTCACGTAACTCTTTCTTTCCTTCTATATAATCTTGATACATTTCTATAATTCCTGATGCACAGCCATCACAGGTTGCATCAATATTTCCAATTGATTCTGCTACAATTTGCTCTCTTTCTTCTCTTGTTGTCTCTTGAATTAATATACCCATATTTTTTCTCCTTCTTCATATTAAATACATTGTAACACACATATTTCAAATAGAGAATCCATTGATTATGTAAATTGTATGTATAGATTTTATCAATTCATCTATTTCTATAAATTTTTATGTGTTTTAAGTCATTGCATTTGTATACACGTTTTGATATAATTGATTTATTGTTATTTAGAAAGATATGGAGGAATTTAACTATGGCAGCAAAAAATTTTCGTAAATTATTTGAACCATTTACAATCAAGTCAATGACCCTTAAGAATCGTATTGTCATGACTCCAATTGGAACAAATTTTGCAGAACACAACGGTGAAGTTAGCGAGAAGCTAATTAATTATTATAGACAACGTGCCAAAGGTGGAACTGGATTAATTACAGTAGAAGGAGCAAGCATTGCCTCTCCTCAAGGATCTTTAGGTACTGCTCAACTACGAATTGACCATGATAATTATATTCACGGTCTTTATAAACTATGTGATAAAGTTCATGAATATGGAGCAAAAATTTCCATTTGTTTAAATCATGGTGGCTCTGCATGTGAAGCAACTTACACAAACATTCAGCCAGTGTCTGCTTCTGATATTCCATCTCGAGAAAGAGGTGATATCCCACGTGTATTAACTAAAGATGAGATAGACGTCATTGTACAAAAGTTCGCTGATGCCGCAAGACGTGCTATAACCGCTGGTTTCGATGCCGTTGAAATTCAGGCAGGACACGGTTATCTTTTGAATCAGTTTTTATCCCCTCTTACGAACGACAGAACTGATGAGTTTGGTGGCTCTATGGAGAACCGTGCTCGTATTGTCGCAATGGTACTAAAAGCTGTACATGAAGCTGTTGGAGAAAACATTCCTATATTCCTACGCATCAGTGCAGATGAATTAGCAGAGGGTGGGAATACATTAGACGATACATTAGAGATGATTCAATACTATGATCAATATGTAGATGTATATTCTGTTTCATCAGGATTGACTTGCTCTATTCAATATCAATTATCTGCAGATTATCTTCCAGATGGATGGAAAGCATATATGTCAGAAGCTATCCGTAACAAAACTGGAAAACCTTGTACTGCTGAAGGTAACATTCGTGAACCTGAAATTGCAAACAAGATTCTTGAAGATGGTCGTGGAGATTTCATTGCCATTGGTCGTGGATTGATTGCTGATCCTGAGTGGGTAAACAAAGTTCAATTTGGTAATACTGATGATATTAACCGATGTATTTCATGTAACAATGGATGTACTGCAACTCTTGGGAATGACCCAATTCGCTGCACTATTAATCCATCTATCGTTGATGGTGATACACATAAGACAGAAAAGATTACAAAACCTTGTAATGTAGTTGTTATTGGTGGTGGTACTGCTGGATTAGAAGCTGCATGTACAGCTGCTGAAGTTGGATGTACAACAATCTTAATTGAGAAAACTGCACATCTTGGTGGACTTGCCCGGCGTGTTGGTAAGATGCCAAATAAAAAGCGTTTAGGATATTTCCCTAAATACTTAGAACAACGTGCCAGTGAATTAAAGAATTTATTTATATGTAAGAATGTAGAGGCAACAGCTGATTTTGTAGATGGCTTCAAACCTGATTTAGTAGTGAATGCTACGGGATCTACTCCTCGCCTACCCGATACAATTAAAGGTTTATCAGAAAACATCAAGTCAAAGAATGCCTTGACAATCTTTGATTTAGTAGACAGTGTTGATTCTTTCCCTGAAGACTTAACTGGTAAAAAAGTCGTCGTCATTGGTGGAGGAAACGTTGGATTAGATGTTGTGGAATTTTTTGCACCAAGACATGCTGATGTAACAATTGTAGAGCAAAAGGGACATTTCGGTGAAGGGCTAGATATTATCACTAAAACTGGTGCCAATGATATGCTTAAGAAGTACGATGTAACTCAATATCCAAACGCTACTCTTCTTGAAGTCAAAGAACATAGCTTTATTGTAAAGCATGACTATCAAGAATTAGATTTAGACTTCGATTACGGATTCATTTGTTTAGGAATGCAGTCAGCAACTCCTTCTCTTCGTGAATTATATGATCACTTCATCATGGAAGGAATCGAAGTTCTCAATATTGGAGACAGTGCTCAGACTCGTCGTATAATTGAAGGTGTCAAAGAAGGTCGTGACGTATTGTTAGCATTAGAAAGACGTCAATTCTTATAGAATTTTATTAGAAAAGAGATTGCATTTTTGCAATCTCTTTTTTTACCATATTTTATAATGCTCCATTTTTTCATGAAACAATATATGTCTAAGATAATCATCCATTAAAATAATAATCCCTGAAATAAAAAACCAAAATATTGAGTACAAAAGACATATTTGACCCATAAAATTATATGGCATATTTGAATAATCCCAGATATCCCATTTCAACCATAAGTTCACAATAATACCAGTGACTAGTTCTACTCCTGTAATAATTATGGATGACAAGACCATTTGACCAACAAAACTAATCTTTCCATGTGCCTTTTCATTTAGTTTTCCACACGATAAAAAACATAGGCCTCCACATAAAAACATGGTATAGTGAGAATATCCCCTCACAATAATTTCCAAAATAAAATATGACATACCGCCAAGAGCAAATAAGATAACTTCTTTTTCTATTTTTGATGTAATCATAATCAACCTACCTGTTTTTTCTTATTATGTTCTAGTATCTCTTGATTTATTCTTATATTCAGTGTTTATTTTTTATAGTATTTAGTGTAAAATAAAAAAGTATATGTAAAAATTAATTTTAGAAATGAGGAATATATTATGGCACAATTATGGGGTGGTCGTTTCACAAAGGAAACAGATCAACTAGTATATAATTTTAACGCATCAATTTCATTTGACCAAAAGTTTTATCGTCAGGATATTCGTGGGAGTATTGCCCATGTAACAATGCTTGCAAAGGTTGGTGTTCTAACCAATGAAGAAAAAGTTCAAATCATCGATGGTCTTAATAGTATCTTGGCAGATATTGAATCTGGCAAAATCGAAATCACAAGTAAATACGAAGATATTCATAGCTTTGTAGAGGCAAATTTAATTGACCGTATTGGCGATCCAGGAAAGAAATTACATACTGGAAGAAGTCGTAATGATCAAGTTGCACTTGATATGAAACTTTATACTCGCGATGAGGTTGTAGAGCTAAAAGAACTATTAAAAGAGCTAATGGAAACTTTACACGGACTAATGAAAGAACATACTGATACTTTTATGCCTGGATTTACACATTTGCAGAAAGCTCAGCCAGTTACTTTAGCTCATCACATAGGTGCTTATATGGAGATGTTTAAAAGGGACTATTCTAGATTATGTGATATCTATAATCGTATGAACTACTGTCCTCTAGGTTCTGGTGCTTTAGCTGGAACAACATATCCACTAGACCGTGAATTGACTGCAAGTCTTTTAGATTTTTCTGGTCCTACTTTAAATAGTATGGATTCTGTTTCAGATCGTGACTATGTGATTGAACTTCTTTCTGCTTTGTCTACCATCATGGTTCATCTAAGTAGATTTTGTGAGGAAATTATTATCTGGAACTCCAACGAATATCAATTTATTTCCATTGATGACAGCTATAGTACAGGAAGCAGTATTATGCCACAAAAAAAGAATCCAGATATTGCTGAATTAGTTCGTGGTAAAACCGGTCGCGTATATGCTTCCCTTACATCAATCCTCACAACTATGAAAGGTATTCCTCTTGCATATAATAAGGATATGCAGGAAGACAAAGAACTAACCTTTGATTCTATTGATACCGTCAAAGGATGTATCAAGTTATTTAATGGAATGATGCAGACTATGACTTTCCATAAAGACAATATGGAAGCAAGTGCAAAAAACGGATTTACAAACGCCACAGATGCAGCCGACTATCTAGTAAACCATGGTGTTCCTTTCAGAGATGCCCACGGTATTGTTGGAAAACTTGTGTTACTTTGTATCGATAAAAATATTGCTTTAGATGATTTATCCTTAGAAGAATACAGGGAAATCAGCCCTGCTTTTGAAGATGATATATATGAAGCAATTGCTATGAAAACATGTGTTGAAAAGAGAAATACCATTGGTGCTCCTGGTGAGGATGCAATGAAACAGGTAATTTCAATCAACGAACACTATCTAAGCACTCTAGATTAGGATAATACTATGAAAAAAAAGTTTCTACTACTTCCACTGATTCTATCTCTTATATTATTGGTAGGCTGTGGGATTGAATTGACAAGTAAATTGAAACTAAATACGAATTTTGCTGGAACAAGAACCATGTCTTGTTCCATTCGTATTTCTGATTTACAAAGTTCTTTTGATGGGAATGCAAATGCTTTAGAAAAAATCATCAAAGATGCATGTCCATCGTCTCTTTCTTATACAAAAAAAGAGACGAATAATACATACACTTATACTTTTTATCTGAATTTTACTTCGAAATCAGACTACAAAAAGAAATTAGATGCTTTGTTAAACTTCTCTCCAAAGATAACTTATCAGTACTCCTCTTCACCATTTGTCCACGGAATTAGGTATGAAGAGAATTTTACTTCTAAGGATTTAATGGCTTGGCTTTTCACCGCCTTTTATGAAAAGGGATATGTAGACAAAGAACATTCTGATGATCTGTGGAATTTGAAAAAAACTTCATTTTATTTTGATGGAAATGAATACTCCACTGAGAACAAGATTTCTGTAAATACCCTTGCTTATGAAAAGATTGATTCTATCCATGTTCAAACAACGCAAAAAGAAAATCATACATACGAAAGAACCATTGATTTCAATATACCTGAAGCAACATTAGAACAGCATCGATCTTCTATTAATTCATACTTTGAAAATATAAAAGGAACCTCCATTGATTGGACCTCCAATGATACTGGTAAAACCCTTCATGTTTCATTTTCTGCAGACAGTTTTACAGATTTATGTGCTGTCACACGGAAGGTACTTCATTCTAACATCTCCTTTGGCAAAAGTTCCTTAAAAGAAAAAAAAGCATCTCCTTTTTCTTATCAGGAAGCCTTTGATGAACAATTGGATTTTACTAATTTTGCGGACAAATCAGGGAATGTATCTTCAACCTATTCTGTGACTGCAAATCAAAAAACAAAAGAACTACTACAAAGTACTAACGCGAAACCAAAAGTTACATTTACTTGTAAAAATCAGATAATAGTTAAGTCCTATGAAATTACTTCTATTTATAAGAACAAAGAGAATCTGCAAGTTATATACCAGTTCCAACTTGCAGATAATTATTCAAAAAAGGAATTAAACAAAATGATATCTCGTTTTGCTGGCAATACATTTTCCTTTGTAACATCAAAAAAGAACAAAAATAGTGCTACAGTTATATTCAAGCAAAGTGGCACTGTTGAGAATTGTAATGCTGATTTAAAGTCTGTTTTCTCAAACTGTTCCATAGATTATCAATCAAGGAATTCTATTTTTAAGGGAAAACAATCAAATTTAACTTTTAACTTTTCTCTGTTAGGAAACAACAACAAGATTCGCGGTAAATTCCAGTTGATTTCCATTAGCTCGGAAGACACCAAATCTATTTCTATGAATAGCAAAAATTATAAGAGAGAACAAAAAAGCAAAAATGTAATTCACAAAGAATTTGCAAATTATATTTCTGCGAATGACACTGTACAATCTATTGACTCATACAATCTTTCTTCTGATACTTTTAAAGCTGACTATATTGGGAGCACCACAGCCGATCATTGGCTTCATATACTTCAATTTATTTTCCCTTTGGGAATTTTAATCATTCTTTGTTTCCTTATCTACAAAAAGCAAACATTGATCATAGAATATCTAGAAAAACTAAAAGATATCATAAAAAAAAAGATGGAATAATTTCCATCTTTTTTTGTTATGAATTACATATTGTAACATCTAGTTTATTGTAAGGAATTTCAATATTCTCCTCATCAAATTTTAATTTTATCTGTTCTAGCAAATGCCATTTTACTGGCATATAATCTTCTGTTTTTACCCAAGCACGAACACCAAGAATAACAGCACTATTGCCAAGTTCATTGACAAATACCTTTGTTTCCTCTGGCAAGATTAATCGTTCTTCTTGCTCTAAAACATGAAAAATCATTTGTTTCACTTTACTTAAGTCACTCTCATAAGAAACACCAATTTTCAAGTCAATTAAACGCTTTTCCTGTTTTGTGTTGTTAATAAGATTGCTGTTTGCCATGGTTTTATTTGGAACTACTATGACACGATTATCAACAGTTTCGAGTTTTGTATAAAAGATATCTAAAGAAACTACAGTTCCTTCACATCCACTTCCTTCTACTAAAATATAGTCTCCAACCTGAAAAGGTTTTAGAACCAGAAGCAAAACCCCTCCTGCAACATTTGAGAGACTTCCCTGAAGTGCCAAACCAATGGCAACACCTGCAGAACCCAGCAGTGCTACAATCGTAGACCCCTGAACTCCTAGTTTCTCGACTGCCATAAAAACAACAATACAACGTAATGTAATCTTTAAAAAGGAGCACGCAAAAGAAATAAATCCATAGTCTACATCTTTTCTTTCTAATCCTTTTTTTACAATTGAAATCATCCATTTTGTTAATTTCAATCCTACAATTAAGATAACTACCGCAACAAATAAATCACCTGCAAAATCTGATAATTTTCCAACATAGGATGTTGCTATTTCCTGAAAATACGTAGAATTCATCATAACTTACGTGTCTCCTTTAAATCTATTTTTATTTCTTTGTAATAAATCCTTTTGCTTTTAAAGTTTCTGCACAAAGAACGGCTCCACCAGCTGCTCCTCTTACTGTGTTGTGAGAAAGACCGACAAATTTATAATCATAAATACTGTCTTCTCTTAATCTTCCAATTGATACTCCCATTCCATTTTCATAATCAACATCTTCTCTTACTTGAGGACGATTGTCTTCTTCTAAGTATTGAATAAATTGTTTTGGCGCACTTGGAAGTTCTAATTCCTGAGGAATCCCACTAAAGTTTACTAACTTTTCAATTAGCTGCTCTTTTGTAGGCTTCTTTGCAAACTTAATAAATACAGCTGCTGTATGACCATTTAAAACTGGAACTCTGATACATTGACATGTAATCTTTGGAGCATCTGCTTTCTTAATCACACCATCTTCTACTTTACCAAGAACACGCAAAGGCTCTTGCTCACTCTTTTCTTCTTCTCCTCCAATATATGGAATAACATTTCCTTCCATTTCTGGCCAATCCTTAAATGTTTTACCTGCACCTGAAATTGCCTGATATGTAGTAGCAACGACTTCCACTGGTTCAAATTCCTTCCACGCTGCAAGACATGGTGCATAACTTTGAATTGAGCAGTTAGGTTTTACTGCAACAAATCCTCTTGTAGTTCCAAGACGCTTCTTTTGAAATTCAATCACATCAAAATGTGCTGGATTAATTTCAGGAACTACCATTGGTACGTCTGGAGTCCATCGATGAGCGCTATTATTAGAAACAACTGGAGTTTCAGTTTTTGCATAATCTTCTTCTATTTTCTTAATTTCGTCTTTTGACATATCAACTGCACTAAAAACAAAATCAACTGTTTTTGCAACTTCTTCTATTTCATTTACATTTTTAACAACCATAGACTTTACTGCTTCTGGCATTGGTGTTGTCATCTTCCATCTACCACCAACAGCTTCTTCATATGATTTACCTGCTGATCTTGGACTCGCAGCTAATGTTGTAACTTCAAACCATGGATGATTCTCTAGCAATGAAATAAATCTTTGTCCAACCATACCAGTGGCTCCAAGGATTCCAACTTTTAATTTATTACTCATAATTTTCTCCTTTTCTCTCTAAAGTACTCTAACTCTAATAACCTCATCGATTTCAGACATTTTTTCTACAATGTTCTTACCAAGTTTCTTTTCAATATCTAAAATTGAATATGCCCATTCACCTTTTGATTTATTCAACATGTTTACAATATTATATCCTTCTCCAGCAATAATTGCTGTTAATTGTCCAATCATATTTGGAACATTCTTATGGTGTACTGTAATACGTGCCCCTGATTCAATGTTACCTAAATCACAATTTGGATAGTTTACAGAGTTTACAATATTTCCATTTTCTAAGTAATTCATTAATTCATCCACTGCCATCTCTGCACAATTTTCTTCAGACTCTTCTGTAGATGCTCCTAAATGAGGAATCGCTATTACTTTATCATTTTGAGCCACTGCTGCGTTAGGAAAATCAGTTACATAATGCTTTAATTTTCCTGCATCAAGTCCATCTAATACAGCTTCCTGATCTACTAATTCTCCTCTTGCAAAATTAAGAATTGTTGCTCCAGCTTTCATTTTGCTTACTGCATCTGCATCAATCATTCCTTTTGTTGCATCCATAAATGGTACATGAATTGTGATAAAATCACATTTTTCATAGATTTCATCTAATGAACTGCTATGATTTACCATTCTTGATAAACTCCATGCAGAACGAACAGATACATAAGGATCATACCCATATACATTCATTCCCAAACGATTACAGATATTTGCAACCAAAACTCCAATTGCTCCAAGACCAATCACACCGATTGACTTTCCTTTTAATTCATTCCCAGCATATTGCTTCTTTTGCTTTTCTACTGTCTTTGCAAGATTTTCATCATCTTTATTTGCTCTTACCCAGTTTGCACCGTCAATGATACCACGAGATGCAAGTAATAAACCAGCTACCACCAATTCCTTTACACCATTTGCATTGGCTCCTGGTGTATTAAATGCAACGATTCCCTTCTTTGCATATTCATCTAGGGGGATGTTATTTACTCCCGCTCCTGCCCTTGCAACTGCAAGAAGACTTTCTGGTACGTCCAAATCATGCATCCCTGCACTACGAACCAAAACAGCATCAGCGTCTTGTAACTCTTCTACTACATTAAAATCACTTGTAAATAAATCTAACCCTTTTTCAGAAATTGGATTTAAGCATTTTACTTTATACATTTTGTTCTCCTTTATTTGTTGTCTGCTTCAAACTTCTTCATGAATTCAACTAATTTTACTACACCTTCCTTTGGCATTGCATTGTAAATACTAGCTCTCATTCCACCAACGGTTCTATGTCCTTTTAGATTTTCAAATCCTGCTGCTTTAGATTCTTTTACGAATTTAGCATCCAAGTCATCATTTCCTGTTATAAATGGAACATTCATCATAGAACGATCTTCCTTTACAACCGTTCCCTTAAACATTTCACTTTGGTCTAAGAAATCATATAAAATCTTTGCTTTTTCTTCATTTTTTTCTTTCATAGCCTCAAGACCACCCTGAGCTTTTAACCATTTAAATACTTTTCCACAAATATAAATCCCATAACATGGTGGTGTATTGTAAAGTGATTTTGCATCTGCTTGTGTCTTCCACTTTAACATGGTTGGAGTTCCTTCTAACACATCATCTGTAATTAAATCTTCACGAATAATTGAAACTACAACTCCTGCTGGTCCAACATTCTTTTGTACGCCAAAGTATAATACATCATAATCTGATACATTCACAGGTTCAGACAAAATACAAGAAGATAAATCAGCAACTAATAATTTTCCTTTTGTATTTGGTAATGTTTTATATTTTGTTCCGTAGATTGTATTGTTCTCACAAATATATACATAATCTGCATCCTCTGATACTTCTAAATCAGAGCAATCTGGAATATAAGAAAATGTTTTGTCCTCTGATGATGCAATAATATTTGCTTTTCCATATCTAGAAGCCTCTTGGTACGCTTTCTTAGCCCACTGACCTGTAATAATAAAATCTGCAACTTTATTCTTCATTAAATTCATTGGAATTGCTGAAAACTGTTGAGATGCTCCACCTTGTAAAAATAATACTTTATAATTATCAGGAATATTCATAAGCTCACGTAAATCTGCTTCTGCTTCTTCAATAATCTCAGCAAACATTGGAGATCTATGACTCATCTCCATAACAGACATTCCACATCCTTTGTAATCAAGCATCTCTGCTGCTGCTTCCTTTAATACATCCTCTGGTAGTACAGCTGGTCCAGCTGAAAAATTATACACTCTTGCCATTTTAGTTCTTCTCCTTTTTGTTTAAATCCTCTTGTGAATATGCATCTTCAATTGATCCTCCCGGATTTACCATAGGCCAGACTTTATCATCTGAATCAATATGACAGTCGATTACAACCGGCCCCTTGGCATTCAATGCATTTTCAAAAGCTTTTATAAATTCGTTGATATTAGTTACACCATATGCGACAGCCCCTAAACCTTCCGAGACTTTCACATAATCAACTTTATCTTTTAATGTCGTATAAGAATATCTTTCTTCATAGAATAAATTCTGCCACTGTCTAACCATCCCCAATACTGAATTATTGATAATGATTTCGATGATTGGAATTTCATATCTCGATGCAGTTGCTAATTCATTCATGTTCATGCGAAAACATCCATCTCCAGCAATATTTATAACTGTTTTATCTGGGTTTCCCACCTTGGCACCAATACATGCACCTAATCCATATCCCATGGTTCCAAGTCCACCTGATGTAATAAATGTTCTCGGTTTATGATAAGAATAAAACTGTGCCGCCCACATTTGATGCTGTCCAACTTCTGTCGTAATAATTGCATCTCCAGCGGTTTTCTTATAGATTTCTTCCATAATCTGTGGACAACTTAATACCGATTTATCATACGTCAAAGGATACTTTTCCTTGTTCTTTTTTGTCTCCTCAATCCATTCTGAATGATTTAACTTTTTCAATCTACGATTTAACATTGTTAAAATTGCTTTTACATCACCGACTATACTTGCATATACTTTAATATTCTTATTAATCTCTGCAGGATCAATATCAATGTGTAAGATTTTTGCATTCTTTGCGAAATTATCTGGATTGCCAAATACACGATCGCTGAATCTAGTTCCAATTGCAATTAGTAAATCACAGTTAGAAACACCAATGTTAGATGTTTTCGTTCCATGCATACCAAGCATTCCAGTATACAATGGGTCAGTTCCATCAAATGCACCTTTTCCCATTAAAGTATCACAAACTGGTGCCTGTACTTTATCTACAAATTCCCTTAACTCATCAGAAGCATCTGCAGATACTGCTCCGCCACCTACTAAAATAAATGGTTTCTTTGACGCATCGATTAGGTCAATGGCTTCCTTGATATCTAACTCTTTAATTCCATCAATGATTCTTGTAACCTTTGATGGAACTTGTGGTTGATATGATGTGATTGCAGCTGTAACATCCTTTGGAATATCCACAAGAACTGGGCCTTTTCTTCCTGTTGTTGCAATACGAAACGCTCTTCGTAATGTATCTGCCAAGTCCTCTACATCCTTCACAATAAAATTATGTTTTGTAATCGGAATTGTCACCCCAGAAATATCTACTTCCTGAAAACTATCTTTTCCTAAAAGACTGACACCCACGTTACACGTAATCGCAACCATAGGAATAGAATCCATATGTGCCGTTGCAATTCCCGTAACAATATTTGTTGCCCCAGGACCAGAGGTAGCAAAACAAACCCCAACTTTTCCTGTGGTTCTCGCATACCCATCTGCTGCATGAGATGCTCCCTGTTCATGGGAAGTTAGGATATGTGTAATTGAATCTTTTTGTTTATATAGTTCGTCATAAATGTTTAGAATCGATCCGCCTGGATAGCCAAAAACAGTATCAACGCCCTGTTCTTTTAAACATTCTAAAACAATTTGTGATCCAGTTAATTGTTTCATCCAATCCCTCTTTCTATTTATTAATCTCTAAAATAGCTCCTCTATTTCCAGATGTAACTAACGACGCATAACGTGCCAAATATCCAGTTGTAACTTTAGGTTCTCTTGGCTGCCATTTTTCTTTACGGCTCTTTAATTCATCATCTGAAACCTTTAATTCTAGTGTATTTGCATTAATATCAATTGCAATAATGTCCCCTTCTTCTACTAGAGCGATTGGTCCACCAACTGCTGCTTCTGGAGATACGTGACCAATACATGCTCCTCTAGATGCACCTGAGAATCTACCATCTGTAATCAACGCAACGCTTGATCCTAGTCCCATACCCATAATAGCCGATGTAGGATTTAGCATCTCTCTCATACCTGGACCACCTTTTGGTCCTTCATAACGAATGACTACAACATCACCAGGATTAATTTTGCCATCTTTAATTGTTTCGATTGCATCTTCTTCACAGTCAAATACTCTTGCTGGTCCTTCCATCTTAAGCATCTCTGGTGCAACTGCAGAACGTTTTACAACTCCTGAATCTGGAGCTAAATTTCCTTTTAATACTGCAATACCACCAGTTTGACTGTACGGATTGTCAATTGGACGAATTGTTTCTGGATCCATGTTGATACAATTCTCAATATTCTCTCCTACTGTTTTTCCAGTTGCGGTCATCAAATCTGTGTGTAATAATCCCTTTTTATTTAATTCGTTCATAACTGCATACACACCACCAGCTTCATTTAAATCTTCCATATAAGTATGTCCTGCAGGTGCTAAATGACATAGGTTTGGAGTTTTGCTGCTAATATCATTTGCAAGTTCAAGATTTAATTCTACTCCTGCTTCATGAGCAATTGCTGGTAAATGAAGCATACTATTTGTACTACATCCAAGTGCCATATCTACAGTTAATGCATTAAAAAATGCTTTTTCTGTCATAATATCTCTTGGTTTAATGTTCTTTTCTAATAACTCCATTACTTTCATTCCTGCATGCTTTGCAAGTCTAATACGTTCAGAGTATACTGCTGGAATTGTTCCATTTCCACGAAGTCCCATTCCAAGAACTTCTGTTAAACAGTTCATTGAGTTTGCTGTGTACATTCCTGAACATGATCCACAAGTTGGACATGTCTTATTCTCAAACTCATCTAATTCATCTTTTGTAATACTTCCTGCTGCATAAGATCCAACTGCTTCAAACATACTTGAAAGACTTGTTTTTTGACCTTTTACACGACCTGCAAGCATTGGTCCGCCACTGACGAACACTGTGGGTACATTAACACGCGCTGCCGCCATTAAAAGTCCTGGAACATTCTTATCACAGTTTGGAACCATAACCAATGCATCAAATTGATGTGCAAGAGCCATTGCTTCTGTGGAATCTGCAATTAAATCTCTTGTTACAAGAGAATATTTCATTCCCACATGACCCATTGCAATTCCATCGCATACTGCAATAGCTGGGAATACAACTGGTGTTCCACCTGCCATAGCAACTCCCATTTTTACAGCTTCTACAATCTTGTCAAGATTCATATGCCCTGGAACAATGTCATTTTGAGAGCTAACAATTCCAACTAAAGGCTTTCTCATCTCCTCTTGTGTATATCCTAGTGCATTAAACAACGAACGCTGTGGTGCAAATTCTTCTCCATTTGTATACGTATTACTCATATCTTCTTCCCTCCATATTATTCTAATTCTTCAATTATTTTTTGTCCCATTTCTTTTGTTCCAACTTTTGTCATTCCATCGGACATAATATCAACAGTTCTATATCCCTTTGCTAAGACTTTCTTCACCGCAAATTCCATATCATCTGCCTCTTTATCTAAATCAAAGGAATAACGAAGCATCATCGCTGCCGATAAAATAGTTGCAATTGGATTAGCAACATCTTGTCCTGCAATATCTGGTGCTGAACCATGACTTGGTTCGTATAGACCAAACTTACCTTTTGCTAAACTTGCTGAAGATAACATTCCAATAGATCCTGTTATCATACTTGCCTCATCTGATAAAATATCTCCAAACATATTCTCAGTTAAAATCACATCAAACTGTTTTGGATTATTGACTAGCTGCATTGCACAGTTGTCAACTAACATATGTTCATATGTAACATCACTGTAGTCCTTTGCAACCTCTTCTACAACCTGTCTCCATAATCTTGAAGAATCAAGTACATTTGCCTTGTCTACACTAATGACATGTTTCTTACGTTTTCTTGCAATGTCAAATGCCTTAATTGCAATTCTTCGAATCTCGTTCTCATTGTATGTCAGCGAATCCTTTGCAACACGAACTCCATCAATTGTCTCTGTGGAACGTGCCCCAAAATACAACCCTCCAGTCAGTTCACGCATAATGACCATATCAAATCCATCTCCAATGATATCATCTCGAAGTGGACATGCCTTCTTTAACTCTTCATATAAATAAGCCGGTCTAATATTCGCAAATAAACCTAATTCTTTTCGAAGAGATAATAACCCTGCCTCTGGTCTTTTATCTGCTGGTAACTGATACCAAGGCGAAGTCGAAGTATTACCACCTATGGATCCCATCAAAACTGCATCACTTTTTCTTGCAATCTCAAGAGCCTCTGATGTTAAAGGAATTCCATGAACATCAATGGATGCTCCACCCATAAGAATCTGCTTATAGGAAATCTCATGTCCATACTTTTTTGCAACTGCATCTAGAACATTCATTGCTTCTGATACAATCTCTGGTCCAATTCCGTCACCTTTAATTACTGCCAAATTACACTTCATAACTTCTCTCCTTCTTCTATAATATAAGTAACTCTACAAACAAAGCTACAATACAACTTACACATGCAACTGTCACCATATTCATCTCTTTATAAGATAATACAAGGGCTGTTACAAATCCAGCAATGCCTGTGCGAATATCATTGGTCGCATAAAAGACAGCTGGAATTACCATTGCTGACAATACAGCATATGGAACATAATATAAAAACGATCGAAAGAATCGATTGTTAATCTTATCTCGAATTAATAGTAATGGAATCACTCTTATTAAATATGTGGAAAAAGCCATTACAAAAATATATATTGCTAAACTTGTCTTACTCATCTGCTTCCTCCTTGATTGGAAAAATCAATGCACCAAGAGTCGCCGCAATTAAGGTACAAATAATAATAGAAAATCCACTTGAAATAAATGAAAATACTTCTACATATCGAAATACTAAACTACAAACAACAGCTGCAAAGACAACCAATACAATATGCGGATTATGCTTTGCTGGAGGTATCACTAATGCAATCAACATTCCATAGATTGCAAGTCCTAATGCATTCATCACAGCTTCTGGTAGAATTCCACTTGCCGTTGCCCCTAGAAATGTACCTAGAGTCCATGCACTCCACATCACTGTCATAATTCCATAAAAATATCTCGATCCAATCTCACCTTTTCGGCCACACGAAACTGCAAATGCCTCATCTGTCACTCCAAACGCCATAATAAAACGATGCCATACAGGTGTGTCCTGTGTTAACTTTTGGCCAACTGCTATGGACATGATTGTATAACGAAGATTAATCACCATCTGTGATAATATGAGTTCTACAATAGATCCTCCTGAAGCAATAGAAATAATTCCTGCAAATTGACCTGCAGATGTTAAGCATGTAGCAGATATTATGACAACTGCCCACACTGGAATTCCCTTTGACATTCCCGCAATTCCAAATGCAAAAGATACCGCAAGATAAGCTAATCCAATGGGAATTCCATCAACTAGTCCCTGCCCATACCGATTCTGAACATCCATAATCTTCTCCTAAATCTTTTTTCACTTCACGCTAGTAAAGTGGACTTACATATTAGAATACCATACTTCATATAGTTTTGAAAATAGTTTTTTTCATAAATACAAGCAATTTCTTATTATTCTTGTCCTTTCGCCATTCTTATACTATAATATACATACTATAACGGAGGTAAAATATGATAAAAAAACAAATAATGAGCTTTACTCTTGCCCTTAGTCTCATACTCGCTAGTTTATTTACAACAAAAACAGTTTCCGCCGATGTTCCAGCCGGCAAATATTTCAATGTAAAATATACTCATACACAAAAAACATATTCTAAAAAAGCAATTGCAGCACGATATCAAAACACACTCATCAAAAGTACAATGCCAGGATTTGTTGATTCATCCTATTCCATGTATTCTGCATATAATCTTGCTAAGAATGGAAAAAAACTAGGTCTTACCTACAAGTATAATAGTTCAACAAAAAAGATTACCATGAAACGAAGTGGAAAAACTTTAGTCATGACACTTAATAGCAAAAAAGCTACCTTGAATGGGAAATCAACTACCCTCTCCAAAGCTCCAATGAAGGTATATTTTGTTAGCAAAAAGAAAAATTATATTATGGTTTCTGGTGTTGCTGTGGCAAGCAAACTAGGTTTGAAATATTCATGGAATCAGCGTCTGCTATCTGGTATTTTTTCATTGCCAAGTGCATCCACAACAACTGCTACCACTGCCTCAAAGACTCCTACATCATCAACTGTAGTTGCTCCAAAAACTAAGATTACAGCAAGCAGCAGCAATTATTCTATTCGAATAAAGAAACCTTCTGCTTTAAGTAATTCATCCATTACTTCAGAAGATGACTACAATAATAAGCGTTTACGACTAAAGATAAAAGGCGATTATCGAACACATTTTAATTCTTCCAGTAACCGTACCATTCGTAATTCTTTATCCTACAGCGTCTCTTACCAAGGCGGCTATACCTATATCAATTTAAAGACAAGTTCTATTAAGGGATTTAGCACAACTGTGGGTTCTACCTATATATATGTGACCTACGCTGCCCCAACATCTATGTATCAAAAAATCATTGTTGTAGATGCTGGTCATGGTGGAACCGATTCAGGTGCAGTTGGCAATGGACTATATGAAAAGAATCTAACTTTAAGTATTGTAAAACAAATTAAGTACTACTTTGATCGTAACGCAAGCTACAAAGTTTATTATACTAGATTAACAGATACTTACCCTTCACTATCTGCTAGATATACATTAGCAAATACTGTAGGGGCTCATAGATTCTTAAGCGTTCATATTAATTCTGCAACGGCTTCATCAAAAGGGACAGAAACACTTTACAACCCAACTGGTGGAAAAACAGGAACTCTTACCGGAAAGGGACTGGCAACCATTGTTCAATCCAAGCTACAAAGCACAACAAAATTCACAAACCGTGGATTACAACAAAGAATTCCAGGAAAGAACGGTGTTGCTGTTCTTACATATTCTAAGATGTCTGCAAGCTTAGGTGAAGTTGGTTTTATCACAAACAAGACCGAAGCTACCTATATGAAAAATAACACAGCAGCGATTGGAAAAGCATTTTATAACGGTATTTTATCAAGTTACTAAGTTCTAGGAAAAGAGTGAATTCTTAAGTTTGCTCTTTTCCTTTGCTTTTGTATTACAATTATGTTAAAATTCTACCCGAAAGGATGATTATAAAATGAAATTAAAATTACTAAAGCTTACAACATTATTATGTAGCAGTATTTTACTGTTTAGTACCGTATCTGTTGGCGCAGCATCTTCAAAAGCCAAGTCCATCGGACCAAGCACTCAACTGACTGCCACTTCTAACGGTTATAATGTACGTATCAAAAAACCTACCAAGTCTCTCTCTATTACTACAAATGATGACTACAGCAATCGACGTTTGATTCTATATGTAAAAGGTAACTACAAATCTTATTTTAGCAATAAGAAAAACAGAAAATTAAAAGTAGATAAATACTTTCGTTCTTATAAAGTTACATATAGCAACGGTTACACACGAATTTACATTCGTCCAAGAAAAAGTGTCATCAAAGCATATTCTGTAACACAAACATCAAATTATATTTATGTTCGATATGCAAGCCCAAAGAGCATGTATAAGAAAATTGTAGTTGTAGATGCTGGTCATGGTGGTTCCGATACCGGTGCAACAGGAAATGGTCTACAAGAGAAAAAATTAACTCTTCAAATTGTACAAGCTATGAAAAAAAGATTTGATAAAAATAGCAGCATTAAAGCTTATTACACAAGATTAAGTGATTGGTATCCAAGTCTTGATGCTAGATCCGCTCTTGCTAACAATGTAAAAGCAGACCGATTCATCAGTGTTCACATTAACTCGTTCCAAAAAACTTCAAAAGGGACAGAAACATTATATAACTCTAAAGGATATAAGTCTTCTTCTGGTCTTACAAGCTATAAATGGAGCAAAGCAATACATAGCTATATTGTCTCTGCAACAGGATTTGCTAATCGAGGACTTGTAAACCGAACTGGATTATCTGTTCTTAGAAAAACAAAAACTGCTTCTACATTAACTGAGATAGGATTTATTACCAATCCATCAGAAGCAAAATCAATGAAGACACATACTGATAAATATGGAAATGCTCTTTATAATTCCATTGTTAATTCATTCTCAAAGTATCCAAGTAAACGTTAATAATAAGAAGCAATTCTAATATACAAGAATTGCTTCTTATTTTTTTCTTACAAAAACCCTTGCTCAATTGTTACAATTCTGTTACAATTGAGTCATAGAAAGGGTGAAACATATGATAAATAGAAAAAAAATTACAAAATTATTAACAGCAATATCACTATTAACCGCTATAGGTTTTACAACTACAAATGTACAGGTACAAGCAGCATCAAAAGCAGTCCCAGGAACAAATTATAAATTAAAGATTGCAGGAAAAGCTCAATATAAAAGATGTCTAGGAATTAAAGTCAACGGGAAGAGCGTATCCTCATACGCACCATCCTTTAGTCGTGCAAGTACCTCCATGTACTCTGCATATTATGTATATTCAAAAAACAAAGCACTTGGTGTTACTTATTCTTATTCATCAAAAAACAAGACTATCACATTGAAACGAGGAAGTAAGAAAATTACCATGTATTGTGAAAAGACATACGCATATGTAAATGGTAAAAAAACGAAGCTTCCAACTCCAGCAAGAAGAGTATATTCTTATAGCAGGAAAAAGAATTATATCTATGTACCTGGATATTTCACTGCAAAGAACTTAGGATTAACTTACAGTTGGTCAAGCTCTTCACAATCAGGTAACTTTAAAACACCTAGCACAAGTACTGCTTCTAATACAGGAGGTGCAAACACAAGAGTAAAAGCATCTAGTTCAAAGTACAGTATTCGGATTAAAAAACCATCTGGTTTAGGAAATGGAGCATTTACCACAACAGATGACTATGGTAACCGCAGACTTCGCATTAAAGTGAAGGGTAATTATAAAAATTACTTTGCAACAAAAGGAAACTACACAATTAAAACAGATAAGTATTTCAGATCTTATTCCGTTACATATAGTTCAGGATATACATACATCTACATCAGACCAAGAAAAGATGTAATCAAAGCATATGCCGTTTCCGAAACAAGTTCTTACATCTATATATACTATGATTCACCAACTAAAATCTATAATCGAATTGTAGTTATGGATGCTGGACATGGTGGTTCTGATTCTGGAGCGACAGGCAATGGATACGTGGAAAAGACAATGACACTTAAGATTGTATTGGCTGCAAAATCATACTTTGATAAGAATAGTAATTACAAAGTATACTATACAAGAACCTCTGATACCTACCCATCTTTATCAGAAAGATCCGCACTTGCAAATAATGTAGATGCTGACCGATTCATCAGTGTTCATATAAATTCCGCCTCTGCTTCTGCCACTGGAACAGAAACGCTGTATAATTCAAGTGGATATAAATCATCTTCAGGCTTGAAAAGTTATACCTGGTCAAACAAGATTCATGGATACGTGAAATCTGCAACAAAATTCAAGAATCGTGGACTTGTAAACCGTCCAGGATTAGCTGTTCTTCGAAACACAAAAACAGCTTCCACATTGACTGAGATTGGGTTTATCTCAAATAAAACACAGGCAAAAACAATGAATAAAAACTTAACAGTATACGGAAAAGCAATCTATAATGGTATTATAAATTCTTTTTCTTCGTATCCAAGCAAACGTTAAAATATAGAAATGATTAATATAAAAGGATGTGTGATGTATCAAATCTACACATCCTTTTTTTAATTTAAATGAAAAAAATTACAGTTAGGCCTTCGCTGCATAATAGGGAATTACAATGTACATTCCCTCTGTAATATCATCAGCACCAATATGATTCGCTGCACATACTTCTTCTACATAATCATTCACCGTGCTATACTCATCTGTCATATGTTTCTTTGCTATTGACCACAAGGTATCTCCATCTTGAATCTGAACACTTTTAAAGCACTTTTCCTTTGCTGAATCAGCTCCAACAACTGAATTCCCATGAATGAATAATCCCCCAACAATAAACATCATCACTACTACACCAAATAAAAATAGTTTTATTCTACACTTATATATTCTCATATCCCTTACCTCCATTAATCGAACATTTGTTTTTTCTTTATGTCCTTATTATATTACCCGAACATTCGTTTGTCAACCTTTTATCGAAAATTTGTTCGGAACACTTGTTTTCTTTTTCAGATGTGGTATGATATAGATAATACAAAAGGAGGTTTCTATGTCGAAATTAGAATTAACTACAAAACAAGAAGAGATATTAGAATACATAAAGTCACAGATATTAGAGCGAGGGTTTCCTCCTTCTGTTCGAGAGATCTGCAGTGCCGTACATCTCAAGTCTACTTCTTCCGTCCATGCCCATTTAGAATCATTAGAAAAGAAGGGTTATATTAAGAGGGATCCAACAAAACCACGAACCATCGAGATTCTTGATGATGATTTTGCTTTAACAAGAAGAGATATTACTAATATTCCTATCATTGGAACAGTCACTGCAGGAGAACCTATTTTAGCTGTACAGAATATTGAAGATTATTTCCCTGTACTTCCAGAATTTA
This sequence comes from Anaerostipes sp., assembly GCA_028704435.1. Classification (GTDB taxonomy): domain Bacteria; phylum Bacillota; class Clostridia; order Lachnospirales; family Lachnospiraceae; genus Anaerostipes. Next base: position 32,050 of record JAQWFL010000013.1, on the reverse strand, counting down.
TTGGAAAACGTGCTACTTTTATGTTACATGTAAAAGGTGACAGTATGATTAATATTGGTATTTATGATGGAGACATGATTATTGTAGAGGAAGCTTCATCTGCTGCAAACAACGATATTGTTGTAGCATTAATTGATGATTCTGTTACCGTAAAGAGATTCTTTAAGGAAGATGGTCATTTCCGATTACAGCCTGAGAACGACTACATGGAACCGATTATTGTTTCAGATGTAAATATTGTAGGAAAAGTCATTGGACTTTACCGCAGTATGATATAAAAAAAGCTATTCTGTGAAATAATTTTCACGGAATAGCTTTTTTATTTTTTTACATTATTACTACTTTACCATCTTTCCAGATACGTTCTAAGTCATAAAAATTACGACTTTCTTCATCAAAAATATGAACTACAATATCACCAAAGTCCATAAGAACCCACGAACCATTTCGATATCCTTCTATTTCTCTCATTTTGAATCCTGCTTTTTCAAGAGCCTCTTGAGAATCATCAATCAATGTCTGTACATGATTTTTATTCTTCCCTGTTGCAATAATAAAATAATCTGCGATTACTGATACTTTTCTAATATCAATAATCTGTATGTCTTCGGCTAACTTCTTATCTAACGCATCATAAACAAGTTTTACCATTTTAAGTGATTGTTCCATACTACTCTCCTACTTATAATAATTATATGTCTCTACGGTACTTGAATCTAAACTCTTTCCTGATTGTTTCAAATACTCAATGGTACTCTTTAATATATGTACCATGCATTGATCAATATTATGAAAAGCAAGCTTTCTAGCTTTTGCCAGCCCATCAATCATAGGGCGATTGGGTTCAATATAATCAGAAATAAAAATAATCTTATCTAATAATGTCATATTGGGTTTTCCTGTTGTATGCACTCCAATCGCATCACATATCCTTTGATCTTCCACATGGTATACTTTGTTAGCTAGAACACTTCCAAGACTCTGATGAATGATTTGAGGGCTGTGAAGCATACCATCTGTAATTATTATTCCATATTCACGGCATAGTTCCATCTGTGTCTTAACTGTGTAACCCTTTGCACAATCATGTAATAATCCAGCCAAATAAGCTTTCTCTATATCTTCATCGTAACTCATAGCCATTGCTGCAGCTGTATATGCAACACCTAATGTATGCTCATATCTATTTTTTTGTAATATATTTTGTAATTTATTTTGAATTTCTTTTTCTTTCATACAAATGATTATCCTCTATATATTGACGAACTCTTTTGGGAACAAAATAACGTATACTTTTTCCTTCCCCAACTCTCCTTCGAATATCATTAGATGATATTTCCAAGCTGGGACTGTCTAAATGATAAATCTCTGCATCGTATTTTCCTTGAATATAATCTATTTGATCATTTAGGGCACGCACAGAATCATTTCTCGAAGCAACAACGATTGTTGCTAAGGATAAAATTTTTTCCGGATGTTTCCATGACTCAATCTGGTACAATGAATCTGCTCCCATAATAAAATAAAATCTTGTATCAGAATACTCTTTTGTTAGTATTTCCAATGTGTCTGCTGTATAAGTATAACCTTCTCTTTGTAATTCAAGCTGGGAAAGTTCAAAAAATGGGTGTCCTTCAATTGCAAGCTGAATCATATGAACGCGATCTTCTTCTGAAACGTTTTTCGTGATTTCTTTGTATTCTGGATTCTTTGTTGGCATAACAAGCACTTTTTCTAATTCAAATGCCTCTCCAGCACACTGTCCCATAATTAAATGTCCCACATGAATTGGATTAAAGGTTCCGCCTAATATTCCAACTCTTCTCATCTCACACCTCGATTATTTAGGTAATTCAATTTTTTTGTGATCTCTTGATTCTTTATATAAAACAATCTTTTTTCCAATTACTTGTACCACTTGAGATCTTGTTCTTTCTGCAATCATATTGGCTAATTCGTTGGCATCGTCATTACAGTTCTGCAACACCGAAATTTTAATTAGTTCTCTTGCATCAATTGCCTCACGAATTCCTTCAATTAATTCTGGTGAAAGACTTCCTTTTCCTACATTAAAGACAGGCTGAATCTTCATCGCCAAACTTTTTAAATATGCTCTTTGTTTACTTGTCATTGTAACCTCCTATATATAATAATCAAATTCCAAATCGTAGACCTTTACTGTGTCTCCTTCTTCGATTCCCATTTCCTTTAGTTGATCAATAATTCCATTTCTCTTAAGAAATTTTTGGAAGAAATCAAATCCCTTTTCTGATTCAAGATTTGTATAACCAAGCATTCGATCAATCTTAGGTCCTTCAATTGTGAAAATACCTTCTTCTGGATTCTCTACAATAATACCGCCTTCTTCTCCTTGGAATTCTAATTCATATTCTTGTTCAAATTCTGTTGCTCCCTCAGGTAAACTTTCTAATAATCCCTGAACATGCCACAGCAATTCCTTTACACCTTTTCCGCTGACTGCCGAAATTGGAAATACTTTAACTCCATCCTTTCCAAATTCATCTTCTAACAACTCTACCATAGCTACACAATCTTCTTCACTCATGGCATCAATTTTATTAGCTGCAATCACTTGTGGGCGCTTTAAAATTTCTTCATTATAAGCCTTTAGTTCATCGTTAATCGCATGAATATCTGCAATTGGATCTCTTCCTTCTACAGACGCTGCATCCACAAAATGAATCATAACCTTTGTTCTTTCAATGTGTCGCAAAAATTCAAATCCAAGTCCTACCCCTTCAGAGGCACCCTCGATAATTCCAGGAATATCTGCGATAACAAATCCTTTTCCTTCTGCAAGATCTACAACTCCGAGATTTGGATTCAATGTTGTAAAATGGTAATTTGCAATTTTAGGATTTGCATTGGTAACTCTGGATAAAAACGTTGATTTTCCTACATTAGGAAATCCCACTAATCCAACATCCGCAATTACTTTTAATTCTAAAACAACTTCAATTTCTTGTGCTTTTCCACCTGGCTGCGCATACTTTGGTGCCTGCATGGTAGGCGTTGCATAATGCTGATTCCCTTTTCCACCATTTCCACCTTTTAGTAATACAACAGGCTCTGTTTTATTTGACATATCTAGAATTACTTTTCCAGATTCTTTTTCCTTAATCACTGTCCCTGCAGGAACTTTTAATATAATGTCTGCACCGTTGGCACCATGACATTTTTTCTTTCCACCTTCTTGTCCATCTCCAGCTTTAAACTTACGCTTGTGTCGATAATCAGAAAGTGTATTGATACCTTCGTCAACAACAAAGATAACATCTCCACCTCTTCCACCATCTCCACCATCTGGACCACCATTTGGCACATAAAGTTCACGGCGAAAACTTACATGTCCATCTCCACCTTTTCCGGATTTAATTAATATATTGGCTCTATCTGCAAACATTATATTGTCCTTCCTTTTTTATACAAAGTAAAACGGCTTCAAATATGCATTTGAAGCCGCTAAAATACTCGTTTCTATTCTAACATCTAAAACAGTTCGCAATTATGCTACTGGATGTACAGAACATTGTTTCTTATCTCTACCTTTTCTTTCAAAACGTACAACTCCGTCAACTAATGCGAATAATGTATCGTCTCCACCGCGTCCTACGTTAACACCTGGGTGAATCTTAGTTCCACGTTGTCTGTAAAGAATATTACCAGCTTTTACAAATTGTCCATCTGCTCTTTTTGCACCTAATCTCTTAGATTCAGAATCTCTACCATTCTTTGTAGAACCCATTCCCTTTTTATGAGCGAATAATTGAAGGTTCATTTTCATCATCTTGTTACACCTCCTCGTAGATTACTTTTACATAACTTTGATATTCATGCTCTAAGCCTGTAAGACCTAAAATCAATGAATCAAGTAATAATTTGCCTTGATCTGTTAATTCCTCTGGAAACACTACATGTATCTCTACATCTTCACCTTCCTGCATCCCAACCTGTGGTTTGATACCGGCAAGCTGTTCCAAAGAATTCACAAAATTTGTGATCAGCACCGAAACTGCAGCACAGACAATATCTTGTCCTTCTTCTGCAAATCCTGCATGATCCTCTGCCTTTAGTGAGTGAATCACTCCTAAATGGTCTTGATAGAATGTTATATTTGTCATAACTCTACCCTATAAATTAACCAACGATACTATCAATCTTTACTTGTGTAAATAATTGTCTGTGACCGTTTTTCTTGTGGTAACCAGTTTTTCTCTTATACTTATAAATGATAACTTTCTTACCTTTACCTTCGCTAACAACACTAGCTTCAACCTTAGCTCCATCAACAGTAGGTGTTCCAACTTTAACATCATCTCCACCAACTAATAAAACTTGGTCAAATGTAATCTTAGCTCCAACTTCAGCATCAAGCTTTTCAACTTTGATTACGTCACCTTCGCTAACTTTGTACTGTTTTCCACCAGTTGCAATAATTGCGTACATAGTAGTTCCTCCTATCATAATTCTCGCCAGCTATGGTGATTCCCTATCGAATACTTAAACCTCGCTGTGCGGCATACTCAAACATTATAACAATCTCACCCTAATCTGTCAACATATTTTTAAGATTTGTTTCAATGAGAGAAACTTTTTCTTTCTTTCTGGTGACTTCCATAATTCCAAGCTGAGTAATATCTAAGACTGTAACTTTCTTTGAATCATTTTTTGCATAAGAAGAAAATATATTCAGCAATTCATTTTCTGATTCCTTTGTCTTCATATCAATAAAATCAATCATAATAATGCCCGACATATTTCTAAGTCTCATTTGTCTTGCAATCTCTTTTGCTGCCTCTTGATTAATTTTAATGATATGCTTCTCTTTGTTTCCTTTTCCAATGGATTTCCCAGAATTCACATCAATCACATACATCGCTTCTGTCTTTTGAATCACCAGAAATCCTCCAGATTTAAGCCATACCTTTTGGCTCATTGCCTCCCTTAATATATGTTTCATTCGATAAATCCGATTGATCGAGTTGTCTTTCTCATTTAATATGTGTACCTTATATCCACTCTCTTCATATAAAAGAGCAATTTCTTCATTATCTGTTATAATTTGTTCCACCTGACCTGGATAAAGATCAAAGGCCATACTCAATTCCTCACTCTGACTAGAACCAACATATTGAAAAGGTGTTACAAATTCAAGCTTTTGTATCAATTTTTCATATTTTAATGTTAATGCCTTCATCTCTTCAACCAATATTTCTTCCGATACATTCTCAGCACTGGTTCTGACAATAAATCCAAATTCGTCTTTCACATAAGGCGCACACAACTCTTTTAGATATTGTTTCACTTTTCTAGATGTAATTTTATTGGAAATTCCAACAAAACTTTTGTTCCCTGTTAAAACCAGGTATTGTCCACTTAATTCAATATTTTCTGTCACCAAAGGCTTTTTTTCTTTGGTTCCATCTTTTTTAATTTGAACAAGTATTTCATCGTCTATTTTTAATTTATCTCTCTTTTGGCATTCATCCAGAGGATAAAAACAAAGCTGTTTATCCTTGATTTCCACAAAGGCTCCTTGAATATTAGCCACAATATTTTTTACTTTACCAGTATATATATTTCCAATTTCACTTACTTCATTTGTATCTTTTACATCAAATTCTACTATATTTCCATCATAAAGCAACGCACTTACAATGTAATTATTATATTTTTTTATTAAAACTTCTTTTTTCATATACACCTCTAAGACACAAAAGAAAGCAGCTCCATAGAACTGCCTTTCTTAAACTCTGTTCTTATTTTATGCTTCTACACTTGGAATTTTAACAGCAGGATCTAAATCTTGTTCATAATTCACTCCGTCAAGCTGGAATCCAAACATATGATAGAAATCTTCCCAATACCCAGGAACATCTGCAATCTCTGCTAGATTATCAGAATTCACTAATTCCCATCTCTTATTGACTTCGTCTTGAACTTCTTTGGATAGCTCCAAATCATCTAAACGTATCAAACCGTCTTGATCAACAACTGTGTTGCTTAGAATATCTCTATCTGTAAATAATCGAGTAATCTGCTCTATACATCCTTCGTGATTTCCCTGTTCTTTCATAACTTTATATAAAATAGCCATATATAACGGCACAATAGGAATTGCTGAACTTGATTGTGTTACAAGGGCTTTATTCACAGAAACAAAACCTTTGATCCCTTTGTCTTCAAAAGCTTTTGTAATTTCTTTTGCTGTTGCATGTAAATGCTTCTTTGCCTGACCAATGGTTCCATCAAAATAAATAGGATATGTAAGTTCCGGTCCAATGTATGAATATGCAAGAGTAGTTGCACCATCTTCAATTGCATCAGCATCAACCAACGCCTTCATCCAGTCCATCCAGTCTTCTCCACCCATAACTTTTATAGTAGACTGCACTTCATCATCATTGGCTGGCTCTAATGTTCTCTCCCCAAGCGTATTATTCTTTAAATCCAAATTCTTGTTAGTAAATGACTTTCCTGTTGTCTTAAGTACAGATTGATATGTAGTTCCATCTTCCACTGTTCGTCTTGGTGCTGCAAGACTATAAATCACCATATCAACTTTTCCAAAATCCTTTTTGATTGTCGCAATAACTTCTTCTTTTACACTCTTAGAAAAAGCATCTCCATTAAATGTCTTTGCATACTGTCCATCTTTCTTTGCAAACTCCTCAAAGGCAGCTGTATTATACCAGCCTGCAGATGCAGTTCTCTTCCCATTGGAAGGTTTTTCAAACATAACACCAATTGTATCCGCCTTACATCCAAATCCAGCAACAATTCTTGAAGCTAGTCCATATCCTGTAGAAGAACCAATCACTAATACTTTTTTAGGACCATTGTAATCCGCCATGTTCTCTTTTACATATCTCACTTGATTTTCTATATTCTTCTTGCATCCTTCTGGATGAGCTGTTAAACATAAAAATTCTTTTACTTTTGGTTTTATAATCATTGAAACTCTCCTTTTCATATCACTATCACTATCACTTGAAATTATAAATGTAATCTATGAAACTGTCAAGAAATCATAGATTCACTAATTTCTGATGAAAAAAAAGCCTGCTAAACTAGCAGACTTAATATGTATTCTTATTTAACGACTCTACGCACACAAACAATCTTTCTATATCTAGCATTTGTAGAAATCTTAATTCCACCTCTTGGATATGGTGCTGAATTACTTGCATGTACAATCTTGTTATTTCCAAGATAAATTGCAACATGTCCGCTATAACAAATTAAATCTCCTGCCTTAGCATTCTTAATTCCGCCCTTTACCTTCTTACCAACACTTCTTTGAGCACTTGATGAATGAGGTAATTTCTTTCCAAATTTCTTGTATACTTTCATTGTAAATCCAGAACAGTCAACTCCTTTTGTTAAACTAGTTCCACCGTATCTGTATTTATTCCCTACGAATTTCTTTGCATAGGCCGTTACCTTTTGACCCTTTGTTGTAGCTGCCTTAGTTTCTGATGTGGATCCCATAAAACAAACGGATGAAATTGCTACCATCACTAATACTGTTACTCTTGCTAAAAAACGTTTCATTGTTAACTCCTATATTATATGTGTCCAACATGTTGTTGGGTTATTTACTCTTTCAACATGTTTTATTCTATCGTAAAGTAACAATTCTGTCAAGACTTTTTTAACATTTATGTAACATTTATAGCTTCTTTCGTAAAATTTGAATGTATAATTTAATAATATCATACTCTTCTTTTGTAATTTCATAGGGGCTGTATTTTGATTTTAAAAATATCTCCATCTCCTTAGAACCCTTTATTTCTGCGGGTTCTACACCATACATCTGGGTAACTACATCATACCAATATGCTGTTTTTTCTTTATATGTCTTCCGATTCCATTGAATGTTACAAACAATTTTCCATAGTCCATGTATTAAAAATAAGACAAATGTTGTTAACATAATAATAACCTTTGTCTTATCTAAAACATACAAAGTTCGTTCAAATGTTACTATATTTAACATATCATGGTTTCTTTCTTTCTCATTCTTAATAGCTGAAGTCGTAGTTACCTTTGTAACCTCAATTGGTATCCACCCAATATTCTTTATATATATTTCTGGCCAGGCATGAGCAAAAGCATCTGTCACCTTTACCTTATCACTTTTTTTCAAATATCTATGGTCAACTTTATATCCTTCCACATATCTTGTAGGGATTCCCATAGTTCGATACATCATAACTGCACTAGATGCATATTGAACACAATAACCTTTTTTTGTATGATTCAAAAAATACCATATACTATCTTCTCCTTTTGGCACTTGTTCCTGTTCATAAGAGTATACATAATTATTTTTTAAAATTTTCTCAACATATGATACTTTTTCATATATACTCTTTTGTCTCTTTAACTCTGGAAACTTTTTCAAAATATTTTTCTTTAATTTATCTGGCACATCTAAATATTCTTTTTTTACCTGCTGGTTATATTTATTCATAGAATTTGTATAATTTTGTTCAATAGCACTTAAATTTCCCTGAGTGATAGATTCCGTTTCTGCTTTTAAAAAGGATTCTGTTGATTTGATGGGAAAGTATGTCAATGAAAAATCCACTGGAATATTTGCTCTTGTCATATACAAATCACCAGATATACTTCCTAAATTTGAATCAAGATCACTAAAATACGGCCACAAATAATATTGATCATTTAATTTTTTATATTGAAACTTTAAGTTCGTTTCATTTCGAACTAATTTATCCTCTGATAAATTAGGAAAGAAATCACTCATATGTAAATCAAAAAACAAGTAAGGAAGAGAAATTGCATTATTCCCATCCACTACTGAAACTGGCTGTTCTTCCTTCTTCCAATGATTCTTTCCATAGTTCCCGCTTACAAATCCTTTTAGATATAAGGTCTCATCACTGTCTGTCTCCACTGTAAATAAATGAATCCCTTTTGGTGATATTTTTTGAGCATGTCTCATATCACCTTCCCCTATTCCACCAGAGACCATGTAATTATCCCCCTGAGAGATATTTCGCACAGTTTCCATTGCCTGTTCCTTTACCATGGACAATTCATGAATTCTAATTCCTTTATCTTTTAATTGAACCACAGAAACAATTCCAAACAAGATACATCCGACAATACAGATAGTATACTTTCTTCGGCTGAAAAACAAATATCCAAACATACCCACAAGAAAAGCAAAAAAGCTACTGACAATATTATAAGGGGTTAATACAAGAATCATAAATTCAATAGCAGAAACCAACACAACGTAAATAGCCAGATGATTTCTACATATATAAATAAGTAAATTAACAACTAGAAGAATGAATAATAAGAATATAAACACATCTCTTTGATAATTCTCAATAGATACATCTATATAATAAAAGAATCCCATATCAAAAATAGTATTAATTTGAAGTACAACTCGGTTATAAACAAGACAAAATCCATTCAACATCCATTGCTGAAATAAAATTATATATCCTAATAGTGATACCACATATAATCCAATAAAAATTCCACGAATTCTAAATACCAACTGTATGAGAACAAATGCACATAGCGCACCACACATTAAAATAAAACGATATTTTGTAGCAGAAAACCCTACAAAAACACTGTCTAATATAGCAATAAGCATTAAACTTAAAAAGCAATATTCAATTATTGTATTTCTTTTTTGCATTATACACCTATAATCTAATATCTTTGATTTCGTCTGGTTTATGGATTGATATCTCATTACTGACATCACTGCTTTGTAGTAAAATCATTTCCCCATCCGAAGATATTTTGTAATCATACTCTACATATACGTTGTTATTTTCAAAGTCATTTATAAACAGACTACACAGCATCTGGTTCACGTCATCTATCCTTTGAACTATGTATTCATTTCCATTGCAATACATAATTAACGGAATTTGATACTCTATAAAAAAAGCACTGACAGAATACAATACAGTATAAAAAACTTCATATACTTCCTTGTTCTTCGGTTGTTCAAATAAAATACGAACACTTTCTTCCTCTTCCATAGAAAGATTTTTGATGAATAATGTTTGTTTACTCGCTAGTAATTTCCAATGAATCCGAGATAATTTATCTCCCCTTTGGTATTCTTTGACTTCGAAAGAATCCCATTGCTGTTCTTGAAAATCACTAAATTTCTCATCCATCCGAACCAAAGGATATATCACAGGCTGCACCATGGACACAAAAGTTATCTTTTCACTTCCATTGCAGTTTAGCCATAAAGTGCCCGTAGCATCCCTAAATTGCACTTTCTTAATATGGATTTTAATAAAATCCACGTGATTCATCTTTTCATGAAAGCTTAAGAATCTTTTCTCTCCTTTTGTAACTATCGTAGTAACTGTCTTCTTTTTTTTCTTATCTTGTAGATAATACCTAGTTTCATATTCAACCCTTATCTCATACTCCCTAGAAAATTCTTTTTGATTTAATTCTCCATAGATTGAAAAGTAATTTCCAACTACAACATCTTCCTTCTCTTTTAGAAATAAAACAACTTCTCTTGAACATTTTCCTTTTGTAACAAAGATAGAAATTATAAGCATAAGAAATAAGGATGCCGCTAAGCATCCTCCAATGAAATTGCTATATAAAGCTGCATATCCTGCAACCATAAACAACAAAATAACGTACATATCAACCTACCTTGCTAAATCCAGAGGTACAGCAGCCAACAATCCTTTTAATATTGACTCTACAGATTCATTTGTCATTCTTGCTTCCTTACTTCTAAGAACACGGTGATTGGTTGTTACTAAAAATACATCTTTTATATCATCTGGTATTAAGTAATCTCTTCCTGCAAGGAATGCGTTGGCTTTTGCCATTTGCATTAATGCAATAGTTCCTCGTGGACTTAATCCTAATTCTAATTTTATGCTATTTCTTGTTGCGTTTGCAATATCTACCACATAGGTGTATAAATCATCATGTACAAAAACAGCTTCTACTGCTTTTCGCATCTTTAATAAATCTTCTCCCTGCACCAATTCCTGCAATAATTCTACTGCAATATTCACTCGCTCTTGTTTTAACATGGTAATTTCACTTTGGCGGTCTGGATATCCCATGGATGTCTTAATCATAAAACGATCCAATTGTGATTCTGGCAAAGAATGTGTTCCAATGGATCCTAACGGATTCTGAGTTGCAATTACAATATAAGGATCTGGTAATTCTCTTGTGACTCCATCCACTGTAATCTTCTTTTCTTCCATGGCTTCTAATAATGCAGACTGAGTTTTTGGAGAGGTTCGGTTAATTTCATCTGCCAACAGTAAGTTAGTAATTGCAGCACCTTCTTGATACTCAAAGGAATCGGTATCCTGTTTGTACATAGAAAATCCAGCAATATCTGCAGGCATTACATCTGGAGTAAATTGTATTCTTTGAAAGTCCAATCCTAAGACTCTAGAAAAGGACAATGCTAATGTTGTCTTTCCAACACCTGGGATATCTTCAATCAGAATATGACCATTGGCTAAAATCGCGGTCATTACCTGCGTAATAATATGCTTTTTACCAACAATAGCTTTACCAATCTCTTGGATTGCTTCTTGTGCAAGATTTTCCATGAATAAACCTCTATGCTTTCTTTATTTTAAGTACAATTCCTGCCATAACAAAGACAAGACATATCAACGATACAACCAATCCTATATATCCATTTCCACTGATACCTGCAACTAAATACCCTGCCATAGAGCATACGGCTACAAGCATCGCATATGGAAGTTGTGTGGATACATGATCAATATGAACACACCTAGCCCCTGCTGACGCTAGAATTGTAGTGTCTGAAATTGGTGATATATGATCTCCACACACAGCACCTGATAAAATAGAACCTACTAAAAGAGCTAACATAGCTGGCATCTGTCCTACAACTGCAACCGCAATTGGAATCAGGATACCAAAAGTTCCCCAAGAAGTTCCTGTTGCAAAAGATAGTCCCAATGCTACTAAGAAGAATATCATTGGTAATACAATATTAGCAGCCATATGCCCCTGAATCACTCCACCAACAAATGCTCCAATTCTTAAGTATTCATTTCCGCAAATGCCTGACAATGTCCATGCAAGACATAATATCATAATAGCAGATGTCATGGCCTTAAATCCCTGTGCAAAACTGCCACAAAAATCAACAAAACCAATGACCTTTCTTGGAATATACAATAAGAAAGTAAAAATTAAAGTTACAAAGGAACCTAACACTAAACTTCTTCCACTGGAACAATTAGATAGTGCTTCAATTACACCTTTTCCAGTAAAAAGCCCACCTGTATACAACATAAAGCCAATACATGAAATAATCAAAAACACAATTGGTAAAATTAAATCTTTAACTTTTCCCTTTCCAATAATATGAACTTCATGGTCTATTTTTTGTTCAGACTCTTTTTCAGCAATCGTTTCGTATTTTTTCATCTTTGAAAAATCTTCATTTAATACAATGAGAAAAACAACAAAAACAAGTGTTAGTAAAGCATAATAATTAAATGGGATTGCTTTCAAAAATAACATAAACCCATCAATATTTGAATTCTTTGGAAGCGACGATCCTACCGCTGCTGCCCAGCTTGAAATTGGTGCAATAATACAAACAGGTGCTGCTGTTGCATCAATAATGTAGGCAAGTTTTGCTCTTGTAATCTTGAATTTGTCTGTAATCGGCTTCATAACCGCTCCTACAGTTAAACAATTAAAATAATCATCTACAAATATCAATACGCCAAGACAAGAGGTGGCAAATAATGCCTGCCTCTTGCTCTTGATAATCTTCAATGCCCATTTTCCATATGCTCTTGATGCACCTGACATAGTAATCAGTGCAACTAGAATTCCTAAAAATACTAGGAATATTAATATATCACAATTATCTCCTATCTTAGATGTCATAATGGAAAACATAACATCTAAGGCTTCTACTGGTTGAAATCCAGTATACATGAAGGCTCCTGTTACAATTCCAACGATTAGAGATAAATAAACCTCCTTTGTCAGCAACGCTAATACAATCGCTATGATTGGCGGTAGCAAAGCCCATACTGTTCCTGTCATTCTTTACTCCTATTTTCCTTCTCTATAGTAATTAATCAAACATCCTTTTAAAATGATTTCTCTTTCATCATCAGTCAATTCACCTAACATTAAGGTGATTTCCTTCATTGTATCCCCTACAACAAATGCTTGAATTTCTGATTTCTTAGTTTCAATTGCTTCTCTTATCTTCGGGATAAACACAAAATCATGATTCTTAAATGGTAATTCTCCCTTTGCAATGGTAAATGGTACCATCCCCCAGTTAATTAGATTAGAACGATATCTCTTTGTCGCATACTCATTGGCAATGTTCGCCCATCCACCTAATACCTTTTGACAAGATGCTGCTTGTTCTCTCGCAGAACCGTCTCCAGGTTTCACAGCGAAAATTGTACTTCCAATGCCCAGATTTCCTTCTCCGACTTCACCAAATTGTCCTCGAATCACATCCATCACTGGTTTTAATTCTTCCATAGCTTCTACTGGACACTTTCCATCTTCAATTGCTTTTTGACCCTTTTGAATCTCCTTTGCAAGTCCAACATAAGCTGGATCCTTTCTTGACAATGTAAATTCAGCAAGACCTAACGGATTGGAACGATAAGAAGATGTCTCTCCTGATGGAATCAATTCATCTGTTGTTGTAACTGGATCATGTATCTCTGAAACAACTTTTAATAGCATGTTTTCTGGCAATGGAGACATTGCAGGCCAATCCTTAATATTTGGTCCAAATTGAACTTCAACACTTGGATCTGCAACTCCTTTGCTGTCAAAAACACGGTTCTCATAGATTGTCTTATCAAAGTAGTATTTTGGAACAGCTGTATTATAGTCAACATCTGTAGCCGCTGTTAAATATCCTTTATTTGCTGCTGTTGCTGCAATTGATCTTGCATCCATAAGTGCAACTGATGAAATCTGTCCATTTTGTAGTTTAGAACCTTCTCTATTTGGGAAGTTTCTTGTAGAATGACGAATACTAAATGCATTGTTGGCAGGTGTATCTCCGGCACCGAAACATGGTCCACAAAATGCTGTCTTAACAATAGCACCTGTTTCCATTAGACTGGCAACTGCTCCATTCTTCACTAATTCCATATAAATTGGTGTACTTGCAGGATAAACACTTAATGTAAATTCATCGGCACCAATACTTGCACCCTTTAAGATATTGGAAGCTTCACAGATATTCTCATATCCACCACCTGCACATCCAGCAATAATACCTTGATCTACATAAAGCTTTCCGTCTCTAATCTTATCTTGAAGCGAATAGTCAACTGCACCATCTAAACTTACAAGAGCACGTTTTTCAACTTCTGCAAGTACATCAGAAAGATTAGCATTCACTTCATCAATGGTATATACATTACTTGGATGAAACGGCATAGCAATCATAGGTTTTACCTTATCTAAATCAACCTCTACAATTCCATCATAATAAGCTACATCTCCTGGATTCAATTCCTTGTATTCATCTACTCGTTGATGAATATCATAGAAGTCTTTAATTACCTGATCAGTCTTCCAAATAGAAGAAAGACATGTAGTCTCTGTTGTCATAACATCCACACCAATTCTAAAATCAGCACTTAAATTATCAACTCCCGGTCCAACGAATTCCATCACCTTATTATTCACATATCCACTTTCAAACACAGCTCCAATAATAGCCAATGCAACGTCTTGTGGTCCAACTCCAACAGCTGGCTTTCCTTTTAAGTAGATTCCAACTACTCCCGGCATATTAATGTCGTATGTACGGCTTAGTAGCTGCTTTACAAGCTCTGGTCCGCCCTCTCCCATAGCCATAGTTCCAAGAGCTCCATAACGAGTATGGCTATCTGAACCTAAAATCATCTTCCCACCACCTGCAAGCATCTCTCTTGCAAATTGGTGAATTACGGCTTGATGAGGAGGTACATACATACCACCATACTTTTTAGCAGCTGTAAGTCCAAACATATGGTCATCTTCATTAATAGTACCACCTACAGCACATAAACTATTGTGACAGTTGGTTAAAACATATGGCACTGGAAACTTTTCAATTCCAGACGCTCTTGCTGTCTGAATAATCCCAACAAAGGTTATATCATGGGATGTTAATTTGTCGAATTTAATCTGTAATTTCTCCATATTTCCCGAAGTATTGTGTGCTTCAAGAATGCTATATGCAATTGTATTTTTAGCTGCTTCTTCCTTAGACGATACAACTCCTGTCATCTGCTTTAACTTTTCCTGGTCTTTCTCATCTACCAATTCTGTGCCATTTACCAAAAAAGCACCCTGGTCAAAAATCTTTATCATGTCACTTCCTCCTGCAATCATTTTTTAAAATTATAGCATAGAAAATAATTTTAGAAAAGCCATTTTACAAATTGTAAAATCTGGCACTGTCAAATATGTTATATCTGGCATTTTAATTCATACCAATTTCATTTTATGATAACAAACAAAGAATATATTTGAAAGAGAGGACTTATTATGAGCCAAACAAAAAAAATTGTATATACTGCTTTATTTATGTCATTGTGCTGTGTTGCAACAATGTTAATCCAGATTCCAACCCCTGGAACAAGCGGTTATATCCATCTTGGTGACGCCTTTGTCATTTTAAGCGGTGTTATTTTAGGAAAGAAGTATGGTGCATTTGCCGCAGGCCTTGGATCAGCTTTTGCTGATATTTTTACAGGATATGCTTATTATGCCCCTGTTACATTTATTGTGAAATTCTTAGTTGCATTTTTTGCAGCATGTATTTTCTCGTATTTAAAAAGGAAAAATATATCCAATGTAATTGCTATGATTCCTTGCGGTATCGCCGGAACCATAACTGTTGTTACCGGATACTTTATTTACTCTTATATTACAGAAGGAATGGCAGCATTTGCAAGCATTCCCTCCAACACAGTACAAGGGTTGTCAGGATTAGTCATTTCAACCATTTTACTTCCAATATTATCCGCAGTTCCAGATATTAAAACAGCCAAAGCATGTATGAATCACTAAAAGAAAACGCTTACATCAACACATGATGCAGGCGTTTTCTTTTTATATTCTCTTTGCCATTTCGAATAACTTTTTCGTCTCCTGCTTAATATCTTTTGCTCCAAAGATTGCTGATACTAAAGCCACCCCATCTAAATGACTCCCATAAAGGAAATTCATATTGTCTTCATTAATTCCACCAATTCCAACGACTGGAATGGACACGCTGTCACATATCTCTTTTATTAAATCCTGATTAATTGGCTTAGCATCTTTTTTAGTTGCAGTTGGAAATATCGCCCCAAGGCCCAGATAATCTGCACCTGCTTCCTGTGCCAGCACAGCTTCCTCTATATTGTGCACAGAAACTCCAACAATTTTATCTGCACCTAATAACTTTCGCACATCTCTTGGCGACATATCATCTTGTCCCACATGAACCCCATCTGCATCCATTTGTTTTGCAATCTCAATGTCATCATTAATAACAAAGGGAACTTTGTATGCACTTGCCAATTTTTTAATTTCAAGAGCTTCTTGTAAAAACTCCTTTTGATTTAAAGACTTCTCCCGAAGTTGTAGAAATGTGATTCCCCCTTCTAAAGCATCTTTTACCTGCTCCACTAAAGTTTGCTTTCCTACCCATGCTGAATCTGTAACAGCATATAATGTCATCATATTAGAATATACTTTCAATTTTACATCCTTTCTCAAACTCCTCTTTTGTCATTTGGCTCATTGCATCAATTAAATGCATTCGAAAACTTGAAGTTCCCTGTGCTCGACTCGCTGCCATCTCTCCACAATATCCCATGATACTGACAGCCATAGTTGCTGCATCCAATACACAATCTTGGTTTGCTCCAATAAAACTTGCAATCACTCCATTTAACATGCATCCTGCACCTGTAATCTGAGACATCATTGGATGTCCATTGGAAATTAAATATCCGTGTTCTTTACCAACAACCAAATCAACAACTCCCGAAATTACAATGACTGCATGGGTCTGCTCCGCTAATGTCCTTGCCATGGCTATCACCGCTTCTAGATTCTCCTTTGTCAATGCATCTGCTTCGCTGGCATCTACACCCATAACGGCTCCTGTTCCATTGCATACCGCTTTTATTTCCGAGATATTACCACGTATTACAGAAAACTTTACTTCTTTTAAAAGTCTTTCTACTGTTTCTACTCTGAAAGAAGAAGCTCCAACTCCCACTGGATCTAAAACAACTGGATGATTTAGTTTATTTGCATATTTTCCAGCCAAAATCATAGATTCAACAGTTCTTTCATTTAATGTCCCCATATTGATAAGCAAACCTGTACATATGGATGTAATCTCCTCTACTTCTTTAGAGTCATCTGCCATAATGGGCGATGCTCCAGCTGCAAGTATTATGTTTGCAACATCATTCACTGTTACATAATTGGTAATACAATGAATCAATGGCTTTTCCTTTTTTACATTCTCCAAGATATTTTCTTTCATATCAGCCTCCTTTTACATAAATTTTATTATATCACAAAATAATAAAGCACACATTCTATCTTACAGAATACTATAAACTGTAAATATTTCTAGGAGGATATCGTATGAGCGACTTAGCTGCAACAGGATGCGGAGGTTCATGTTCAGGAGGATCAGGATGTGGAGGAAACTCTTTCATTTGGATTATTCTATTATTATGCTGCTGTGGTGGTGGTAATGGAAATGATTCTTGTGGATGTGATTCTTTTATCTGGATCATTCTTTTACTCTGCTGCTGTGGTGGAAACAACGGAAGTTTATTTGATGGATGCGGATGTGGCTGCTAAGGCAACCACAAAGCTAAGAAAAATGACATGGCCAAAAACCATGTCATTTTTTATTTCATAAAACAAAAAAATAAAGATAATATTAAAACTATAAATATGTCATTTGTATTCACGTCTAACTTTGTCACTTTATAATTCTGACCTGACTCTTTCAAACCCAGCTTTTTTTCCCTTCTCCGAAGACATTCCTCATTTAGTTCATAAACCGTATTTTCTTCTTCAACAAATATTTCACTCATATTTTATCTCACCTCCTAATAATATAAGATATGAAAATATATTCTTAGGTTGTGATAATTATGGAAAATAATCAGACAAATTGGGAGGATTTTTTTCGGACAGAACATTCAAATATGATAGAAGATGCCCTTCCTTACCTGCCCATGAATCTAAAAAAAACTGCAGCATTGTATATTAAGCTACAGGAAATTCAAAACATCTCCAAAAACTTCAATCAGAAGGATACCTTAAGCGCCTGCGGATTTACAAGTCAGGACTCTGCCTCCGTAGAAGAAATCTTAAGTGCCTTGAAACTTCGTGCTCCAACACAAACATCAAAAAGAATTGATGAAATTCTACAAATGCTTAAAATCATAAAACTAATGCCCCTTCTCACCTCACAAAGCATCTCACCGGGGCAGAATGAATTTATGGATCAATTAAATCAAATATTAAAGAAATGAGGAATTTATGAAAGAAAACTGGTATAACAACCCAAAGCTTGCAAATCTAGAACCACGAAAGAGGGAACTCATTAAACTTCTAGTCACTGAATTTCAAGGAAAGGATATGACAACAGTTTTGCCAAATCTAATGGCTGTTTCCAAATCACTTTCTAACGAGAATATTTCTTTTACAAATGAAGAGATTGCTTTAATTGTTGAAGCAATTCGTTCTACTTCATAACAAAGAAAGAGGCAGAAAATAATCTGCCTCTTTCTTTGTTATGATATTAAAGACTCATAAAACTTCAACGCTCCATTAAGTTCTAATTGATTGGGATGACTCTGCTTTTTTCCACCGAATATCTTTGAAAATCCAGAAAGATAGGATCCGATACAAAAATAAATTCCATCCACAATTACATTCTTTCCTTTTGCGCATTCTGTGATTGGCTTAATATAATGATTATTTGCCGATCTTGCCGTATAAATCACAAAGGTTCTTTTGTGTACTGGAAGACAATTCTTCAGTGTCTTTATTATAGATTTATCCACTGTACTTCCCCTGACATCTGTTGCAATTCCAATTAAGTCATAGTCCTTCAGGTCATAATCTCTATCTCCTGCTGCATCGTACAAATCAACTGGATACTTTTCCTTAATTGCATCTAAAATAATTTTAATATTTTCCTCATTCTCAGAATTATATATAATTGCTGTTTTCATCTTTTACCTCTTTTTAAAAGGATCAAATCCAAAAATGAATTTGACCCTTTTTATTATTTCTGAACAATATTTACAATACGTCCTGGTACATAAATCTCTTTTACAATGGTTCCTGTAATACGATCTCCCAATGATTCTTTCGCTTTTGCAAGGACATCTTCTTTTGCTTCCTCTGCACCAATGGTAATCTTTGTTTTTGCTTTTCCATTAATTTGCACTGCAATCTCGATTTCATCATCTTTCATAGCTTCTTCATCGTAAGATGGCCAATTTTCATCAAATACACTTGTTTCATGTCCTAATTCACTCCACAATTCTTCTGCAATATGAGGAGCAAATGGAGCTAATAAAATAATCAAATCAGTTAATGTCTCTTTATCAACGCCCTGCTTCTTTGCTAAGCTATTCAATGTATTGGTATGTTCCATGAATCCACTAATTACAGTGTTTAAACTGAAATGATTCAAACGTGTTGTCACGTCATAGATTAACTTATTATGAACTTTTAACAGTTCCTTATCTGCCACTACATTCTTGTCTTTTTGATCCAATACAAGATTGTATACACGATTCAAGAAACGATGCACTCCATCAATTCCACTTTCATCCCACTCTGCATCTAGTTCCGGTGGTCCAACGAACAATTCGTACATTCTTAGAGAATCACATCCGTAATCACGAACCAAATCATCTGGAGATACAACATTCCCCTTTGATTTGCTCATCTTAATTCCGTTCTTTCCTGTAATCATTCCCTGGTTAAATAACTTATGGAATGGTTCATCAAAATCAATCACTCCCATATCACATAGGAACTTTGTATAGAATCTAGAATAAAGTAAATGAAGTACCGCATGTTCTACTCCACCAATATACATATCCACTGGAAGTAATGCATCTGCTTTTTCTTTAGAAACTAATTCTTCGCTATTCTTATTATCAATATATCGTAGGAAATACCATGAAGATCCAGCCCACTGAGGCATTGTATTTGTTTCACGTTTTGCTGGCTTTCCACACACAGGACACTTACAGTTTACCCACTCGTCAATATCTGCAAGTGGTGATTCTCCTGTTCCTGTTGGTTCATACTTCTCAACTTCTGGCAATCGAAGTGGTAATTCTTCTTCTGGCACTGGGACTGCACCACAGTCTGGACAATGTACAATTGGAATTGGTTCCCCCCAATAACGCTGACGAGAGAACACCCAGTCACGAAGCTTATAGTTTGTCGTCTTACGTCCAACACCCATCTTCTCAATAATCTCTGGTGCTTCTTCCTTTAATTCTGAAGATTCCATACCATTCCATTCTCCAGAGTTAATCATTGTTCCAACAGCTGCTGTGTAAGCTTCTGTCATATTCTCAATTTCTTTTCCATCTTCTGCAATTACTTGAACAATTGGAATTCCAAACTTTGTTGCAAATTCAAAGTCACGATCATCATGAGCTGGTACACACATGATTGCTCCAGTTCCATAATCCGCTAATACATAATCAGACAACCAAATTGGTGTCTTTTCTCCATTGATAGGATTCACTGCATAACTTCCTGTAAATACACCTGTCTTTTCTTTATCTTGAAGACGATCTACTGATGACTTTAAAGATGCCTGATAAATATACTCTTCTACGGCTTCCTTTTGATCATCGCTTGCAAGCTTAGCTGCTAATTCATGTTCTGGTGCTAATACCATAAAGGTAGCCCCATGTAATGTATCAGGACGTGTGGTATAAACGGTAATCAAATCGTCCCTTCCATCTACTTTAAAGTCAACTTCTGCTCCATGGCTCTTACCAATCCATTCTGCCTGCATCTTCTTAACTTTCTCTGGCCAGTCAAGTTTATCCAAATCATCTAACAATCGATCTGCATAAGCAGTAATCTTAAGCATCCACTGACGCAAATTCTTCTTTGTAACATCAGCACCACAACGTTCACACTTACCATTTACCACTTCTTCATTGGCAAGTCCTGTCTTGCAAGAAGGACACCAGTTAATTGGCATCTGCTTTTCATATGCAAGACCTTCTTTGAACATCTTAACAAAAATCCATTGTGTCCACTTATAGAATTCTGGATCTGTTGTGTTGACTTCCATATCCCAGTCATAAACAGCGGAAATCTCATTCATCTGTCTCTTAATATTATCTATATTTTCCTGTGTTGAAATACTTGGATGAACACCCATCTTAATAGCATAGTTTTCTGCTGGCAAACCAAATGCATCCCATCCCATTGGATGAATCACATAGTAACCATTAAGCATCTTATAACGGCTCCATACATCACTAATAACATACCCTCTCCAGTGTCCTACATGAAGTCCACTTCCTGATGGGTAAGGAAACATGTCCAAACAATAATACTTTTCCTTTTCTCCGTCATTAACATTCACTGGATGTTCTTCCCAGTGTTTTCTCCACTTTTGTTCAATTGCCTTATGATTATAAGGTGTTGCCATAATTTCATCCTCCTATATTGTACAGCGTCTCCGCAAATATCTATTCTAACTTTTATATTTTATCATACCACAACTTCATGTCAACTAAGAAACCTCATTGATTTCAAAAATAGAGAAAAAGAGTCTTACATCATTGATATAAAATCGATGAATGTAAAACCCTTTCACAAATCTACCTTTATGGCTGTGCTGTTGTAGCCTCTGTCGTAGCCTCTGTCGTTGCCTTTGTTTTAGTTTCTGTTGCTTTTGCTTTTACAGTTACAGTTCCTGACTTGGTTACTTTATATCCATTGGATCCTCTATAGGATACGGTAAATGGTAACTGACCTTCTTCTGTGATGGTTCCAACTTTAAATGTAACCATAGATTTATCTAGTTTTACTGTATTTACCTGATTTAGATAGTTATAATTCTTAATGGAAACTCCCTTGAGAATTGCCGTCTTTGCAGCCTCTACGGAATCTCCTACTGTAATTATTCCCATCTTTGCTGTATCAATAGATATTTCTGCGTCTTTAGTGCTGTAAATATAAACTGTCTTTGATGCTTCTCTATATGGTTTTGAAGTATTCTTAGCTACATACTTCACAGTATAAGTTCCTGCTTTTGTAAACTTATAAGTCTTTGCCGTCGCATAAGTATACTTTGTATAACTCTTAGCCCCTGGTGTCTTAATATAAACTGACATCTTAGAAGTAACACTGGTTCCTCTTCTTAACTTAGCTGTTGTCTTATTTACTGCATTGGTTCCATTTGGATGAGTATAATAAGATCCTGCATTAGAAATTACTGGTGCTAATGTATCTACAACATATACCTTAATGGTTTTTGTTGTCTTCTTTTTATTAGAGCTTGTTACACTATAAGTAATCTTGTAAGTTCCAAGTGACTTTGTACTAAACTTAGCACTGCGATACTTTCCTTTGCTGTATTTGGTTACTTTATACTTTAACTTACTTGTGAGGCTTTCCTTGGTTCTTCCATCTTTTGCAGTAACCTTTGATAAGATACTGTAAGACTTACCATATTCTACAGTTTTTGCTTTTTTAGAAGAAACACTAATTACAGGTTTCTTTGCATATGGATTCTTAGGGTCTGGATCTGTTGGATCCCAGTACATCTTACGTGATGTAGAAACCTTGATTCCTTTTGGTTTTCCTAAAGCTCCTGGATTCGAACTACTGTAAATCGTAACCTTTGTACCAATTGGACAGTTATCATAAATCCACTTGGCATCAGCCACTGATAAACGCACACATCCATGAGATGCTGTTTTTCCTAATTTATTAAATTCCTTTGTTGCCTGACTTGCTTTACTATGGCTGTAATACCAAACAGAGTGAAATAAAATTCCTCCTGTAATTCTCGTACTATATTGACCATAGCTTGGTCCCATTAATGTCTTCCAACGATACTTTGCAGGAGTATAATATGTACCAGAAGGAGTATTTGACCCTCCACATGACACTAACATGGCTTTCACTGGTTTATACTTTCCATTGACAAGCTTATATGCCGTTGCAACATTCGCCTGTTTGTTTACCTTAATCCAATACTTTGTATTCGCTGCCTCTACCTTTTTCGTAGTTGCTGGCATAAAACCAAATACAAAGGATAAAATCAATAAAACAACAGTCAGCTTTTGTAATTGTCTTGATAATCGCTTCATTTTATTTTATTTCCTTTCCTTTTAAGTTACCCTCTTTACCAATATTTTATTATGATAAGCTCTCCTATCCTCTATTATAAACCACATTTATATATTGTAAATACATTTTTTTATGTTATGATAAATTAATATTATATAAGGAGGCATTATTATGATTTTATTTAACCATTTTAACTTTAATGTTTTGAATTTGGAAAAGAGTATAGACTTTTATAAAAAAGCTTTAGGTCTAAAGATTGTGCGTGAAAAATCTGCAAGTGACGGAAGTTTTCAGTTGGTTTACTTAGGGGATGGAAAAAGTGATTTTACCCTTGAGTTAACATGGCTTCAGGAACGAAAAGATCCATACAACCTAGGAGATGAAGAATTCCATCTTGCTTTTACAACTGATGATATGGATCATCTTCACAAGATTCACGAAGATATGGGATGTATTTGCTTTGAGAATCCTGACATGGGCATTTATTTTATCAATGATCCTGATGGATATTGGATTGAAATTGTACCTGCAAAATAAAAGAAAAGGTTGAGCTTTTATATTTATATGGGCTCAACCTTTGTTATTTCTATTCACTTCTTAAGAATACCTCATATCCTTTTTTCGCTTCATATACATCTGATTTGCTTGTAATCTCCCATGGTGCATGCATATTTAGTACTGCAACTCCACAGTCAATTACGTTCATTGCATAAGCCGCAGGAATATAAGCGATGGTTCCACCGCCACCTTCATCTACCTTTCCAAGCTCCGCTGTCTGAAATGCAATATGATGTGTGTCAAATTCATTTCTTAATTTTGCAATAAACTCTGGGTTTGCATCATTGGATCCAGACTTTCCTCTGGCACCAGTATATTTATTTAATACAAGTCCTTTTCCAAAATAAGCAGCATTTTTCTTCTCCATAACACTTGGATAATTTGGATCAAATGCAGCACTTACATCCGAAGAAAGCATAAATGAATTTTGTAATGTGCGTCTTAATTTTAAATCATTATATTCACCTATTAAATTAATGATTTCTGCAACTGTATTTTCAAAGAATTTTGAATGCATACCAGTGGCCCCTACACTTCCAATCTCTTCTTTATCTACAAGAATACAGCACGTAGTTCTCTTAACTTTTGTTACATTTAACATTGCAACAAGAGAAGTATAGGCACAAACTCTATCATCCTGCCCATAAGACATGATCATACTTCGATCCAATCCAAAATCTCTAGCTCCTCCTGCCGGAACAACTTCAATCTCTGCGGATAAAAAGTCTTCTTCTTCCATGGCGTATTCATCTTTTAAAAGTTTTAGAATGTATAATTTCACTTGATCCTTTTCCTCTCCTTCTAAAGGACGGCTTCCAATCAAGACATTCAAGTCTTCTCCCTCAACAACAACTGATGCTTTCTTTTCCATTTGCTTTGATGATAAATGAATCAACAAATCAGTGACTCCAACCACAGGATCCTTTGGATCTTCACCAATGGAAAGTTCAATCACACTTCCATCCTTCTTTACCACAACTCCATGTAATGCAAGTGGCAATGTAACCCATTGATACTTTTTCACTCCACCATAGTAATGTGTATCTAAAAGTGCTAATTCAGTATCTTCATATAGGGGATTTTGTTTTAAATCCATTCTTGGAGAATCAATGTGCGCTCCTAAAATATTCAATCCATTCTCAATGGCATCTGTTCCAATTTCAAACAATACAATTGCTTTTTTCATCCATGTACGAAAAACTTTATCTCCAGGTTTCAGTGTTTTCCCTGCCCCAATTAAATCTTCTAAATCTTGATATCCTGCTTCTTTCGCCATCTCTACTGACAATTTCACACATTCTCGTTCTGTTTTCCCTTTTGTTAAGAAACTCTTATAATCTTCATTCAAGGCTTCTAATTCCTTCACATCTGCGTCTTTATATGACAACCATGTATTCTTTTGTTCCATTTTATACTCTTCCTTTCATGTTTTTATTTATCATACCACATTTTCCAATTATAATTTAAAAAAACAAACGATTATTTTTCCTAAGTACCACCACACACTTTTTTCTTGAATACTTTGGGACGCATAGATGTTTTGCGAACCAATGACATTTCTTCCTGAAAAGTATGTTACTTTTCCAACTGTTGTATTCATCTTTACAGGTGCTTGTATTTGTTTTTTATATGTATACTTAATCTGAAAATCCTCTGATTTCTTCTGAATCCAATGTATTTTTAATGGTTTAATTTCCCCATAAACCTTATCCTTCACTCCTTGAATTACATTTATCTTTTTTAGTCTTTCCCCTTTTTGTTCATATTCTTTCCGTTCATAGTGTTTGGTTCCATATAGCACCAGTTGATTCACATCTGTCCACTTATATGTCTTGTGCGGAGGCCATCCACAACCTAAGAGTACAACAATTAATGTCATCTGCTGTCTTTTTACTGCTCCCACATAACAAAATCCAGCTTTCGTTGTAAATCCTGTTTTTCCCGATATGGCTCCCTCCATAGACCGAAGCAGTGCATTATGATTTTGGCAGGAGAAATTCCTCTTTCTTGTCAGATCAGAAAATGAATATGATAGACACCTTGTAATTTTCAAAAAAGTTTTATTTTTCAAACACTTTTTCATAATCAAAGCAAGGTCATAAGCCGTAGTCCTGTGACTCCCTCCTTCATCTGTCTTATCAAGTCCATTTGGTGTTACAAAATGTGTGTTTTTGGCTCCCATTTTTTTTGCCAGTCTATTTATCTTTTTTTCAAATGCAGGAACACTTCCTTCCACATGCTCTGCTAAGGCAACTGCACAATCATTATATGACTCCAGCATTAATCCATAAAGTAAGTCTCCTAGTTGATAAGATTCTCCTTCACGAACTCCAAGGGATACTTTAGGCTGTCTTGCTGCATTTTTGGATATTTTAACCGTCTCATTTAATTTGCTATGTAATATTACATAATAACAAGTTAATATCTTGGTTGTGCTGGCATTAGCCATCTGACTTTTACTATTCTTTTCATATAAAACTCGTCCACTTTCTGCCTCCATTAAAATAGATGCTTTGGCATATAGATTTGGCTCATCTTTTGCAAATACAATGCTCCCTTGGCAAAAACATAAAATGACGCTAAAACATATTATAAAAATCTTTCTCATATTTTCTCTCTTTTCAAATGACTTTATCCTAATATATGAGAAAAACTAAACTACTATTACAATTTTAAAATGAACACTGGAAGAGGTGCATGTTCCACCTTGTTAAAAAACTTTTGTTGAATCACAAGATATTTTTTATCATCTAATCCCTTTAAAAATTCTAACACTTGATTTCTTTCCTCAAATCCATTGTCCCCTCCGCTGTAAATACAAAGGCTTAGAATTCCGCCATGTTTTAGTAACAAAAGTCCCTTTTCAATTGCCTGAAGGGTTGTGGCTGATTTTGTTGCAATCTTATGATTCCCACCTGGAAGATATCCAAGGTTAAACATAATAACAGATACTGTGTCTTCCTCTAAATATTCATCCATGCATTCGTGACCTGCCAGATGAAGTTCCGCTTTTAAATTCTTTTCTTTTAATCGCTTATCTGCTGTCTTAAGAGCTTCTTTCTGGATATCAAAACCTACTACTTTTCCTTTGGCTCCTGCCGCCTCACATAGATAAATTGTATCGCCTCCTTTTCCAACAGTAGCATCCACGCAAATGGCTCCATCATCTATCCATCGTCTTAATTCTTCTTGTACCCAGCTTGTGATTGATATTCTCATTTTTCTCTTCTTTCCTTCTATACATTTTATACTCAATTATATTATAGATTTATCTACATTTCTATGTATTTTTTTGCGTAATAGCCTTGTATTTCTCCCTATTTGTGATAAAATTAAATTGTTATTTTTTTAACGACACAAATTAATTTATATATCAGGAGGAAAATTCATGTCATTTACAGAACAATATCAAAAAAAGTTAACAACTGCTGATGAAGCTGTAAAAGTTGTAAAATCAGGTGATTGGTTAGACTATGGATGGTGCGTAAACACACCAGTAGCATTAGACAAAGCACTTGCAAAACGTATGCCAGAATTAGAGAATATCAACATTCGCGGTGGAATCATTATGTGGCCTCTAGAAATCACAAAAATCGATTCTCCAGCAGACCATTTCACATGGAATTCATGGCACATGGGTGGCTTGGAGAGAAAATGGATCAAAGAAGGATTCTCTTTCTACGCTCCAATTCGCTACTCTGAATTACCTAGCTACTATCGTAACAGTATCACAGGTACAAACGTTGCAATGTTCCAAGTATCACCTATGGATCAACATGGTTTCTTTAGTTTTGGACCAAGTGCATCTCATCTTGCAGCAATGCTTGAAAAAGCTGATTGTGTTATTGTAGAAGTAAATGAAAATATGCCTCGCTGTCTTGGTGGTTTTGAAGAGGGAGTACATATTTCAAAAGTAGACATGATTGTAGAAGGCGACAATCCAGCAATCGGTGAACTTGGTGGTTCTGGCGCTCCTAGCGACGTAGACAAAACCGTAGCTAAACTTATTGTTGACCAGATTCCAAATGGTGCCTGTCTTCAATTAGGAATTGGTGGAATGCCGAATGCAGTTGGATCTTTAATTGCCGAATCTGACCTAAAAGATTTGGGTGTTCATACGGAGATGTACGTAGATGCATTTGTTGACATTGCAAAAGCTGGTAAAATTACTGGTGCAAACAAGTCAATTGACCGCTACCGTCAGACTTATGCATTCGCAGCTGGAACAAAGAAATTATATGACTACCTTGACAACAACCCAGAATGTATGAGTGCTCCTGTTGACTATACAAACAGCATCTCAACGGTAGAAAAACTTGATAATTTTGTTTCTATTAACAACGCCGTTGATATTGACCTTTATGGACAAGTAAGTTCTGAATCATCAGGAATCAAGCAAATCAGCGGTGCTGGTGGACAATTAGACTTTGTTATGGGTGCATATATGTCTAATGGTGGTAAGAGCTTTATCTGCTTATCTTCTACATTTACAGACAAAGCTGGTGTTATGCATTCTCGTATTTTACCAACACTACATGAGGGTTCTATTGTTACAGATACTCGTGCTAACGCACATTACATTGTAACTGAGTATGGTATGGCTAACTTAAAGGGAATGAGTGCATGGCAGCGTACAGAAGCCTTAATTAGCCTTGCTCATCCTGACTTTAGAGATGGCTTAATTAAAGATGCTGAGAAAGCCAATATTTGGAGACGCAGCAATAAATAATTTCTAATTTCTTGATATTATAACCTCCTTTGTCTTATAATAAGACAAAGGAGGTTTTTTTTATGATAAATGCTAGAAAAGCGGCAATCATTGGATGCGGGTTTGTTGGATCTTCAACTGCTTTTAGTTTAATGCACCAGGGATTGTTTTCAGAACTTGTTTTAATTGACGCAAATAAAGATAAAGCAATTGGTGAAGCCATGGATTTGAGCCACGGAAGACCATTTGTGGACACCTCAAAGATTTATGCTGGCACTTATGAAGATGTTGCCGACTGTGCAGTAATTATTATCACAGCTGGTGCAAATCAAAAACCCAATGAAACAAGGCTAGATCTTGTGAATAAGAATGTTGGTATTTTTAAATCCATCATTCCACAAATTGTAAAGCAGAACTTTGAGGGAATTCTCCTAGTGGTTGCAAATCCAGTGGATATTTTGACTTATGCTGCATTAAAGATTTCCGGATATTCCAAAAAACGAGTCTTTGGCTCAGGAACTGTCTTAGATTCTGCACGTTTTAGGTACCTGTTAAGTGAACATTTAGATGTAGATAGCTCTGACATCTCTGCACAGATTATCGGAGAACATGGTGACAGCGAATTAGCTGTTTGGAGTGATGCCAATGTAAACGGAATTCCAATTAATGACTTTTGTGAAATGCGTGGACATTTTAATCACGAAGAATCTATGGCTGAACTTTACCGAGAAGTCAAAAACAGTGCTTATCAAATTATTAAAAAAAAAGGTGCTACTTATTATGGCGTTGCCATTGCAACTAGTCATATTATTGACAGTATTGTACATGATAAGAATAGTATTCTCCCTGTTTCCAGCTATCTAAATGGCCAATATGGATTAGATGATATTTGTCTAAGTGTACCAACCATTGTAAATTCCAAGGGAGCAGACCAAGTCATCGAAATCAGTTTAAATGACGATGAACAAGAAGCATTAAATTCTTCCGCTCATACACTAAAGAAAATTCTTTCTGATTTAGATTTATAAAAAAATTCTCCAAGACAACATAGCCTTGGAGAATTTTTTATTTTATTTTAATCTGTTCAATATTCTTTATAATAATTGTACTTCCTCCATCAATGTCTTCTACAATTTCAACATTTCCCTTTGTGTTATACTCTTCCATTGGAATCTTAATCTCAATTCCTGTATCCGTCTCCATCATCTGATATTCTAACTTCCTTACCGTATTTTCTTTCTCCACAGTGAATGTATCATATTGAATATCATATTGTTCTACTTTCTCATCAAATATCTGCTTTTTCTCAGGATCACTTCCAAATATTTTATCTCCAATTTCATTAACACAAAATTCTTGTTTTTCAACAAATTCTTCTCTTAATTTGCTTTTTGTATCTAGTCTATTTTGGAGACTTTCTGGATATTTATTACTAATATCTGTAATTACTTTATTTAAAAGTTGGAACTTACGCTTTGGAGCCATTTGTGCATAGCACTGTAAAAATCGTTCTGACAAATAATTAATCTTGTCTCCACTTAACATTTCATATTTTTTCTCTACAAGCTGTACCTTATATTCTAGTAAATCAACAATAATAGCTTCAGTTAACTTGGCTCCATCTGTTGGCATAACCCTTTGTTTCACAATGTCATTTCCCTCATTCTCAGATTCTCTATGTACATAGGTCTCTTTATAATTCATCTTTAATAGAGCCAAATGAACAACACTTTCTAGTTGAAAACTTACTATAATTACATCTGCAGCTGGAATTAGGACACTATCACACATAATATCAAATAAATTCTCAGCAATGGTTCTACTAGCTTCTATAAAGCTATCATCGTCTTTTTCATCCATAGTTTCTAATAGGCTTAAAACAGAAGACGAACCTCCATTAAATTCACACTTTTTCGTATCATCACTTTCTAATATTTTAAAAATATGACCTCTCACAAATTCCATCAAGTCTGGCCCCATATCTAATAATTCCGTTGACAGACCTAAATAACCACTATGACAGTCTAAAATATGGCATATTCCTTTTCGTATAATAATATCATCTCTTTGTATCTGCATTTTACTTACCTCTTCATTCTTCTAGTTGTCTTAGAATTTATTATAGCACAAAAAATCCCTCAACAAAATGTCGAGGGATTTTAAATTTAGATTGAAAAATTACTTTTCAACTGCTTTTAATTGATCAATTAGACCTGGTACAATCTTCTTCCAGTCTCCTACGATTCCGTAGTCAGCTACATCAAAGATTGGTGCTGTTTCATCTTTGTTGATTGCAACAATGATATCAGATTCTTCCATACCTGCTACATGCTGGATTGCTCCGGAAATTCCAATTGCAAAGTATACATTAGGACGAACGGTCTTTCCTGTTTGTCCTACTTGGATATCTCTTGGCTGCCATCCATTATCTACAACTGCACGAGAACAGCTTACTTCTCCACCAAGAACTTCTGCTAGTTCTTTTAGTGTAGCAAATCCGTCTTCTCCAACTCCACGTCCTCCAGATACTAAAATCTTAGCATCCATGATGTCTACAGCGTCAACCACTGATTTTACAACTTTCATAATCTCAACATATTTGTTGTTTGGAGTAAATCCTGGATTGAATTCAATTACTTCTGCTTTCTTACTATCGTCTTTTTCCATAGCCTGCATAACTCCAGGACGAACAGTTGCCATTTGAGGTCTATTGTCTGGGCAAGCGATAGTTGCTATTGTGTTTCCACCAAATGCTGGACGAGTCATTAATAACTGATTATGTTTTTGTTCTCTTCCTGGAATTGCCACTAATGGGAAATCTCCAATTTCAAGAACAGTACAGTCAGCTGTTAGTCCAGTTGCAACTCTAGCTGATACACGAGGTCCAAGATCACGTCCAATTGCTGTTGCTCCAACTAACATGATTTCTGGTTTGTACTCGTTGATGACAGAAGCCAATGCATGTGTATATGGCTCTGTTCTGTATTCTTTTAATTCTGGATCATCGACTACGATTACTTTATCTGCTCCATATGCAGCTAATTCGTCTGCAAGTCCTTTTACATCAGAACCAACTAAAACTGCTGTTACGTCTGTATCTAAATCTGCTGCCAAATCATTTGCTTTTCCTAATAATTCAAAAGCGATTTTTTCTAATTGATTGTCTACTTGTTGTGCATAGACATAAACACCTTTATATTCTTCTAAACCCATTTTATTCACCACTTTTCCTTTTAATCTAGATTACATGTTTTTCTTTCAACTTATCCATAATATAAGTTACTGATTCTTCTGGATCAAGCGTTACTTGTTCTCCAGCTCCCTTTCTTACTTTATCAGAAGCCTTTGCGATCTTTGTTGGAGAAC
>JAQWFL010000012.1 GCA_028704435.1 Anaerostipes sp. | reverse complement strand
GTGCTGCATTTGTGACATCTGTCTTTACATAGTGAAACTTTCCACATTCTTCGTTCATCTCTGGTGCTTCTGGTGCCATATCTGAAACAACTACGTTTGCTCCAGCATCCAAATACCCTTGGGCAACTGCTTTCCCAATTCCAGATGCTCCACCTGTTACGATTACTGTTTTTCCTTCAAGTTCTAGCCATGAATTGTTCATGTTCGTCTCCTTATATTTTATCTTCTGAGACGGATTGTTCGTGTTCTGCTAAATTACTAAATGAATCCCATTTTGTTGAGAATAACAATAAAAATAAACTGTCAATCACTGCCATAGCTGCCATTCTCGTAAAACTTACCTGGTCGTGGAAAACTTGTTCCCGTGTTGCTGTTACAATCACATAATCACTCTCTTCTGCTAGAGGGGATTTTTCCTGATTGGTAATTGCAATGACTTTTCCACCATTCTCTCTCACAATTTTTGCTATATTCAGCAAATGTCTAGAGGCACCAGATGCAGAAATCGCAATCAATACGTCTTTTTCTCTTAAAGTTCTTGCAAAGGCCTCTTGGCTCTCCCAAATAGTTGAGGCCACTGCTGCAATTCCCAATTGATTGAACTTATAAGAACCATCCAAAGCAATTGGAATTGTATTTCCCATTGCTGCAAATTCCACAACATTAGAATCTAAAATAATATCTATGATTTCTTTTAGTTCATCCTCATGAATATGGTTGAGTGTTTCTCTTAATTCTTCAATCTTCGTCGCCAAAATATTTGTCAATGACTGTGATATATTGTCTACACTGATTTCATTTGAAACAGTTTTTTGATCTAGCTTACGCATTTCCTTCGCCATCTTGATTTTCAAATGATGAAATCCATTGCATCCAATCTTTTTACAAAATCGTACAATGGTAGCCTGACTTGCTTCACAGGCTGCTGCCAGCTCTGACACCGACATCTCAATTGCTTCTTCTTGGTGATTGATCAAATAATCTGCTACTTTCTTCTCAGCATCAAACAAACTATCATAAGCTGAAAATACTTGATTTCTAACTGAAACTTCCTTACCCATAAGCGACTCCTTTATATGTTAGGAGCGTTCTCCAAAAAATAGGCTTCGGCTTCAGCGCTCCATAAATGATCATGTTTTTTCACTATCTTTTCCAAGTTTTCTATAAATTCATTTTCACTTATTTCGCCTAACTTGTCAACTTCAATACAAGGGAATTTTTTATGTGTATATACAATTTTTTTCCCTCCAGTTAACTTTGGAAGTGCTTTTGTCGTTTCTACAACCCCATCTAATCCAAGAATATGTGTCGCAATTTTTGCAACATGAATCACTCCTGTTTCAATGTATTGAATTGCTTGTTTCATATCTTCTGTATTTCCACCACTGGTTCCAATAAAATGTGTAGAATTATAATGCACATTATAGAAGTTTACAGTAGAAGAAAACTCTGTATCTGATGGACCAGAAAAGAAATTAAGGCATCCATCAAATGCAAGTATTTTTTCTCCCTGTGTTACCATTTCCTGTACTGGAGCAAATACAAATACATCGTCAAACCCTTGATTATCTTTTGTACATTTACGTAACGGAATACTAAAGTCATTCATGTCCTTTGTATTTACATAGATAAGTTCAACCCCTTGTTTTTTTGCTTCTTCTACAGTATATAATTTGCGAGCCATATCAATTTTAGATTCTGTTCTTCCTGTTACAACCAAAACATCTGGTTTCTTCGGTCCATGAAGTGCTAAATCAATTGCCAGAAATCCCATTGGACCTGTTGCACCAAGAATGGCCATGTTGCCACCTTCTTTAATCCCCATTACATGTTCATAACAATACATTTTTTTATGATGGTACTGAGCATTAAATGCCCCTACAACACATGATAAAGGTTCTACTAAAGATCCTTCAAAGAAAGAATCTCCATTGTATTTCAAAAGAGATCCATTTTCCATAATCTGTGAAAACAAAACTGCATAAATAGAATCTCCACCCACATACTCGAAAGAATATCCTGGGGCATATCCATTTTTTGTTCCAATATTCGGCTGGATGACAAATTTGTCACCCTCCGTATATTGTTGTTTCCACTTCTTCCCTACTTTTTTTATAACTCCACAAAACTCATGACCTAAAATAATAGGATTGGTACTAATATTTTCTGGAACTTTCTTGTGATTTTCAGCTTGTGTTAAAGCTTTAAAGCTCGACATACAAAGACTATCTGTCACCACTTCAACTAAGATTTCATCATCTTTCATCTCAGGAAGTTCAAATTCGTCAAGTCTTAAATCTTCTTTTCCATATAGTCTTACTGCTTTTGTCTTCACTTTATCTCCTCCATCTCTATGCTAAGATTCCTAGTCCATATCCTACAATACCTACAACAAAAAGGGCAAAGATAATACCAATTGCACTTATGTTCTTTTTAAGTAATTTGCATACTAAAAGAGTTAAAAGTAATCCAAGTAAACCAGGCATTAACTGATCTAAAATATTTTGTACGGTTGTAATTGTTGTTTTTCCATTTGTTGTTACTTTAGAAACGACCAATGGAACATTAATAGATGTCCATTTTGATACTAACGCTCCCATAACAAACATACCAAGAATTGTTGCACCTTCTGTAATCTTTTGAAGTGTATTTCCAGCTAAGTTTTTAACCAAATCCAATCCTTTTTTATATCCAATTTCAAGTCCAAAATATAATGCTGCCAAACGAACTGCATTAAATAATACGAAGAATAGTAATGGTCCTAAAATATTTCCTGTCAATGCCATAGATGCACCAATTGCTGCAGTGATTGGTCTTAGTGTTCCCCAGAATAAAGGATCACCTACTCCACACAAAGGCCCCATTAAACCAATCTTAATACTTCCAATGGTTCCGTCTTCAATATCAGCTCCATTCGCTTTGGTCTCTTCTAATGCTGCGGTAACTCCAATTACTGGTCCCGCACAAGCTGGAGTTACATTAAAGAATGTCATATGTCTCTTTAACGCAGCTGCCTGCTCTTCTTTTGTATGATAAAGTCTTTTAATTGCTGGTACCATGTCAAATGCAAATCCCAATGCATGAATTCTTTCATAATTGAAAGAAGCCTGTTGAAAATTAGAACGCATAAACATATTTACTCGATCTTTTTTTGTTAATGTATTTTGTTCACTCATAATTCTTCTCCTCTATTCTATAATTCGTCGTCTAAGTCATCATCTAAATCATTTGCAGCTGTGGCTCCAGCTGGAACTGCCGCTGCCTGTGGCTGACTAAATTTAGGATTTAATTGAACATAAACAAGTGCGAAGATTGCTCCCATTGCACCAAATGCTACAAGGTTGAAATCTACAAATGCTGCCAAAATAAATCCTAGGAAAAAGAATGGCATAAGATACTTTGCACTCATCATATTAATAACCATTGCATACCCAACAACTACGATAAATCCTCCGGCAACTGTTAATCCTCCAGTTACTACATCTGGGATTTGATTTAACATTGCTTTTACTCCCTCAGGACTTACAACAACTGCAACTAACAATGCTGGAATTGCAACACGAAGAGCTTGTACAATTAACGCTGTCACATGACATATATCAATCATTTTAAAGTTTGCATCTTCTGCATATTTATCTGCTGCATGCTGGAAGAAAATTGTGATGGTACGTGCAAATACTGTTAGCATTTGTCCTGCTACTGCTACTGGAAGTGCAATTGCAATTCCTGCAGATACCGATTGATTTCCCACAATAACTAAAATTGTTGAAATAATACTTGCCAAAGCTGAATCTGGAGACTGTGCCGCTCCAATGTTCATCCATCCAAGAGCGATCATCTCCAATGTTCCACCAAGCATAACTCCTGTCTTAATATCACCTAAAACGATTCCTACTAATGTACATGCAATTAATGGTCGATGTGTTTGAAATGAATCTAATACACTTCCCATTCCTGCGATACATGCTACGATAAATAGTAACACGATTTGAACTACTGATAATCCCATGTTAATCCTCCTTTAAATCTTTCTTATTTAATTTTTGACATTAAATCTACTTT
The DNA here is from genome assembly GCA_028704435.1 of Anaerostipes sp. GTDB lineage: Bacteria > Bacillota > Clostridia > Lachnospirales > Lachnospiraceae > Anaerostipes. The sequence continues at coordinate 78,083 of JAQWFL010000012.1, read as the reverse complement.
GTTATCTGTTGCAATGGATCTGATTTCTAACTCAACACCTAATTCATTCATCTTACGAAAGGCTTCCTTATCACTTTCATCTACAGAAACAGCCTTTGTGATCTGTTCCTTTCCTGTCTTAAATGACATTCCACCAATGTTTACACTTTGAATTGGTACTCCACCTTCAATCATTCTCAATACATCCTGTGGACATGTATACAAGAAAAATACAGTATCATTTTCATATTTTGGATTGTTATAAACTCTAATTGCTTTTGCAACATCAACCACACTTACTTTGATTCCTGGTGGTCCAACTTGTAATAATAATGTCTTTCTAATATCATCTTTGGCTACTTCATCACTACACACAATAATTCTTTGTGCATTTGCTTCCTTTGCCCATACAGTGGCAACTTGTCCATGAATTAATCGGTCATCGATTCTACATAAATTGATTTTCATTATAAATCATCCTCCTCTTCTTCCTCTTGTTTTTCATTTAACATCATTTTGCATGACTTTACGTATCCATCTGGATTTATCATGTGAATTAATTCTTTTGCCTTTACCTCTGAGTTCATCTCCCTTGTTGTTAATACTTCAATTAACATTGGAAGGCTTAGTCCAGTTACTACATCCATGTTGTCATTCTTTAATGCAAACTCAAAAGCTGCGTTGTATGGACTTCCTCCAAACAAATCAACCAAAAATACGACTTGGTCATTTACATCTTTTAGTATTTCTTCATACTTTCTTTTTAGATTTGTTCCATTCTCTCCTGGTACAAATGAAACTGTAGAAATGTTTTCAACCTGTCCATAAACCATATTGGCAGAATTCAAAACTTCTTTTGCTAAATCCCCATGGGCAGCAACAATCAAATACATAATATCCTCCTTTAAATACATATACAGTAAATTAAATTTCATCAAGTTGTCTCTTGTGAAACTTTATTTTATGTTTTTATTTTAACATGATTTAAAATTTTGTCAATAGTTTTTACACGAAATAAAATTTTATTTCATATTTTCTATTATCGTGAAATTTATATGGTTTTTATGTATAAAAAAAACAACCAGATTTTTCTAGTTGTTTTTTTTAATCTATTAAATTCGGCTTTTTAAGAAGGTTACTTCTTTCTTCCCTTTCTTATCCTTGGGATATGCTTTTACGTACTCCTTGGCATATTTATATGCTGTGTTATAATCCAGTTTTTCTTCATAAAGGCTGATTCGGTCAAACATAATCTGCGCTTTCCCAGAAACGAGCTCTTGACTTAATGCTGCGTTCACAACCTTCAATCCTTGATCATACTTCTTTTGTTTCATAAGAATCGCAATCTTAACATCATAACTTTCACCTTCCGTCTTACAGTTATCGATTCCCTGATTGCATATTTCAACTGCTTTTTCTTCTTGTTCTAATCCCACATAACATAATGCTTTCATTGCATATCCATATCCAGCTTCCTTATGCTTTAAAATAGAATCATATACTGAAATCCCATCTTCATAACGCTCTAACCGATACAAAGATTCTCCTTCATAATACATACTGTCTACCTTCTGCTTTGTGTATCCTAAGGAAAACTTAGATGCCGCCTTTTCAAACTTCTCATATGCCTTTTGGTATTCTCCATTCTCAAGATATTCAATCCCGTGACGCATTCCATGGCGTTGAGCTATATAAGAATACCCTAAAATTGCACCAATACAAAATATTATAATCAAAGCTATTGTGATGATACTCTTCGTCTTATCTTTCATAACAGTCACTCCTTATTCTTTTCCTTTCTATTTTAGCATATCAAGTAGTTATTTACTAATCTTTTACCAAAGATGTATTGTAAATTTCTCGGTCAACCGCATTGTTTTGAGAAGCAACAATAGTTGTACACACAGCATCTCCTGTAATATTAACAGCAGTTCTTGTCATATCTAGGATACGATCAATTCCCATTACAAGAGCAATTCCCTCTACTGGAAGTCCAATAGAATTAAACACCATTGTCAACGTAATCATTCCTACACTAGGAATTCCAGCTGTACCAATAGAAGCTAAGGTTGCGGTTCCAATAACCGTTAAATAGTCTGTCATTGATAAATGAATACCAAATGCCTGTGCTACAAAACATACAACCACTCCCTGCATAATTGCCGTTCCATCCATATTTATGGTAGCTCCAAGAGGAACTGTAAAAGATGAAATTTTCTTTGATACTCCCAGCTTTACAGCTAATGTATCAATAGACATTGGAATCGTTGCATTAGACGTTGCCGTTGAGAATGCAAATGCCATTACAGGGAAAAAGTTCTTAATAAAAATAACGGGACTCAATCCTGTAAATATCTTTAACAATCCAAGATATACAATAAAACACTGTATTCCTAAAGCTAAGAAAACTGTAACCATATATTTTAAAATCGGGAAGAATGCATCAAATCCAATGCCTGCAAACGTCTTAGAGATTAATGCAAATACACCAATAGGTGCAACCTTCATAACAATCATTGTCATTTCCATCATAATATCATTGCATTGGCTGAAAATGTTAGCAACTGTCTCTACTCTATCACCTAATTTCGTTAATACTACCCCAAGCATTAATGCAAAGAAAATAATCTGAAGCATGGTTCCACTGGCTAAACCTTCAAAAATATTAGTTGGAATAATATTTAAAATTGTATCTGCTATACTTGTTTTTTCCATGGTCGCCACACTGTCTGACGCTGCCTTAATTGCTGACATATCAAGTCCAATTCCTGGACGAATCAAATTCCCCATAACTAATGCTACTGTAATAGCAAAAGCAGTGGTTGCTAAATAAAACAGCACGGTGCGCACTCCAACAGTTCCTAGCTTCTTTGTGTCTCCCACAGACATACTTCCACAAACAAGGGAACAAAACACCAATGGTACAACTAACATCTGCATTAAACGGATAAATCCTTGTCCCACTACATACAAAACTCCATTTATAAGAAAACTATCTCGGATGACTCCCGCTGGAATTATATAATTTAAAACAAGTCCAAAGATGGCCCCTGCAATTAAACCAAAAAATATTTTAGTTGTTAATCCCATCTTCTTCTTTTCTTTTTTCTGCTTATTGTTCATATAATCCTTCCTCTCTTAAAAATTCTTCCAAGGATTCTTTCCATGACAAAAATTCATATACATGGACAATATCCATAATAAATCCATCCAATACTGCATATGCAGGACGAACAGAAGTTAAATCTGACTCCAACGTTGGAACCGCTTTTAGCTTTGCCGTCTTTCCTGTCATTTTCAGAATTTCCTTTGCATAAGCATAACGAGAACAAGTTCCTTTACAAGTTGCATGATACGTACCATATTCACGGCCTGACACTATATGCAGAACGAACTTGGCTAATTCCTTTGCACTTGTTGGTGCTCCAAATTGATCTGCTGCAACTGCAACTGGTTTTCCAGTTTTCACTGCCTCTAATAAGTCAAAGATATAATTATTTCCCTTTCCATAAACCCATGTACTTCGGATCACAAAATGTTTGTGTGTAAACTCTTTTACATAATTCTCACCTGCAAGTTTTGACTTTCCATATACAGTACGTGGATTTGGTGTATCAAATTCCTTATATGGTTTTGTGCTTTTCCCGTCAAACACATCATCTGTAGATATTTGTACAATTTTTGCATCAATCTTTCTAGCAACAATACTTAAATTTCTTGCACCAATTGCATTGACCCTATAGGCTTCTTTTGGATTTGCTTCACAATAATCCATATCCGTAACTCCAGAACAGTTAATAATAATATCTGGACGATTCACTTCTCCAAAGCGAAATACCTCATCTACATCTGCAATATCAACTTCATCTTTATCTGTATTAAAGACTTCAAATTGTAATGGTTCTAAAACTGAATTAATTGCTTTTCCAATCTGTCCATTTGAACCACTAATCCATATTTTTAACATAATTCCCTCCTAAACACTCCAATTAAACCAGCGTTCTTTCTCTTTCTTATATTATCTGAAAATTCACAAAACATTAGTAATTATAACAACAATCTTGAAATTAGGCAATAAAACAGGGGCTGAAATTTAATTCCAGTCCCTGTTTTATATTCTGATTAAAACTGTTCGTAGATAAACACTGGTGCTGCTGAATCTCTTGAAATAATAAAATATATAAATAATATCATCAGCAGTACATAAAACATAAAAATCTTACCTATTAATTTGGTATCTATATGTTTACTGATCGAATTCATAAAAGTTGTAAATATGTTCATTTAAATCAACCAATCCCTTCAATAATAAATGAGAATTATCTCTAAAATAGTAGCTGGCATATTCTTTATTTGATAAATCGGAACGTTTTACCTTGTATTTATCTAAAAGTGTATTTACCTTTTTATAGTATGCCTTTCGCTCTTCTTTTTTTAGTCCCATATAGTCATACCATCTTCCATTGTATGGGAGAATCACAACCATTGGTTCTACATTCAAATCCTTACATATTTTAATGAATAATTCTAAGTCCTTAAATTCAACTGAATTATAATCATAATTCACTTTCTTTAATTTCTTTTTTCCTTCTACATATTGATGATAACTCTTTTCATATATGCTGTCATACATTCCAAATCCATTATTCCTAGATACAATTTTCCCTCGTTTTTCTGCTTTTTCTTTCAGTTTATTCCAATCTGGCTCTTCCACAGTTCCTATTGTTTCTTTTGTTTCTTTTGCTTCTTTATTATCTTTTTCTAGCAACACTTTTTTTCTAAGTATTAGCTTTGATCTTGATTTTCCTACAACTAAAAAGTTATGTACTTCCTTTCTAGGTGTTGTAACCAATCCCTCTTGACCCTTATAATACCATGCCACATCATGATTTATCTTACGATTCATCTCCTTATTACTCTTAGTGAGCTGTCTTACTCTTTGAATCATCTCATTTTTGTTATCTGCTGATATATTATCATTTTTTAAAAATTCAATAAATGCGTCTTCTGAAAACGATGCCCCAAATGCGGTTTTCTTCACTCCACCTATCTTAAACCATTGTGGTGAAACAATTAAAACTGCTTTCTTTTCTTTTATGGAATTACCCACAGCACCCATAGTCATTGTATGTGTTAGACTCTGATACCCAGCCTGTCCAATTAAAAAAGGTCTCATATCCGTATTTCTAAATACTGCCTTTGCATGATATTTTGAGTTCATTCCATGGCGCAGCTCCGAAGAACCAAAGATTGGAATTGTTTGGTCTTCACTTAAAACTTCTGTAATTCCTTTTACACAAGCATATTTTGATTCATCCATCCATGTTCCATAGTCAATACTATACTTAGGTAACGTATCACTAACATAATTCAGAATTCCAACTGCAGAAATAATACTCAAAACCAGTGCAATTAAAAATGCCTTTATATTTCTCATAAAATACCTCTAATTCGCCTTGCTTTGAACCATTTGAATAATTTTGTTTGCTGTATTCATATCATCTCTTGTAACTTCTGATGGTGCAATTACAACTCCTAATTGATCTTCAATAGCCACTAAAAGTTCTGCAAATGCTAATGAATCTAATAAATCTTCTTCAAATAAGTCCATATCTAAATCATCTCTAACATCAGAATCTTCACAAACCTCTTCTAAAATATCTAAAATCTTTTCTTCCATCTTTCAAATCCTCCTAATTGTTTTAATATGTACTCAATTGTCCTGAGAATATCAAAAATCCAAACATAACAAGTTGGAAGGTGATAAACCAAGATACAAATCGATATACTTTTTTCTTTTTGTTTCGTTTATAAAATTTTGATTTCTTTTGGTATATTTCTGTTAATGCAAGTAAGACTCCATGGTATAGTCCATACAGTATATAATGAACAGATGGTCCATGCCATAGTCCCATAACAGACATGTTTATGATAAATCCTACTGAAGCACCAAAAAGTCTTGTTGGAAACCATTTTTTCTTCATGGATAACATAATAAATCTTGAAAAAATAAAATCACGGAACCATTCTGACAAGGAAATATGCCATCTTGCCCAAAAATCCTTCATATCCACACTTAAAAACGGTTTTTTAAAGTTTTCAGGCACTTTGATTCCAAGCATATAAGCAACACCAATAGCCATTAAACTATATCCTGCAAAATCAAAGAACATATAAAATCCATAAGAATATATATGTATGAATTTCTCCACCATAGTCTCTTTAGCAAGTTCTCCCATAATTTGAAAGAATAATGTTGCAATTACATTCTTATATACAAGTCCTAAAAATATCTTCTCTAATCCTATCCCAAAAAGTTCAAGATATTCCTGACGCTTATATACCTTATGAAAATCCTCTACAAACCTTCTGCTTCGATCAATTGGTCCACAGCTAAATGTAGGGAAAAACAATAAAAATATTGTAAAATCTAATACTTTAATCTCTTTGATTACCCCATCGTAAGATTCAATAATCATCTGTACACATCGAAATGTTAAATAAGAAATTCCCACAAACTGGAACCACTTAATATGATATAGACAGACAACCTCTCCTGCCTTACATAAAATCAACGGGACAATACTAAGAAAAACTGCAATTCGATAAGTCACTACCTGTCTTCCTTTTTCTGTTCTTATCTTTAAATAGCCTTTTACAAGAACCAACTCAATGATATAGAACATAAGGAAGAAAAACAACTGTTTTGGTTTTTCGACTAAAACAAATCCAACGACTAAAATCGAAGTAACAACGTTAAGCCACTTCAATGGACGTTCTGTGTATCCCAAAAACAATGCTAGCATTGCAATGATAAACACAGCCCCAAAGAAAGGTGCACCACTAAAAAAACTCATGACAACATTCCTCCAATGGCTTTTCGATTAATTTTTCCATTTTGATTCATTGGAAATTCATCTAATACTTTAATCTTCTTTGGCACCATGTAATCTGGAAGAAATTCTTTCAAATCTTCTTTGATTTTCTTTCCAAATGCCCGTTCACTTTGATTTTCAAGATTACCAGTAACAACTGCTGTTAAACTTCGAACCTTTCCATCTTTTTCATTGGGAATAATGATTGCCTTTTCAATCTGTGGCAGTCTGGTCAAATTGTTCTCTATATCCTCTAATTCAATTCGATATCCATGAAGTTTAATTTGAAGATCAATTCGTCCACCATAATATAACTGTCCGTCTATCAAATACCCTGCATCACCTGTGTGATAACCTCGTTCTCCCTCATATGTAAAAAATGACTTTTCTGTCATCTGGGGATTCTGATAATAACCACAGCTTACAGTATCTCCAATAATTATAATCTCTCCACGTTCTCCATTGGCAACTCTTTCCCCTTGTTCATTCCATATTTCAAGTCTCGTTCCTGGTTTTGCCTTTCCAACTGGAAGTGACTTTCCTTGTTCTATAATTCCATCTAAAAGACTCTTGGTAATCTCAACGTCAGAAACTGCAACTGTTGATTCCGTAGGACCATATGTATTAATTACTTTTGCTCCTTTAAATCGTTCCAAAAGTTTTTCTGCTGTTTTTGTAGTTAATATCTCTCCACAAAATAGAAATACTTCTAAATTAGGAAGCAATTCTTTTGAAAATCCCGGATCAGATAAACACATATCAGCAAAAGATGGGGTAGAAACCCATACATTAATATCTGAATTTTTAAAATATTCAAACATCTTTCCATAATCACTTTGGACTTCCTTGTCCATTGTCCACAAGGTACCTCCACTTGCAAGACATGTATAAAGATCCATCACTGATAAATCAAAAGAAAACGGTGCCTGATTCATGAAGTTCTGATTCCTCTTATCTTCACCTGACGTTCCTAGATTCACAGACCAGTCTAAATAATGGTTTAAATTATCTGTGGTAATCTGTACACCTTTTGGCTTTCCAGTACTGCCTGACGTAAAAATAATATAAAATACATCTTCGGCTTTTACCCATGAAGTCATATCTTCTAATGGTTCACTTTGTTCTATTATATCCTTTAATTTTTTTGAATTTATGGTGCAATTGCTCTCAATGTCCAAATCTCCTTCTACTATAAATACTGTATCTGGATTCACACTTTCAACAATCTCACCCACTCGGCTATCTGGAACGGAAACGTCTTGAGGACAATAGGCACGTCCTGACTTGACACATGCCAAAAAACAAACCAGCATATATGGACTTTTATGACCATACACAATCACTGGTTTTTTACTTTTCCCATATTGTGCTACCAACCATCCTGCCAATCGATTCGACTTTTCTTCTAACTGTCCATAAGTAAGTTTCATTCCCTTACTATGGATCGCTACCCTCTCTGGATTCTGCTGTGCAGTCCGCCTTATCGTTTGTAAAATGTTCATATACTTTTGCTCCTTCATATCTTTATGTAACGTATATTTTCAAAAATGATTATAGCACATAAATGACAAAAAAAAAGGAATGTAAACAAAATGTAAGACTTTCTTTATAAAATAGAAGAATTTCCTAAAATAAAAAAAGAATAGGATACTACCCTATTCTTTCCTCAATATACTCTTCAATTTGATCTTTTTTCATTCCTAATGCTATGGCTAATTCCCCATACAAATTCTGTTCTGCTAAATGCAAATAATTTTCATCACTAAATGTTACTTTCTTTCCTTCTGCTTTCCGTTCTTTTTTTCGAAGGTATAAGGTTTTAATAATCTTAACCCATTCTGTACAGTCACATGTCTTTAGTGCTTCTTTATAATAATCTTCTCGCTTTTTCTCATCTCGAATCCACAACAAGTCGATACTTTTTATATTATCAATTAATTTATTTGCGTCCTGAGCCGATACGATTGGCCGAATCACAATCTTTGTATTACTAATTGGCGTAAATACCGTGCTTCCCTTGTCATAAATGGGATCTAATGTGTAGTAAAGCTCTTTTTTTGAACTTCTCGAAAGCTGCATGGGCTCTATCGCCTCAACTTTACAAACACCGCTGGTTCCATACACAACATAATCGCCTACTTCAAACATATTTATTCTCCTTTCTTTGTTTTCAAAGTCTTCTATATAATTATAACACAAAAAAAGAGTAAAGTGTTTGAATTTTCAGAATTTAATACAATTATGATTCTGCCGTTATGATAATGCTGCTGTAATAATTGCCATAGAATAAACTTCTGATGAACTGCACCCTCTGGACAAATCGTTAATTGGGGCATTTAACCCTAATAAGATTGGACCATATGCTTCAAAATTCCCAAGTCTCTGTGCAATCTTATATCCTATATTTCCAGCATTTACGTCAGGGAATATAAAAGTATTAGCGTGTCCTGCTATGGTTGAACCTGGACACTTAACTTTTGCCACACGAGGTACTACAGCTGCATCAAACTGTAACTCTCCCTCAATTGGAAGTTCAGGATTCTTTTTTTTTGCTTTTTTTGCTGCATTACGCATTCTATCTGCATCTTCCCCCTTTCCTGAACCCAGGGTTGAGTAACTTAAAAAAGCTACTTTAGGATCCACTCCAAAGAATTTAGCACATTCCGCTGTTTCCATGGCAATTTCTACCAATTCATCCTCTGTTGGACGAATGTTGATTGCACAGTCACCCATGGCGATCACTTCGTCATCCCCTGTTGCTGATGGTCGAACAAGAATAAAACAAGAAGATACAATGTTATTTCCTTCTTTTGTTTTTATCACTTCAAATGCCGGATGAACCGTCTCTGCAGTAGAATAAGTCGCTCCTCCTAACAAAGCATCTGCCACACCCATCTTTACAAGCATAGTTCCAAAATAATTGGCTTGAAGCAATTTTTTCTTTGCTTCTTCAGGTGTCATTCCTTTATCTTTACGAAGTTCACAAAATACATCCACCATCTCGTCAAACCTGTCATATTCTGATGGCTTAATAATTGTGGCTCCTCGAATATTAAATCCTGTTTCACTGGCAGCTTCCTTAATTTCAGCTTCATCTCCAATAAGAATGGGTGACAAAAAATAATTTGCCAGCAGTCTAGATGCTGCTCCAAGAATTCGCGGATCCTTGCCATCTGGAAATACAATCTTTTTAGGGTTCTCTTTTAACATATTAATTAGTCGTCCAAATCCATACATGTTCTTCTCCCTTTTTGTGTTATTTTCACTAAATAAAGTATAGCACAAAATGAAGAAACTCTCCATGCTTCATAGAGTTTCATTTTCTATTCTAATAATCCATTTTCTGTCAACATATTTTCGATAAACTCCTGATCATATGGACACTTTGCATCGCCTAATTGTATGGCTGGTTTTGTCTTTCCATGAAAATCACTGCCACAGGTTGTCATAATTTTATATTCTTTTCCCTTGTTATAGAAGTATTCCATTGCCTTTTTGTCATGATAATTGCTAAATGCCTCTACTCCATCTAAGGGTTCTTCTTTCATCATGTGATCAAATACCTCAAACTGTCCTTCTAAGTTAGCACCTGGATGTGCCAACACTGCCTTCCCTCCGCCTTGATGAATTCTTTTTACCACTTCTTTATAATCTGGAAACAAAACTTTAGTATAGCATGGTTTCCCTTGAGAATAGTAATCCCAGTAAAAATTCACATAAGGATTATCGGCACGTTTATTTCCTTTACGATATGGCATTAAAAGTGGATGATTCTTATATTCTTTCTTTCCAAGTAACACTTCACCAATCATCTCTCCTGTGTAAACCCCGTTATTGGAAAGCTGATCTAATTCTTCTCTGCTAATATCAAATCCTAATTCTCTGGTCAATCTAATTTTCTCATTGGATAATTGAATCTCCTGCTGAAAAATGTTATCTCCCAATTCCTTTAGATATGAGTCATCTAGAGGAATTCCATATCCAAGAACATGTAGATTTACTTCCTTGAAACTACAGTCAATTTCTATGGCTGAAATATATTTGATTCCAAGTTCCTCTGCTCTCTTTTTTCCTTCTTGATTCGCTAAAAGCAGATTGTGATCAGCAATTGCCATAATCCTAACTCCTTGTTTTTTACACATTTCAACTAACTTTGACGGTGTAAATTCTCCATCATCACTGTATCTACTGTGCATATGTAAATCAATATAATTCTTCATTCTTATACCTTCCTTACTTCTTTTATTGTGACATGTTCTCTTTGAACATCAATGGTTGCTTCCATCAACCCTTGGAAAATAAATGGTTCCATTTCATCTATCACTTCAATCTCTGGAATATGTTCTGGCAGAATCCACTGTGCAAGTTCCAAACAAATGTCTTCTTTTAAAATGGAAAAACTTGAACATATGCAAATTCTTTCTGGATTTAAGACACAGATTAACGCAGAAATCTGCTCTAATATCACTTCTATTGCATCTTTCTTTGTTTCCGGTTCTTTTCCCACACAGGATTTTAGATATCCTAATTCCCCTGCAAACAAGGTACTTCCTCGATATAACTGTCCCTGAAGCATAATTCCACATCCACTGTACATTACCGAAGGCTGATAAAGAAATGCTGTACTTTCTTCTCCCTTGTGGTATCCCACAACCGCAAGATTCACATCATTTTCAATAACAACATCTACTTGATATAAAGTTTCTAATAGTAATTTAATATTTTTGTGTTCCAGTTCCTTGATATCGCAAGAAACTATCTTCTCTCGTGCATCAACAACTCCCGGAACACTCAATGCAATTACATCTATCTTCTTGTCTCTTTCAAATACTTTATTTAACCTCTCAGATAAATCTTTCATGGAAAACTTTGAAAACTTACAAATCTCCCTATGTAAGATCTGCCCATATAAGTCTCGCACCTGAATCTCGATTTTTTGACAGTCATCTACGGTTAAAAGAACCAGACAACTATGTCTGCTATCTTTGTTTAGTTCATATCTCTTTCTCGGTCTTCCTCCCGTAGATTCCCTATCCTGAACTTGAAAAATGAATTCTGTTTCTTCTAGTTCCTTTAAAATCGTTGTGCAGGTGGTCTTTGATATTCCTGTCTGGTCTGATAAACAATTCTTATCCCAAATGCTTTCTTTATAGAAACAATCTTTAATTTTTTGTATATGCACCTTCTTTAAATTGTCATTCTTATATGCCATATCCCTTTCCTTCCTACTTTCAACGATATTCGTTGAAAGTAGTATAGCACAACTTTTTTTCAAATACAACCTCTATCTCTACCTTTTAATACATTGCATATCTTCTATCTCATATACATAATCTGCAAGTTTCTCCACTAATCTTCGGTCATGAGTAACTACCAGCAGTGTTCCCTCAAACTCTCCCAACATTTTTTCTAATCCTTCCATTGTATATACATCCATATGGTTTGTTGGTTCGTCTAAAATAAAGAAATTTGATCCAGACACCAATATCTTTGCCAGTGCAATTTTAACTCGTTCTCCGCCAGATAATACTCCAGCCACTTTGTTTAAATCTTCTTTTTGCACATGGAGATTTGCAAGTACCGACCTGCAGACAGACTCTGGCTCTACTGCATCGTATAATATATTTTCTAAAACGGTCTTATCTTCTTTAAGTTCCATTAAATCTTGAGAAAAATAAGCGATGTTAGCATCCTCTGTTACAGATATTTCTGGTCTTCCTTCCATCAATGCCTGCAAAATAGAGCTTTTTCCTGTTCCATTTTCTCCTACAAGAAATGTCTTTTTGCCCGCTTCAATTCTCAGACTCACAGAATCCACAATGATATTGTGGTCATATTGTATGGTCAAATTATCAATCTTTCCAGCAAACTTTGCTTTTATTTTTTTCGTATTCATTGCACTCATGGACACTTTGGGCAGCTCTGCTGGTCTTTCCTTTTTCTCTAAATGTGACAAACGTTTCTTTACAGCACTTCCTCTATTGGAAACATTTTTTTGCTGCTGGGCTGCAATTCCTTTATAAAGCATCCACTCGCTGCTTCCCATTTTTCTTGGTGGCTTTTTCATGGATTTTGCCTCTTTTTCAATGGAGGATGCTGCCCTCTCAAGACGCCGTTTTTCCTTTCGATACTGCTCATATTCAAATTGCTGAAATCCTCTCTCCCTCTCCTTTTGTTCCATCCATGCAGAGTAATTTCCATTAAAAACACGAAGGTTTCCATCTTCTAGTTCCCAAATTTCATTACAAACTGAATCTAAAAGATTCCGGTCATGAGATACTAGCACAATTCCACCACTATATCCTGTCAGCATTTGTTCTAATAATTGAACTCCTTCTATATCCAGATTAGTCGTAGGTTCATCGGCAAAAAAAATGGATGCATGTTTTGAAAATGCTGACGCAATGGCAAGACGCATTTTCTCTCCCCCACTTTCTATTACTCTTTTCTTTACTCCCATCCTACTAACAAATTGTCCATCTGCTTCTTCATCAAACACAGCATCCTGTCTGATTTCTGCAACTTCTCCATTTCTCTTGATTGTTCCATCATCCAGCGGTATCCTTCCACTAAGAACCCCAAGTAATGTGCTTTTTCCTGTTCCATTTCTTCCAATAAGACCTATTCTTGCCCCATCTTCAATTCTAATCTGATCAATATTAAAAATTTGTTGTAATCCATATTCTTTTTTTATTTTATTCCCTGTTAATAACAAAAAAATCCCTCCTAAACATTCCGTTCAGAAGAGATTATCATCACTTAATAAAGTAACACATATAAACCCACTGTCCCAAGAAGAAAGAGACTGTGTGCTATGGTGGTTTCCTTAAAACATGAGAATACACTATCAACTGAACGCAACGGTACCAAAATAACATCTTATGATACATATAAGATGTAACTATCTCCATTGTCTAAAAAATTCAGTTATTTGATTCTCATATTTACTGAGCCACCTTTCTTTTTAATTTAAAGCCAGTATATCATAGATTCTAAAATAAATCTAGCAACTACGGTAGCCGATACTTAAAATAACGGCGTACTAAAATATCTTTCTCCAGTGTCAGGAAGGATTGTAACTACTGTCTTACCCTTTCCAAGTTTCTTTGCTAACTTAATAGCTCCTGCCACATTGGTACCTCCTGAAATTCCACATACAAGACCTTCTTTGCTTGCAAGTTTCTTTGCTGTATCAATGGCTTCTTTATCTGTAATCACCTCAATATGATTGTAAATTTCTTGATCCAAAATATCAGGAACCACTCCATCGCCAATTCCCATCTGCATATGTGTTCCAACGGCTCCTCCAGAAAACAAAGCAGCATTCTCTGGCTCTAAAGCCCAAATCTCAATCTCTGGATAAACTTCCTTTAGTCGCTCCCCAACACCAGTAATAGTTCCTCCGGTTCCAATTCCAGAACAGTATCCATCAATTGGAATATCCACCTGTTCTAAAATCTCTCTGGCAGTCCCCTCATACTGTGCTTTGACATTCGCTGAATTAGTAAACTGCTGGGGAACAAATATATTTGGATTGCTCTTTTGCATATCCAGTGCTGTTTTCATACATTTTTTAATGCATTCCCCAATATCTCCATCATCATGAATACGTATAACCTTTGCCCCATACTGCTGCACTAATTTCATTCGTTCTTCACTTACTGAATCTGGCATAATGATTCTAGTTTCATATCCTTTGACTGCACCAATCAAAGCCAGCCCGATTCCTTGATTCCCGCTGGTTGGTTCTACTATAATTGTATCTTTATGAATCTTTCCCTGTTTTATCGCAGCTTCAATCATACCTAATGCTGTCCTGGTTTTAATAGAACCGCCTATATTCACAGCCTCAAACTTCACAAGAATTTGGGCACTATTATCTTCTGTCATATGATTTAAGCGAATCATAGGTGTATGTCCTATGGCTTCTAGTACATTGTTATAAATCATTACTCTTCCTCTTTCAAATTTTTTAGTGATTATATTTTAACACAAATGAGCCTTTGGTGCATTCCCTCTTCACTTCCAAATAAATCTTATAGAGACGCCCCTCCTTCCTGCTTAATCATGCAATATCCCACTCCAATATGGGTCTTAATACTCGTCTCACATCTAGATAATTTTTCTATCTTTTTTCTTAGAGTTGCTACATGCACTCTCAAAGAAGCAATGTCACTTTCAAATGTACTTCCCCATATTTCCTTGGTAAGATACGCATGGGTTAAAACTCTCCCAACATTTTGAGACAACAAATATAGAATTTTATATTCTGTTGGTGTGAGATGTAGTTCTTCTTCTCCTACATAAGCACACTGAAGAGAATAATCAACCTTTAAAGTTCCATTAACAAATATGGAACTTTCATGATTCATAGCCTCTTTCAAGTAAGAAATTCTACGACAAGTACTTCGGATCCTTGCCAGTAATTCTGTGGTGGAAAAGGGTTTTGTCAGATAATCATCTCCCCCTGCATCAAGTGCCTCTATTTTGTCTTTATCTTCACTTCTTGCTGTAATAACTATAATTGATACCTTTGACCAGCTTCTTATTTTTTCAATTACAGCTACCCCATCCATATCTGGCAGCCCTAAATCCAACAATATAATATCCGGCTGACTAGTAGATGCCTCTATAATCGCCTGTGCCCCATTCACTGCCACATGATATTTATAATCTTCTGTTGCCAATGCTGTTCCAATTAGATTTCGAATGGCAACATCATCTTCTACAATCAAAATTAAATTATTATTCATGTATTGTCACCTCCTCTGGTATTAATGTAAATCGAAATATGGCTCCACTTGGTGTATTGTCAACCACATCTATGGTTCCTCCATGTGCACT
This sequence comes from Anaerostipes sp., assembly GCA_028704435.1. Classification (GTDB taxonomy): domain Bacteria; phylum Bacillota; class Clostridia; order Lachnospirales; family Lachnospiraceae; genus Anaerostipes. The sequence continues at coordinate 62,385 of JAQWFL010000012.1, read as the reverse complement.
TACAATGGATTTGCATAATGCAAGTCCCAGACCAAGGCTTCGACTAGAATCTGCAACTGCTGCATTTGAAGTATAGAACATATCAAATATCTTTTCTTTATCTTCTACATCTATTCCTGGACCATTATCCGACACTTCGACGGAAACCATTCCACTTGTTTTTCTCGTCTGAATCAAAATACTGCTTCCAACTGGAGTATATTTAATTGCATTGTCTACCAGATTAATTATAACCTGCACAATCAATCTAGAATCTACTTTTACCAGTTGCATCTCATCTTCCATCATTAATTCAATATGATATTTTGTGGATTTCCTATTAATATGCTTTAATGCTTCTTCAATGATATCTTCCAGCATTTCTGCGTGCATTTTAATTGCCATGGTGCCATCTTCGATTCTAGTAACAGATAGAAGATTCTCAACCAGATTTATAAGCCACATAGAATCATCATACATATCTGTGCATATTTTCCTTCTGCTTTCTTCATCAAATTCATTCCTAAGTAACATATCTGCATTACCAGAAATGCTAGTCAGGGGTGTTCTTAAGTCGTGGGAAATAGAACGCAGAAGATTGGCTCTAAGTTTCTCGCTATTGGCCTGTTCCGTAGCTTTTTCTTCACTGTGCCTTAGTGTTTCTCTCTCCATTGCTGCCGCAGCCTCTGACAAGACTGCAAATAATAAGTTGCTTTCAAATGCAGCCAGACTATCCTTTGACTTCATTGCAATTGCAATAACCCCATATACTTCTTTTTCATTTCGAATCGCCAGATAATAGCACTGGGCATTTCCAAATGTTCCAGTGGATGCACCTGCCCTTTTTCGATTTTTATATACCCAGGCTGCAACCGCCTGTTCACTATTTGTTACGTATACATCCCCGTTTGAAGTTTCCTGTGTTAAGGTTACCTCTGGTTCTAACAGGACATTATTTTCTGCCTTATAAAATACAATATCACGGTTTAATAATTTTGACAATTGATCCGATATGATTTTCCCAATACCATCCATATCCTTTTCATCCTGCAATAATTGATTGGTATCTAATATGACCTTGGTACGGTAAGCCACTTTCGCCAGTTCCTTTGCCTGAAGTTTCATCTTCAATGCAAGATTGCTAGAAATGAGTGCAGCCAAAAAAGTAATAAAAAACGTAACGGGATATCCCGAATCATATGCTTGTAGTGAAAATCTCGGTTCCGTAAATAAAAAATTAAAAATAATCACACTGAAAATGGACAAACAAAAGGTAATCATTCGATTAGAAATAGTAATGCCGGAAATCATAACCCCTAGTATGTAAACAATAATAATGTTAGCCTCTGTAAATCCCATGTAATAAAAACAAAGACTGATTATCGTTGCAATTGCAAGAATTCCTAGAGATTTTACAATGTCTTTCCAAGATACTTTTTCTATTGTTTCCCTCCTGGAAATTTTAGATCGATAACTAGCCGGACCATCGGGTATCACGTAAATGTCCAAATCAGGAGCTAACATGGTGAGCCTTTCTACAAAAGTTGCCCGCGGGATAAATCTTCTCTTTACATTACTTCTTCCAATTACTAATTTTGAAATCCCAGAGGTCCTTGCATACTCTGCCATAATAAATGGTATGTCTTCTCCACATATGGTTTCAATTTTTGCACCTAGCTGCTGCGCCAGACGAATATTGCTCTCAAGACGTTTTTGGTCTTCTTGCCCTAAATTTTCAAAATCAGGAGGTTCTACATACAACCCTATAAAAACACCATCAAAAGCCTGAGCCAGTCTGGCCGCAGTACGTATACTTCTCTCACTGGACGGAGATGCTGATATTCCAACCATAATTTTTTCTTCAGTAAAATATTCATGTCCACTTCTTTTTTTTGCTTTTTCCGATTGCCAATTAATACGGACTACCGTTCTTCGAAGTGCCAGTTCCCGCAATGCTGTCAACTTTTCCTCTGTAAAAAAATGCTGAAGTGCTTTTTTTGCCTGAGGTATTTTATATATTTTCCCCTCCTTCAACCGATGAATTAACACTGATGGCTCTACATCCACCAACTGTACTTCATCCGCAAGATCAAATACCCGATCTGGGATTCTTTCTTTTACTCTAATCTCTGTAATCGATGCCACAATATCACAGAAGCTTTCAATATGCTGCACATTTACAGTTGTATATACATCAATTCCTGCATATAGGAGTTCTTTTACATCCTGATATCTTTTCTCATGGCGACTTCCTGCTGCATTGGTGTGTGCAAATTCATCTACTAACACAATCTGTGGTTTTCTGCGTAATATCCCATCTAAATCCATTTCCTCAAGGATCATTTGCTGATGCTTCACCTGCTTGACAGGAATCACTTCCATCCCCTCTATTAACTGCATTGTATCTGGACGCATATGAGGCTCTATATATCCACATACAATATCAATTCCTTTTGCTTTTTTTTCACTGGCTTCTTTTAACATGGCATAGGTTTTACCTACCCCTGCCGCATATCCAAAAAATATTTTCAATTTTCCTTTTGTTATCTTTTCCTGTTCACTTTGAATATGCTCCAATATTTCCTCTGGCTTGGGTCTTTGTATCTCCACATATATCACTTCCTCTCAATTAACACACTTAGGCTCAGATACATATTATCTGTATCTGAGCCTCTTGGTTATTTCAAAATACCCTCTAGCATTAAGTTTACTTTTAACACATTGACTGTGCTTTCTCCAAACATACCAAGCACTTTTTTTGTCGTACAGGCTTCAATCATCTTATTCACCTTATCCTCCGTCAAATGATTATTCTTAGCAATTCGGGGAACTTGATATTTCGCTGCTGCCACCGAAATATCAGGATCTAACCCACTGCCAGAGCAGGTAACTAAATCCACTGGGATTTTTGATGTATTACTTTGGGAATTCGCCTCCAGTATCATATCTACTCTTTCATCTACAATATCCTTAAATTCTTTACTTTTAGGACTTAAATTTGATGGTGTGCTATACATCTTATAGTTTCCATCTTTATCCTGAAACATGGTAGTGGACACGTTCATGACTCTGCCCCACATATGTTTTTCATCAGAGAATTCTTGTGCCAATAATTCAGATCCGTATTTCACTCCATCCACTTCTATAATACTTCCATTTACTTGATTTGGAAACAGTAAATTCCCAAATCCCGTTATCACAGCTGTATAAATGATTCCACACAACACTGTCATAACCAGCAGCAAACCTGCAGCAACTCCTACTGTTTTCTTAAATAGTTTCATATTCTTCTCATCCTTTCTGAGGAATCTAAGCAACACCTATGATTCCAAGAAGCATATCTATAAGTTTAATAAATATGAAAGGGGTAATAATACCACCCAATCCATACACCAACAAGTTTCCTGATAACAGCTTTCCTGCGGATACTTCCCTATATTTTACACCTTTCAATGCCAATGGAACTAACGCTATAATAACAAGTGTATTATAAATAATAGCCGAAAGCACTGCACTTTGAGGACTTCTAAGTCCCATAATATTTAGGGTAGCAAGACCTGGATATAGCCCAAGAAATAGTGCCGGAATGATAGCGAAATATTTTGCCAAACCATTTGCAATACTAAAGGTTGTCAAACTTCCTCTGGTCATTAATAATTGTTTTCCAATTCTTACAATGTCAATAAGTTTTGTAGGTGAAGAATCCAAATCCACCATATTTCCTGCTTCTTTGGCAGCCTGTGTTCCGCTGTTCATTGCAACTGCTACATCTGCCTGAGCAAGAGCTGGTGCGTCATTGGTTCCATCACCAGTCATAGCCACCAAATGACCCTTTGTCTGAAAACCACGAATCATCTCCAGTTTTCCTTCTGGTGTGGCCTCTGCAAGAAAATCATCTACTCCAGCCTCTGCTGCAATAGCTGCTGCTGTCAACGGGTTATCCCCTGTAATCATAATGGTCTTAATCCCCATCTTCCTTAAATCCGCAAATTTTTCCTGTACACCATCCTTAATAATATCTTTCAGATAAATGACACCCAAAACTTTGTGATTTTTTGTAACTACCAACGGTGTCCCTCCTTTGGAGGCAATCTGCTTTACAATTTCATCACATTTTTTACTATAAATCTCGCCAAAACTCTCTACATATTGCTGCATAGATTCTGCTGCACCTTTTCGAATTTCATTTCCATCAAAATCTACTCCACTCATTCTAGTAGCTGCTGTAAATGGGATAAACACAATGTTTTTGTCACCTAACTGTCTTTCTCTAATTCCAAATTTTTCTTTTGCAAGTATAACCACGCTTCTGCCCTCTGGTGTCTCATCTGCCAAAGATGATAACTGAGCCGCATCTGCCAGTTCTTTTTCGCTGATTCCATCTACTGGAAAGAATGCATCGGCTTGACGGTTACCAAGTGTAATGGTACCTGTTTTATCCAGCATCAAAATATCTACATCTCCTGCTGCTTCAATGGCTCTTCCGCTCATTGCCAACACGTTTGCCTGATTCAAACGACTCATGCCTGCGATTCCAATTGCAGAAAGCAATGCACCTATAGTGGTTGGTGCCAGACAAACAAGCAAGGCCACTAATGTTGTAACAGATGTTGGATTGTCAATTCCCGCCTGTTTCGCAGAAAAAATCGAATACGTATACAGTGACATGGTAACAAGGATAAATATAATAGAAAGTGCCACCAAAAAAATCTGTAGTGCAATCTCGTTTGGCGTCTTTTTTCTAGATGCACCCTCTACCATTGCGATCATCTGATCTAAGAAACTTTTTCCTGCTTCACTGGTTACTTCAATCACAATCCAATCAGACAATACAGTTGTTCCACCTGTTACCGCACTTCGATCTCCACCACTTTCTCGGATTACCGGTGCGGACTCTCCAGTAATTGCACTTTCATCTACAGAAGCTGCACCATCTACAACTTCTCCATCTGCAGGAATCTGCTCCCCCGCTTTTACAATGACCAGTTCCCCTTTTTTTAATGAAACTGAAGGTACTATCTGGACTTTTTCTTTTTCTGTTATAGATGGAATCTTATGTGCATCCACTTCTTTTTTTGCTGCCCTGAGGGAATCGGCTTGTGCCTTTCCCCTCCCTTCTGCAATGGCTTCTGCAAAGTTTGCAAACAATACGGTTAGCCACAAAATAATTGCAATGGAAAATGTATAACCACTTGAGGCATCTCCTATCCCAAAAAGGGATACCACCCACAAGATACTAGTTAAAATTGCTGATATATACACCAGAAGCATGACTGGATTCCCAGCCTGTATTTTTGGATTTAATTTAATAAAGGAGTCTTTGACTGCTCTATTTAACATGTTCTTCTCTGACATCTCAATTCACCTCCGAATGCTAACTAAAAAATTCTGCTAATGGCCCAAGTGCCAACGCTGGGAAAAAGCTGAGTGCACCAATCAATAAGACAACGAATATAAGTAAAAACACAAACATTCCATTGCTTGTTGATAATGTACCTGCTGTCTTGGCTATCTTTTTCTTTTGTACCATACTTCCCGCTATGGCAAGAATTCCTACAATTGAAACAAATCTCGCAAATAACATGCACGCTCCCAAGCCTAAGTTCAAAAATACAGTATCTGCTCCAAATCCAGCAAATGCAGAACCATTGTTCCCAGATGCAGAAGAGAATGCATAAAGCATTTCAGAAAATCCATGGGCACCTGTATTATTCAGACTATCGGTAATTCCAGGAAATACTGCTGCGATTCCGCTGCCAATTAAAATTGCAATCGGCGTAGCCAGGCAAACTAGCACTGCCCACTTCATTTCGTAAGGTTCTATCTTTTTTCCCAGATATTCTGGTGTATGACCTACCATTAAACCTGCAATAAATACAGTCAGTATTGCAAATGCAAGCATTCCATATAATCCACAGCCAACTCCACCAAAAATAACCTCTCCAAGTTGCATTAACAACATTACAACCATACCACCAAGTGGAGTAAAACTATCATGCATAGAATTTACAGAACCATTGGATGCCGCAGTGGTAAATGTACCCCAAGTAGCAGAAGCTGCAATACCAAATCTGGATTCCTTGCCTTCCATATTCCCACCGGCCTGATTAGTTGTTCCAGTATCTATCATTTGATTTTCTGTCAATACCGTAGGTGCAGTTTGCTCTGCTACTGCCACAGAACCAAGTGCTATAGTCAAAACAATAAACATGGCTAAGAACACTGCTCTTCCCTGCTTCTTATCTTTTATGCTTCTCCCAAATGAAAAACAGAGTGCTGCTGGTATCAATAGAAGGGATAACATTTCAACCAGATTACTACCCCATGTTGGATTCTCTAGTGGATGGGCAGAGTTGACACCATAATATCCACCTCCATTGGTTCCTAGCTGTTTGATTGCTACCTGGCTTGCTGCCAATCCAAGGGGTACAGCTTGCTCAGTAACCACCTGTGCATCCTTACGTAAAACTCCATTTACACTAACCTGATTATCCTTAATGACTGCATCTTTTATAACGTTTCCTCCCTTGTCTACTGCCAAGGGTTCTATCATCTTAACCGTCTCAGCTGCTTTTTGGCTTTGCGTAACTCCCTGAGACACTAAAAATACAGACTCTACAAGAGCTAGGGGAATTAGTATATAAAGTACCGCTCTGGTTATATCAGTCCAGAAGTTTCCAATTCCTTTCTCTTTTACTCTCATAAATCCTCTGATGAAAGCAAATAATACGGCAATTCCTGTTCCTGCTGAAACAAAGTTTTGAACCGTCAATCCCAATGCCTGAGAAAGATAACTCAATTGAGTTTCTCCGCTATAAGCCTGCCAATTGGTATTGGTAATAAAACTAATCGCTGTATTTAGAGATAAATTCCAATTCATTCCATCTACATGCTGTGGATTTCCAAACAAATGTCCCTGCATCATCTGTAGCAAAAATAACACTAACAGACCAAATAAACTAAATAACAAGACACTTGTCAAGTACTTCTTCCAGCCCATATTTTCTTCTTCTTTGACCCGGAGGAGTTTATAAATTCCTTTTTCACATGGTCGAATCACTTTGGACAACCAAACTTTTTCCCCATTCATTACCTTGCTGATATATTTTCCCAAGGGTATTGCCAAAATTACTAATAACACCAGGTATAACCCATATTGCAAAATAAGGCTCATTACTTTTCATCTCCTTTCAATAAAATGACTATGTAATAAATCAATAACGCTGTAATACAAATTCCAATCAATGCGACAATAAGCTGCATAGTTGTTTGCCCCCTCTCTCATCTGCTGAATCCAAATAATCCTCGTTACCATAACAACACTTCCCTGTAGAACACATATCTCCACATTCTTCTAAATTGGTTCTTGCAGGAGTATAAGTTGGGTCTAAGGCATATGCTGCACGAAAATGTCTCATTGCCTGTGTATAATCATGTTCCTTTTCCAACAGAATTCCCATTAAATTATGTGGCACTGCTGAGTGAGGATTTTCCTGCATAGCCAACGCAACTTTGCTTTCACCATCATTGTAACGGGCTCTTTGAATATCACTTTTCACTTCATTAATCAATGCATTATACTTTTTCATAAAAAACAGCCTCCTTAACACCCTCTCAAAATGTTTTATTTGATAATAAAATAATAATATCATTTGACATTTTAAATTGGTGTTAAGGAGACTTGATTTCGTATAAAGAACCTATAAAGATTTTTCTTCATGCTTAAATTCTCTTGTAATTTCACTTTCTCGGTCTCATTTAAGATATTTAATTGATATTTTCTATTTCTTCCAATGTCTGAAATCTTTCCTTCTTATCTTTCCCTTCACGAATCATTTGTGCGTTATGTGTTTCCAAATTTCTTGGCTATTTTGGCAGTAACTTTCCCTTTGTCCTGAAGTATTTCCCCTTCATTTAATTCCAGAAAAACATCCAATCTATTAGCCCAATCTTCCATTGTCATTGGAATTCTTCGCTTTGCCTGACGCTCCGCATAATCCAAATACATAGAAACAAACTGGTTTATATCCTGCATTTCTTCTTTCGATAGATAATTTTTTGCTATACTTACATCTGCCTTTACAGTTTTGCCTCCTGGTGCATTCTTCCAAGTTATTAATCCCATATGTTCTTTTCCATGATTTGCTCTTTCCACAATAACTTCTGCCGCTGTGTGCTTATGAATTGCATAATGCAATTTATTCTGAACTTTCGCAAAAAAATCTTTGGTCACAAATACATTCAATGAATAATCAACTGATGTCATATAAATATCTGTAATCTCTTTTTATCAAGAACATATCCCTGAATGGTAAACGTCTTTAAAACCTTAGTGGTCCATTGCCTGAACTGCGTTGCTCGAACGGAATTCACTCTATATCCTACCGAAATTATAGCATCCAGATTATAGACCATGGTTGGATAATTTTTTCCATCTGAAGCAGTTGCCGAGTATTTCTCGGTAACTGTTTTTTTATCAAGTTCTCCTTCTTTAAAAATATTTTTCAAATGAAGACTTCTCGAAATATTGTTCTTTGTCTCTAAAAACACCACTAGCCAGACTTTACACACTGTAAATACCTAGCTAATAGTATCTGCTTATTTAAAAAAGTTTGTTTAACTATCACCTCGGAATCGAATCCTTCACGCACAGAGCCCCCACCCTATAACCGAATTGGGATATTCCGTAAACACTGGTAGCTGCCTCGCCCCTCTTCTCAGATACGCCTTGACCTTCTCCCCATATGCTGCTGTCAAGTAAGGACTAACAAATTTTAACTTTTATTTCAACGTTTATATCTCAATATAAGCTTAGGATGCCTTTAGCTATGTACATAATTACATTAATCTTTCTTAAACTCCTCCGAATTGAAGCACACAGCAACATCTCTCATTTCTATATCAAAACCCAATTTTTTTATTCTTTGTATGTTACTCTTAATGGCATTGCAATATGCTTTGCCATTTGAATTTCTATAATTGCACAATACCAACAGTTTTTCTTCAGGCCTAGAAACCGCAACATAATGTAAATTACAATCTTCTAGAATATTCAAATTATAATTTTCTGCCAAGACAATAACTTGCTTATATTGTAATCCCTTTGCTGAGTGAATTGTAGTTATAACATGTTTATACTTTTCGCTATTGTAAGTAGGTATATATTCATCATCATTAATCACTTGAAATAGCACTTCTATTTCTTTAGCAGTTCTTTCACTTAATTCATACCCAAGTATCTCATATAATGTTGAACAATTATTATTAAACATTTCCATATCATCAGCTGTTTTTTCTATACTAAATAGCATTCTACGAATATTTGAGAAATTATACGAGTCCGCATTAGGTATTTCATCATAAAAATCATATTCTGAATACACATCATTCAATATATAATATGCAATTTGACGAGCTATCCAAATATGTTCACTTTCCATATCCGAATTATCAAGTGGGGAGCTTGAAATATAGGTAAATTCTACATTATTATCTTGCAACCATTGCGCCCATTTTTTACCATCCAATCTATTTCTAATTAGAAACGCACATTTTTCATCTTCATCAATCCATTCTTCTATTTTTTTTATAGCAAAAAATGGTTGTTTATAAGCAAAGCAATGCACAGAATTATCAAAAGGAACTTTTCTAAAGTTTTCTCTTACATCATCTATAAACATATTTGCATAATTTTGTATACAAATTACTGAGCGGAAATTATGCTTTAATTCAAATGGTGTAAAATCTCTATCAGTTAATAAATCTTTAAACCCCTTATCATATCCACCACGCCATCCATATATAGATTGTTTTAGATCCCCTACAATAAACATTGGAATTGATAAGTCTTTATATATATATTTAAACAGATTGTGCATATCCTTATCGCAATCTTGATACTCATCAATGTAAATCCTATAATATTTTGATATTAGATACATTCTTGCAGCTTCCGATTCCATTAATATCTTTAATGCCAACTGAAACGAATAATTTTTTTTATTATCTGCATATTTACATAAAAACCCTGTATCCCTTATTGCTTTTATTCCCATGTCATAATCTTGAATTTGATTGGCGGTCGAATAATCTGGCTTAATTTCTTTTTTAAACTCCCTACCATATACGTCATACATAAATGGTCTGATTATTTCTTGTAAAACAAAATTATCATTTGTTCCAACAAACGCTTCTCTTTTATCCCCTTGTAATTTAGATTCAATCTCTTTTGCTGCTTTTTTTGTAAATGTTATTGCACCAAATGTACTAAAAGATTTATTAGTTTCCATATCATCTTTTATTTTTAAGATAGTGGTATGTGTCTTTCCTGTACCCGCACTTGCACTAATAATTATATTTCCACCCTGCGACATAATTTTAATACGTGTTTCTTGATCTATCGGTTGCATAATTCCTCCAGCTCCTTTAAGCATTCAAATCGTGGGTGATTAAATATCTTATTTATTGTTACGGTAGCATTTAACTCATTACAAAGTTCTATCATATGTATCATCTTCTTATCTTGCAAATAATTCACCGCATTTTTTGTAGTGTTTTTTTGAAAAACAAATCGATCCATTATTTTAGGAATAGCCTCATATAAATCATTTTCAAGATCAACTCTAGATAAATAAATACGCTTTTTCTTCAACAAATCAATCTCGTTTTTACAATTTATATCATATATTTTTTCTTGGATTTGTTTTTTTTCTTTGTCATATTTGTTTTTATCATATGGCGTATTAAGTACTTCTTCCCCTCCTATAGTAGATAATCCTCTATTCACACCCAAATAATTATAGCTCTTTCCCTTTTTATTATACTTCAAATCATTATCGGTTCTTATAATTGTGACAACACCCAACTTCTCAAGAATCTTTCTATACACTTTAAAACTAATACCATTTACAACTAATATATATCCGCCTAATAGTTCGTATTCGGGACATTTCTTTGACATTATTGTTTCAAATAATATTTTTTCAGAAGGTCCCTCTACAAGTAAAACATAATCCGCATATATTGCTTCCGCAAGATTTTGGTTTAACTGTGTTTTAAGTTTTTGATACTCTTGTGGAACCATATAATGTACTGAATTTCCATCTGTTTTATTTATTTTATATAATTTAATCAGATTCACATCATCCATTGCACTCACTATAAGCGATGAATGTGTAGTAAGAAACATAAATTTAAAAATACTATCATTAAAAAGTTGCTTTGAAATTGCTAATTGCATTGAACGATGCAGGTGATTTTCAAGTTCTTCAATTAAAAAAAGATTTATCCTGATATCTTCATGCTTACGGTTTTGCAATGACATTAGAGTATATGCCAACAATTTCCTCCTTCCGTCTCCCGACGTAGGATACTCAACCCCTCCTGTGTAATTTATATATGGGACTAACTTAGATGATACATTTTCTAATTCCATTTCTGATTTTATTGTTACTGCAAAACCTTTTTCTTTCCGATACTTAAAATACTCTTCCTTTATCGAATTCTCCATATCTTTTACACTATCTAATTTTGCTATTTTCTGATTCAACATGTCAATCATTCTCTTAACATCATTGCGCTCTGTTTCTGTTATTCCACTATTATTTTTAAATATTGATCTAGTAAAAAATTTAAAAACACTTTCTAGTTGCACAGAAGAATCAATATAAACAACATTGAAAATTTTATCAATTTCAAAGTATGCTTGATTGCTTGGCACAGGTTCTAAGAAATCTTTGTCGCTTCCCCAAAATAATTCTGGCATGACATAAACACTATCAACCATATATTTTGCTTTTAACTGCATAAATACGGTGTCATAACCACTTGCTACTGCTCCAACCATCCGTTTTCTTATTTTTCTATTATCACTATCTTTCATATCGCTTATATCAATTTCAACTGTAATTTCAATCTCTCGATCCGTTTTCTTTTGATAAAAGTCTGATTCAACCAAACCATTCCTTCTACACTCTCTATCAAACAAAAATCTTATTGCATAAAGAAAATTTGTTTTTCCTATATCATTAAGTCCAAATATTATATTTTTATTTTCAAGATCAACCATAATATCTTCAAAATTCCTAAAATTTTTAATTGATATATTTTTAAACTTCATTTTTTCACTTTTCCCTTTCATATCTTCTTTTTTATAGAAATATCTATGTATCTTTCTAAAAAAATAAAATAATTAAATTCTATATAAGTAAAAACACCTTTATAGCCTTATATTATTAGGAAAATTATACCATATCAAAAATTTTATTTCATCTACATTTAACTTACTACATCACAAAAAAACAATATTTTCTAAATCCATAATAGGTCGACTTCTTTACAACATAAGCCTTGACTTTTCTGCTTCTGTCAAGTAAGGACTAACAATTTTTTACTATTTTACAAAGTTTTATGTTTCCAGACAATCTCAATCCGATTCTCTTCATTATGCTCTGTGCTTCTTCTTCTTTGGCAAGTTCCTGAACAATACACTTCCATATTACGACTTCTATTTCCGGCTCTTGCAATCTCAATTTGGGATAAGTACAATCTTCATCATAATCCTTTTTAGAACACTTAAAATATGGATGGTAAAAGGTCAGAAGAATCACTTTTTCTTCTGACCTTGACTATATTTCTAATATAAAGCAGTAAGCTCTTCTACGTTCATCCAGAAACGACTAAGTCAATTCTTGTACTTATCAAGAAAGAATTTCTGCAATTAATAAATTTATCATTTACGTCACACTGGCAGCGAATCTTTTACACACAGTGCCCCCCACCCCACATATGCATTCGGCCACACATCAAACCCCGGCAGCTGCCTTGCCCCTCTTCTTAGATATGCCTTCACCTTCTCCCCATATAAAAACGGATCATTTCCTTTTAGAATTCCCCATTCCATCATTAGCGCAATACTCCCAGTTACAAAGGGTGTTGCCATAGATGTTCCGCTTCTTTTTGTATAGCCTCCTTCTGGACTTGCACCAAGAATATCAACTCCTGGAGCTGCCAAATCTGGTTTTACAATACATTTCTCTAAGTCTCCTCTCCCAGAAAAGGATGCATATTGGTTGACAAAACTATTGTAGGCACCAACTGCAATAATATTTCTTGCTGTAGAAGGAATGGTCAAAGTAAAATCAACGTTTGGCTCTAAGAATCTAGTTTGTGGGTTAGTTCCGCTAGACACTGGAAGCCACATTTCATACTCTCCTGTTATTATTTTCTTTGGCTCCATAAAAATTGTCCACTGACCACTTTCAAGATATAATTCATCTGGAATAAATGCAAAATATATTTCCTGTCTTACATTGTATGGTGTTGGCATTCCATAATACACATGAACCTGGGTTCCTTGAAATTGATATACAACTGCCCTTTGATTTATTTCTATTTTTCTTTGAATTCCAGAGGGATTAATAAGATAAATATCAAAATCATCTTCATAGTTCTTCCATATTTGAAGATTTAGACTAGTTTCATATGGTGCAATTGCAAAATAAATCATTTCCTGTTGCGTTAATTTTCCTTGTCTATGTCGTCCTGTGTCACCTTCATTTCCCGTTCCAATACATATAGATGTTTCCCATCTAGCAGCACTTTTTGAAATAAACAATTCTAAAAGTGAATTTCCTCGATGATCCCCGTAATTATTTCCATAGCTAATATTTACACAAACTGGTCGTTTCATATGAACTGCAGTATCTATTACATACTTTACAGCTCTCATAAGCTGTGTTGTACGAGGAAATCCTGTATTTACTGCATCTGATAATTTTACTATGATAAACTCAGCTTCTCTTGCCACGCCTCGGTTTCCGCCACAAATTGATGCCACATGGGTTCCATGTCCTGAAGTGTCTCTCTCTAAAATCAAATCATAGTTTTTTGTTAATAAAGCCTGGTTGATTTCTTCCTTTGTATAGATAATCCCATCTAATTCATTTCCACTTTGATCCCACAACACTGCTATTTTTGAAGTTCCATCTTGATTAATAAAATCCGGATGAAACACATCAATGCCTGTATCAATGACTCCAAGAAGCACTCCCCTTCCACTTAACCCAAAACTCCCATAAATCAAAGGTTCAATACATGATGCCCCAATTCCATCTGTAACCTGTGTTAATAGATTTTTTGGCTTTTCAATATAAATGACCGAATCCAACTGGGCAAAATCATTAATTTGATTTTCCTGTAAATATACAATGACATAATTATCATCAAGGGGAATAAAACTGCCACTTGTATAATTATTAATTTCATTTAAATCTCCTGCATACTGAACAATTAATTCCCATTCCTTTGTAATTGGATTATACCCAGCTTCTAAATCCTTTGATTTTCCTCGTTCTGCTTCTGGTGTTTCCAATGCAAGATTAAGTTGTGTTTCAATTTTTTCGTCCATAAAAAAGCCCTTTTGCATTATCCTATGCAAAAGGACTCTTAATTTCTAATATGCTAATACTTCGTATCCATCCTCTGTAACAAGGACTTGAATCTCCCACTGTGCAGATGGTAAACCATCTTCTGTGTATACAGACCAATTATCTCCACCATCAGTATAAAACTCATCTGTTCCCATATTCACCATAGGTTCAATGGTAAATACCATACCCGGAACAAGTAACATCTCCGTTCCTTTCTTGGTAACATAACTTACAAATGGTTCTTCATGAAACTCTAAACCAACTCCATGTCCACCAATATCCCGAACTACTGTATATCCATTCTCCGTAGCATGATCATGAACTGCCTGAGCCATATCCCCCATAAATCCCCATGGTTTTACCTGCTCTAGTCCAAGTTCCACACACTCTTTAGTCACTTGAACCAATTTTTTTGCTTCTTCCCTTACATTTCCAATTAAGAACATGCGTGAAGAATCTGAAAAATAACCATTGTAAATGGTTGATACATCTACATTAATAATATCTCCATCCTGTAAAATAATATCATCTGCTGGAATCCCATGACAAACCTGCTCATTAATTGATGTACACACGCTCTTTGGAAATCCTTCATAATTCAATGGTGCTGGAATTCCTCCAAGTTCTTTGGTCTTATCATACACAAGGGTATTAATCTCTTCTGTACTCATTCCTTCTTTTATATGTTCTGCTACATAGTCAAGAACAGCTATGTTTATTTTTCCGCTTTCTCTAATTCCTTCAATCTGCTCCGGCGTCTTTATAATCTCTCTAGATGGCACAATATGTCCTTCTCTTTCATAAGAATGAATCTTCTCATCAAATGCCATATGACAGCTTTTATACTTCTTTCCACTTTTACACCAACATGGATCATTTCTTCCTATCTTACTAAACATCTAGTCTTCCTCTTTTCTTTATAATGTATCACGTCAAGAATTGTAACATATATTTTCATAAAAATCACATATTTTCCGTTCTTATGTTTATGGTATAATATATCTACAAATTGTTCAACTGTTTTGAAAGGAGCTTTTATGAAACGAACAAAAAATATTAAAAAATTAACAGAGAATCCTTATTTAAATTTATATCAATTTGACGCTGTAAATAAATTAGGTTCTTCCCATCCCTATTATATTGCCAGTCGCAATGACGAAGAATCATTGACTTTAAATACACATAAAGCCAATCCAGACGGAGTTGTAATCTACAGTGTATATGGCAAATGCCATGATAAAGTTGTTATGGTACGTCAATTTAGATATGCCCTTGACAATTATATTTATGAATTTCCTGCTGGTTTAGTTGACCCTGGCGAAACTGCAATGGAAGCTGCTGTTCGGGAAATGAAAGAAGAAACTGGGCTTACTTTCACTCTTGCAGATTCAGACAGTCATCTAATGCGTGGCTGCTTCTCATCCATTGGCATGACAGATGAATGTATCGCTACTGCTTATGGATATGCCAGCGGCGAACCAAACACTAACTTATTAGAGGATAATGAAGATCTCTCTATTAAATTAGTAGACAAAAAAGAAGCAAGAAGAATCTTAAAAGAAGAGAATCTCTCCATTAAAGCTTCTTATCTGCTTCTACATTTTCTAAATAGTGATCCAGCAAATCCTTTTGACTTTTTAAATATCTAATTCTTGCAATGCCATCTAATTCCATCATAAACCCTCTTGGCAGATGACATCATCATAATTCCAGCGGCAAGTGCTGCTGCTATGATGATTGTTCTCTCTCCTTGAGGAGCAAACAAGTGCCACTGTTTTGTCACAGCATACTGCATTGTATAGTACAGACTCCCTCCAGGAACCAAGGGAATAATTCCAGCCATTAAAAATACGGTTGCAGGACTCCGAAGTATTCTTGCTCCAATTTCTGCATATGCCGTCGCAACAATCGCAGCAGAAAAATAAGGAATAAAATCACTTCCATTCCACTGTGCCGTCAACAAATAACTTCCATAGGATAGAAGACCTCCAACGGAGGCAAAATATAATTTTCTTCCATGAAGATTAAATAAAATAGAAAAACCAAAAGCTCCTAAAAACGCACTGAGTAATTGAATCAAATTTGTCATCATAGAATTCCCTCCCAAAGCATCAAGGCTGCAAATGAACCTCCAGCCAAAAAGACAGCAATCACAATTACTTCACAAAGTCTTATCATTCCTGCTATGGTATCTCCGCCAATCACATCTCGAATCGAGTTTACAAATCCAACTCCAGGAACCAAAAGCATAATGTTACCAATAATAATATGCCCATAATTCCCAGCCAATCGAAAATGAACCGCTATAATGGCAATAGACCCCACCATAAAAATAGTTAGAAAATTAGAAAAGATTTCATTGGCATTATATTTGTTTAAAAAGTGCATCAAAACACACCCTATAAATCCTGCCATTGCTGCAATTACTGCCTCCATAATACCACCACCAAAAAAGATGGTAAACACTCCCGCAATCAATGCTGAGATTGCACTTCGGATCGGAAGTGTATATGCTTCAATTTTATCAATTCGTTCAATTTCATCATTTATAAATTGAATTCCAGGTCTTGCAAAACATATATGTCTTGACAAGGCATTGAGTTCATCTAGTTTCTTAAAATCTATGGCATGCTGTTTAATACGCTTTGTCTGCGTAAATACATCCCCTTCTTTTGTTGTCACTGTGGTTAATATACTGGATGTTATAGAAAACACTTCTACATTCTTTGCTCCATATGCCCGGCATATCCGTTCAATGGTATCTTCCACTCTAGACACCCCTGCACCATTAGACAGCATAAGTGCACCAATATCCATGGCACATACCAATATTTTCTTTAAGTTCATCATCTTCACCTACCTACCAATTGTGAAGTAAGCATAGTCTACTTTTCTTATAAATTCAAGTCAATTTTCTGTAAAATAAGAAAAACTTAAATATCATAATATATTACTTATAAAATACCTAGCAAATGCTGCATTGCTAAACTTACACATGCAATGGCAATCCAACAGATAAATCCCATAAATAAGGGTTTTCCTCCTGTTTTAATAAGCTTAGGCAGATTGGTGTTCAACCCAATGGCTGACATTGCCATAATAATAAAGAATTTACTTAAATCTTTGATTGGATTCGTTACTTCTGGTGATAAATTAAATACTGTTGTTATTACAGAAGCCAAAACAAAGAATAAAATGAAAAATGGAAAAATCTTTTTAAGAGAAAAATTTGATTCTGCTGCATCCTTTTCTTTTTTTGTCCGAACAAAAGCTAATACAAGTGTAATTGGAATAATAGCCAGTGTTCTCGTTAATTTAACAATAGTTGCGATTTCAAGTGTTTGATGTCCTGGATGTAATCCGTCCCATGCTGCGGCTGCTGCCGTTACTGAAGAAGTATCATTAATTGCAGTTCCTGCAAACAAACCAAATCCCTGTTCTGACAACCCAAGCATTCCCCCCAGTGTTGGAAAAACAAGTGCTGCAATAATATTAAATAAGAAAATAACAGAGATTGCCTGGGCAATTTCCTCATCATCTGCTTCAATCACAGGAGCTGTAGCCGCAATTGCAGAACCTCCACAAATTGAAGATCCCACTCCAACTAATGTAGAAATCTTTGATGGTATTTTCATTGCTTTTGATAGTATAAAAGCTACAACCAGAGATGTTGTGATTGTTGATACAATAATCGGTAGTGACTGCTTTCCTGTTTTAAAAATCGCATTTAGATTCATTCCAAATCCAAGCAAAATAACCGCATACTGAAGAATTTTCTTTGATGTAAATGTAATTCCTGCCTGTAGATTCGCCTTATCCTTGATAAACATAGTTATAATCATTCCCACAATAATCGCAAATACTGGCCCTCCAATTACGGGGAAATAGTCTCCAAAAATCTTTGCAGGTATCGCAATTATTATGCAAACTAAAAAGCCTTTCCAATTCTCTTTCATAAAATCCATATATGTATCCTCCCAAATCTTTTTATTTTCTGCTGTGTATACAATATCATAATATTATAATAAAATATAATTATAAATATTTATTTATCCATAAGAATATATTATAATAAAAATAGGAGGTCATATTATGTTAGATTTTAGAATTGCAACTTTTTTAATTGTCTGCAAACATATGAATTATACAAAAGCAGCAAAAGAATTGAATATTACACAACCTGCCGTCTCCCAGCATATAAAATATCTGGAAGAATATTATGGTGTCAAATTATTTTTTTCCCAAGGAAAGAGAGTTCAATTGACTCCTGCTGGGGAAATACTCCGAAACACTTCTATGACAATGCAGCATGATGAGATTCATTTGGCTTCTCAGTTAAGATCTTTAACAACACTTCAAAAAACACTAGTTTTTGGTGCAACCTTAACAATTGGTGAATATTCCATTCCAAAACGGTTATCTCACTACATCAAAGAACATCCAGATACTGGAATTCAAATGCAGATTGCCAATACTTTTGATTTACTCTCTAAGATTGAAGATGGTACTATTGATTTTGCCATTGTAGAAGGCTATTTTCAAAAAAAAGAATATGACTCTCTTTTATATTCAAGGGAGGATTATATCCCTGTAGTAAGTCCCGACTATAAATTTCAAAAAGAACCACTTGTTATGTCTGATTTATTTCAAGAAACTTTAATTACAAGAGAAGAAGGCTCAGGAACAAGAGAAATCTTAGAAAAGACATTAGAACAGCAAAATTATAACATTCATGATTTTTCAAAGATCATAGAAATTGGAAACATTAATACCATCAAATCCTTAATCAAAGAATCTTGTGGCATTACATTTCTTTATAAAGCTGCTGTCCTAGAAGAATTGAAGCATAAAACATTAAAAGAAATTAAATTAAAAGACACCTCCATCTCCCACGAATTCACATTCATATGGAGAAAAGGAAGTGTCTATACATCCTACTATAAAAAAATATTCAACGAACTGAGAATGCCTTAGTATCTCTTAGTCCAGGCAATGGCCAATGCACCCTCACCAATATGGCATGCAACACTTAAAGACAATGGAGCCTGCGTAAATTCAATTCCTGGAAACTTAGCTTGAATCTCTTCTCCCCATGTTCTGGCTTCCTGAACATCCCCTGTATATGCTGACTGCATATACACATCATCCTTGGTATATCCATGAGGAAAAAATTCTTTCAAATCCGCTTCCACTGCTGCTAACATCTTCTTTTTTGCAACTTTCATGCCTCTAGTCTTTGCAAAAGCATCCAGCTTCTCACCACGAATCTGAAGCACTGGTTTAATGTTTAGCACAGATCCAATGGCTGCCGCTGCTGGTGTCACACGACCACCCTTTTTTAGATATTTCAATGAATCTACTGTAATATAAATTCTAGAATCAAACTTTGTCTGTTCTAATTTTATCTTAATATCTTCGGCTGACATACCTTCTTTTGCGTATCGAAACGCATCCAATGCTGATTGGCGCTGGGTCACTGAAATTCTTTGATTATCCACAACAAACACTTTTCCATCATAATCTTCTGAAAGCATCTGTGCAGTTGCACAAGAACTACTTAATCCACTGGACATTGGAATATGTACAATCTCATCATACTCTTTCAATATCTGATCCCATAAATCCATCACATCACCAGGTGCCGGCTGGGATGTCTTAATATCCGCATCTTCTCCAAGTTTTTCATAGAATTGTTCCTGTGTTAACGTAATATCTTCAAAAAATAATTCTTCATCAATATAAAACGGCATTGGCACTACATAAATACCAAGCTCTTTTCCCTGTTTCTGGGTAATCCCACTATTACTATCTGTAATAATTGCTACTTTTCCCATATATTATCCTTTCTATTTATCCACTAATCCCTCATATCATAACAAAAGAATACACAGTTGTCGAGATTTCACCTGAATTTTTTCAGAATTTGTAAAAAATGCGCAATAGGAAATCCTACTACATTATAATAGTCACCACATATTCCTTGGATAAATCCTGCTGCACATCCTTGAATCCCATAGGCTCCTGCTTTATCCATACAGTCCTTAGTATCAATATATTTCTTAATTTCTTCTGGCTCCAAATCATAAAAAGTAACATCAGTCTTCTCAAAAAAGCTCTCTTGCTTATCCTGTTGAACAAGTGTTACACCTGTATAAACCTGATGGGTTTGTCCACTTAACATAGAAAGCATAGCAGCCGCTTCTTCCTCATTCTCTGGTTTTCCAAGAATATTTCCTTGAAATGAGACAATAGTGTCTGCTCCCACAACAATGGCATTCTTCTCATTTTGAGCAATATCACGTGCTTTTTCCATAGATAATTCCATCACAACTTCTTCTGGTTTTTTCTTTGTAATTATTTCTTCTACCTTGCTTGGTTTCACCTGAAATTCCAACCCAACTTGGGAAAAGATTTCCCTTCTCCTTGGTGATCCAGAGGCCAATATTATCTTTTTCATCTTAACTCCTGTCTATTTAAAATCAATGGTGATTTCACAAATTTCACTTTTCGTACCAACTCTCATAGCTGGTCCCCACACACCAACTCCTGATGTTACAATGGACTGCATATCTTCCTTTTTTAAGTATCCACAGGAATTTTCCCACATAAGTCTGGTCAAGATATTACCTGGGAACATCTGTCCATCATGGGTATGACCTGATAAATCTACATCTACACCACTCTTTGCAAGCTCACCTAATTCACTAGGTTCATGATCCATGACTAAAATTGGCTTGGCTACATCCAGATTCTTAAGTAGTTCCTTTGGCGTTTTCCTTCCATTGGAAACTTTTCTTGCCCTCTCGGCATCCTGACGTCCAACCAAATAAAATTCATCATTAATGAGAACTCCTTGATCTGAAAGAAGTTTCATATTAGACTTTTTAAAAAAATTCATCATTGGTGTATCTGCAGATTTCTTTCTTCCACTAAAGGTAAATCCAGCCAAAATCTTCTCATCTAAATCATGGTTTCCCCAACTGACATAAGTTCCGTATTTACTTTGAATTTGTGATAGAGTATCTGCTGTCTCATCTGCATTCTTAATTGCACGAATATCATTGTCAAACACATCCCCTGCCACACAGACAATATCAGGATTCATTTGATTAATTTTATCAACCATCTGCCTCATCTGTTCATTTCCAATGCTGTACCCTAAATGTAAATCTGCAATCAACACAACCTTCAATTGTCTTGTTTTGGTTTTTTTATTCACTGTAATTCTATATTTTGTTTTATATATATGTCTTCCATGAATACTTCCATATACAGAAAAGGCAATGACTCCCACTGCAATGCACGTTCCAACGGTGACAAACAATCGTTTGGATATCGTCTCCCCCTTTTTCATACCTCTTTTTTTCATAATAGTAATTCGAACCAAATCTCCAACTGCTACAAAAAATACTATATAAAAAAATGTCCCAATCCAATAATTACTAACAATCTTAAAAAACCTTTGAATCCTTGATTGAGGCAATATAAAGGCAATTAAAAGGGATAGAGATGCAAATGAATAGATAATCACATAGGCAATCCTTATCTTTTTGTTTTTAAAGTGTTTGGTACATGCACTCATCCAGCTTATACTTCGGCAAACCAAATAATAATTTACTAAAAGATATATGGGGGCTAACAATAAAGCTATCATATGTGTTTCCTTTCTATTCTATTTCAAAACACTGTCCTGGACCCGTAATTTCCTGTACAATTCCTTGATATGCTCTTCCATCCTGACAATTTAAATAATGCTTTGATATCTTATAGGTTCCGAATGCATGCATCGGAAATACCACATCAGCACCTACTTCTTCCATAAAATAATTCATTCCAAGACAATATTTGTCTTCTTGCCTTGGATCTAATAAAACAAATGCCACATCAATATGTCTTCCCTTTATTATGTCTAATTCTTCTTTGTAGGTTTTCTCCATATAAACATTATCTTCTTCTGGCTCTCCATTCCAGTGCCACCAGTTTAAATCTCCAGCATGATAAATATTTTTATCTTCCACAGTTACAAAAAATGCAACTCCTTCATCTGTAGATAGCAAAGTTTCCACCTTCACATCTCCTACAGTTAATGTCTCATGCACTCCAATAAAATTCCGATTGTCTCCATCCCTCACTTTAATATCATCTGATAAAATATATTGAATCTTTGGATAATCTTGTTCTAATTTCAAAATTTCCTGATTAAAATGATCATGGTGTGCATGAGATGCAAACACATAAAACGGCTTGTTCGTACTTACCTTTGGAATCTCTCCCTGATAATAGTCGAACATTAAAATACAAGAATCCATTTCAACCATAAAACCACTATGTTCTATAAATGTAATTTTCATTTTACTTTCCTTCCAGAATTTTTTCTTTTAATTTGGGATCAAACACTCCACTTTGAAGCATGGCAATCTCATATTTGTAAGGTGGAAAAGACTTTTTTGTGTCTTCCAGCTTAACATACGGAGTTTCTAAAATCTTGGGAACCTCTTTGAAATCTTCATGATTCACTACATGTAAAATGGCGTCAAACCCAAGTTCTCCAAATCCAATATTTTCATGACGGTCCTTTCCTGCACCTAATACATTCTTAGAATCATTGAGATGAAAAACTGCAATTTGATTCTTACCTATGGCTTTGTCAAAATTATCTATCACACCGTCAAAATCATGCACTACATCCATTCCACTATCATTCACATGGCATGTATCAAAACATACACGAAGCTTATCGTTATAGATAACCCCATCATAAATAGCCTTTAGATCATCAAAATTTCTTCCAATCTCAGTTCCCTTTCCAGCCATGGTTTCTAGTGCAATATTTACCTTAGTGTCTTTTGTCAGCACCTGATTAATTCCTTTTATAATCTGTGCAATTCCAGCTTCTCTTCCAGCTCCTACATGAGCACCTGGATGCAGTACCAAAGTATCACTTCCCATGGCCGCTGTTCTTGAAATTTCTAACTTTAAAAACTGTGTTGCAATTTCAAACGTCTCTGGCTTTATGGAATTCCCAAGATTAATAATATAAGGAGCATGAACTACAAATTGATGAATTCCCTGCTCCTCCATCAACTGTTTTGCTTCCTCTATTTTTAATTCACTAATATCTTTTCGTCTTGTATTTTGTGGTGCCCCAGTGTACACCATAAACGTATTGGCACCGTATGACAAAGCTTCTTTTACGGATCCTAGAAGCATCTCTTTTCCTTTCATTCCAACATGAGAACCAATTAACATACCAATCTCCCTTCTACTTTTTCTTATCTTTTATAATAACATAAAAAGTACCTTGGATTTTAGATTTTTCTAAAATCCAAGGTACTCCTAATTATTTTATCTCACGAAATACAATGTCAATGACTTCTAGGGTTCTTTTCATATCTTCTTTTGTATGAGCCGTTGAAATATACTGTCGCCCTCTTCGACTGGTAAATCGAACTCCATATTCCTCACACGCCTTAACAAACTTTTCATAGAAATTAAAATCACCACTCTCTAGCCAATCTCTAAAATCATCTGGAGATTTTTCATAACCAAAATAGAAAATAATAATACTTCCCATATGAGTTGCAAATGCCTTGATCTTATATTTTTTGCACAAATCCAAAAATCCATTGATAAATAAATCTGCCACCTCATCTAGACGCTCATAAACACCTGGTTGTTCTAACTCATGGATAGTCGCAAGTGCCGCCGCAGTTCCAAGAGGATTCCCATTGAACGTTCCTGATACTGTAACTCCACAATTCATAATTTCTTTCTTTCCTACCACTGCTGCAAATGAATATCCTCCAGCAATGGCTTTTGCAAGCACCGTTACATCTGGTGTAATCCCATAATATCCTTGGGCCCCTGAAAGACTTACTCGAAATCCTGTAATAACCTCATCAAAAATCAAAACAATATCTTTTTCTTTTGTAAATGCACGAATTTTTTCTAAATATTCTACTTTGGGTAAAATGGGACCAGAATCACACATAATTGGTTCCATAATAATTCCTGCAATATCATTTTCATTTGCCTTTACAATAGATTCAATCCTATCAAAGTCATTCCACGGCACAATAATCATATCTTTTCCACTATCATCTTTTTGACCTTTAGAAGATAATATTTTATTTGGATTTTCCCTTGATCCAAGTTCTTTGGCCGATTTTGCATCAATGGTAATCTTCTCTTCATCAGACCATCCATGATACTGCCCCTCAAATTTTATAATTTTTTTCTTTCCGGTATATGCTCTGGCAATTCGAAAAGCTAACATATTAGCTTCCGTTCCTGAATTTTGATAACATACCATTTCTGCACTTGGGATAATATCAATTATTTTTTGAGTTAAATGAATCGTATCAACTGTGGGTGCAGAAAAATGTGTTCCTTTCTTTAGTTGTTCTTCCACACTTTTATTTAACACAGAGGGGGCGTGTCCCAAAACCATTGGTCCAAGTCCCAAAATATAATCTATATATTCATTTCCATCTACGTCATATAATTTGGAACCTTTCCCATGAGTCATTACAATTGGAAACTCACGGTAAGGTACCTTGTGGAAGGAACTAGCAACATCACCAACCAAAGTTTCATGTAGTGTTTCATACAACTTCTTTGAGTGTTTCAATTGATATTTTTCCATAAATTCTATTCCTTCTTATTTTGCTACGTTCTTTGTTGCTCCATCTTCTTCGTTTACATAGTAGTCATCTCCAAGACCATAGTTGTCTTTTAAGATTTTCTTTAATGTTCCGTCTTTTTTCATACTGTTAAGAGCTGTGTTTACTTCATCTAAGAATTTTTTATCTTCAAAGCGAATTGCTGCTCCGATTTGACCTGATGCTTCTGCATCATATGGAGATACTACTTTAAGATCTAACTTCTTATTTTGTTGTAATGTGTAAGATGCAACAATACCATCTGTTACACAAGCTTCAACCTTTCCAGTATTGACTGCTGTCATTAACTCTGATTGGCTATTGAAAACTTTCACTTCCTTTACGTAACCATCTTTTTGCCATTGTTGTGCTAACTCTAAAAATGCTGTCCCTGTTTGACCACCAACAACCTTTCCTTTTAGGGCATCTTTCCCATCAATATCAGAATCTTTCTTTACAACTAAAGCTTCCCCTTCTTTGTACCATACATCTGTAAAGTAAGCTTTTTGTAGTCTTTCATCTTTGATATACATAGCATCTGTAACCATATCAATTGACTTATTGTTTAGTTCAACGATTAAATTATCAAATGCAACTTCTTTCATTTCTACTTTAGGGATACCTAAGCGAGCAGCAATCTCACGAATAATGTCTGCATCCAGTCCTACAAATTCATTGCTTGAACTATCTAAATATGCAAATGGTGCATCATTAGATGAACCTACAACTAATGTTCCCTTTTTAATAATACTCTTTAATGTATCACTTCTATCTTCTTCTTTTACAACTAACTTTGCACTATCTGTCTTTCCAGATGAATCCGATGATTTTGATCCACATCCTGTCATGCAAGTTGCTAGTATTGCTGTACATAGTAACACAGCACCTAATTTTTTCTTTGATTTTCTCATAAAAACCTTCCTTTCATTCTGTCTTTGGTTATCATTTTCATATACAAAAGATATAACTATCTATCTTTTCATTTTTTTCTCAATGATTCGTACTAATTGTGATAATGGAACACTAATAACTAAATATGCCCCTGCTAGAATCGTATAAGATTCAATGGTTAAGAATGTTTGAGATGTATATGCTTTTGTTCTAAGTAGTAATTCAGCAACTGTAATATATGCTAACAATGAGGTGTCTTTTACCATCATAACTAAATAGTTTCCTAATGTTGGCACTGCATTTTTAAACGCTTGAGGCATTATAATTCTTAATAATGTCTGTTTCCCTGTAAATCCTAAAGCAAGTGCAGCTTCTGTTTGTCCTACGTCAATGGAAATAATTGCCGAACGAAATACTTCTGATAAGTAAGCTCCATAATTGACACCTAAACCAACAATACCTGCTGTCAAAGCATCAATTTGAATTTGTTGTTCAAATCCAAAGAATGAGGCAATAATTGTTAATAACAGTGGCACTACATAGTACATATAAACTAATTGAACAAGTAGTGGTGTTCCACGAATAATTTCTATAATAAATACTAGAACTCCATTTAATACTTTATACTTTGATATACGACCAATAGCAACTAAAATTCCAAGTATTAAAGCTAGTATAAATCCCATAACCGTTGCTTGTATTACAACTCCAAACCCCTCTAATAATGTAGGATATAATCCCGCCCATGCGGTAGAAAAATCTAGTGAATTTAACACTTCCATAACAGTACCTCCTATAATACTCTAGAAAGAAAATCTTTCGTTCTTTGGTTTTTAGGGTTTGTGAAGATTTCATTTGGAGCACCTTCCTCCACAATGTAACCATCTGCCATGAAAATGACACGATCTGAAACATCTCTCGCAAATTCCATCTCATGTGTTACAACTACCATGGTCATTCCATCTTTTGCCAGCTTCTTCATTACTTCAAGTACTTCTCCTACAAGCTCAGGATCAAGTGCTGAAGTTGGCTCATCGAATAGTAACATTTGTGGATTCATTGCAAGTGCTCTTGCAATTGCCACACGTTGTTGCTGCCCTCCAGATAATGTGTTTGGATATACATTGGCTTTATCTTTTAATCCTACTTTATCTAGTAATTCTAACCCTTCTTTTTTTGCAACTTCTTTTTTTACTTTCTTTAAGTGAATAGGTGCATATGTAACATTTTCAAGTACGGTGTGCATTGGGAACAAATTAAATCTTTGGAATACCATGCCCACTTCTTTTCTATATTTTTCAGGTTGAAATGTCACGTCGCAAATATTACTTCCTTTATAGAAAATCTCTCCTCCAGTTGGTCTTTCAAGTAAATTCATACATCTCAAAAATGTACTTTTCCCTGATCCAGATGGTCCAATGATTGTAACCACCTCTCCTTGCTCCACTAGTAAAGAGATATCTTTTAAAACTTCTAAATTCCCGAAGCTTTTTTTCAATTTCTTTATATTAAGCATAAGTTTCCTCCCTTTTTAGTAAAATTCAAAAGACGCACATCAATATTTTGATGTACGCCTTTGTACTATTCTATCTCATCATATTATATTGTAAGTTTCCAAATTGCCGCGACACTTCCTGGAATTAAAAAGAACTCACAGCTAGACTTATAAATAGCGTCTTTGCTATGAGCTCTTTTTTTACTTGGACTAATCATACCACAGAGTTTTTCAAGTGCCTATATCCATCATATCCAAAAAAACAAGAGTTTTTTGTGCTAGACATACAAAAAATATGGGAGTAAGATAGAATTAAATTAATTTCACATTTAATATAAAAGGAGAATACCATGGCAATTTCATTGGAAAATTTATACAAAAGTACAAAGGACGAATATAAGCTTAACCTTGTTGCAGGAGCTCCTGGAATGGATCGGGTCATTACTTGGGTTCAATATACTGAAGACATCGATACCAATGAATTTCTTCGTGGAAATGAACTTATCATTATTACCGGTCTTACTGCCACAGGTGATAACTGGCTATTCCACTTTATTGAATCTCTTGTAGATAATAACATTAGTGGATTGATTATTAATACAGGACGCTATATTAAAGAAAAGGATATTACTTCTGATATTATTAGCTTATGTGACCATAACGACCTTCCTTTATTCTTAATGCCTTGGGAAATTCACCTTGCTGATATTATGCATGATTACTGCAACCGTTTATTCCAAAACAATTATCGTATTGATAGTATTACATCTGCAATTCAAGGAATTATCTTTGATCCAATTCAGTACTCTCATTATCGAAATATTTTAAATGATTATCAAATTTCCGAGTATGACCTTTATAATGTAGTAACTATTCAAAACAGTGATGGAATTCTATCCGATTTTCAAGTGCATCTCCTTGAAAGGCAACTAAACCGAACACGTGCGAAATATCTTCATTTTCTACGGGATAATACCCTGACTGTTGTTTTTTATGGAACTAGCGAGGTTTGCTTAAATGATTTAATTGAAGTCATTCTACAAAGCAACCTACCACTTGTCATTGGAATTGGAAACACAGCTCATGATTTAACAAAACTTCGTGATTGTTATCGTGAAAGTAACTTTGCTTTATCTCAAGCAAAAAAATCAAATCAAACCATCGTCTTCTTTGAACAACTTGGTGTCTACCAAATCCTCTTTCAAGTCGATGATAGGGAGTTTTTAAAAACGTTATATAAAAATCGACTTGGAACATTAGAAACCCAAGACAAATTACATCATAGCAATCTAATGAAAACTTTAGAACTTTACCTATTAGAAGATGGTAGTATCAAAGCCGTGGCAGATAAGCTTTATACCCATCGTAATACTATTAATTATCGTATGAAAAAAATACGCCAAATTCTTGGCGAATCCTTTGACAGTCCAGAGCAAAAATTTCAATACCAACTAGCTTTTTATATTCGAAAATATCTATCCTAGAGTGCAACTGCATAAAATACTGTTTAAAAATCTCTCTGCCTATATTACCCAGCCATAGTTATCTACAACATATAGAAGACCACGTTCATCATTCTGACAAAAAAAGAGCTGAAGGTAAAATTTCCTTCAACTCTCTTGGGCAACAACCTTAGCAGGCATGTTCTGCTAGTATTTTCTCTAGTGCGTTAGAACTGCTCGTATGACAACGTACAAGTTGGGACTGTGCCCTATGTGCTTCGCATAAAGCACACTTTGTCATCTTATGTGATACTGTGTTTGTGAATACAACAATCAAATCTGGACTTCCAATTTGATCTTTCAATCTAGCTGACATCTGTGTAAATACTTTTGCTTTACATTTATACTGCTTACACAACTGCTTATAACGGCAGACCATTCGGTCATGTCCTCCAATAATTACTACGCTCATACGATCATCTCCTGTCTACCCTACTAAAGCTTTTCCAAATGCTTTACATTCTTCGATTCCATCGGCATCTGGTGTTTCATTGACAATTAAGCCTTCTCCGTTGACTAGAACAGCTCCTGCACCTTGCATTCTACTTTCCCAGTCACGCATCCATTCTCCGTCTCCCCATCCGTAAGATCCAAATAGTGCAACTTTCTTTCCTTTCACAATACCTTCAAGTTCTTCTACAAATGGTTCCATTTCATACTCTTCTAAAACCTCAGCTCCCATAGCTGGGCAGCCAATAGCAAAACTATCTGCATTCTTTATATCATCCATAGAAGCACTCGCTACATTTACAACATTTGCCTCAGCTCCTGCTTCTTTGATTCCTTCTGCAATAGAATATGCCATTGC
Organism: Anaerostipes sp.; assembly: GCA_028704435.1. Lineage (GTDB taxonomy): Bacteria > Bacillota > Clostridia > Lachnospirales > Lachnospiraceae > Anaerostipes. The sequence goes on along the minus strand of JAQWFL010000012.1, from coordinate 32,620 downwards.
TTCTGTATTTCCTGTTTGTGACCAATAAACTACCTGAATTGTTTCCATGATAAATCCTCCTGATTAACATCCTTGCTTCAATGTAAATTGTCTGTGATACACGAGATAAATAAGTCTTTCCTTCGCCTGATTAAATTGTTCAAACAATGATTTTTTTTCTTGCAAATCGCTATATACTTTCCAGTACCCTGTATACAAAGAATTTTGTCCTCCATGCTGGATAAAACCAAGTACATCCTCTACTGGATATTCTAAGAACAATCCCATTTCATGGGGAAATGATTCTTTTCCCTGCAAATATCTCATATATCGCTTTGAAAATTGATTTAAAATCTCTTCCTGTGATGACTGCTTATAACCATACTCTTTTAAAATTTTCTTTACCTCTGGTAAATTAAGGTACGTGTATAATTCTTCTCGATACAATAAAAAGGTTGTCCTCTCATCATTCTGTCCTATGACACAAATTCTATACTTTGTATCTCGAAACAAATCCAGCACATCTCCTGCCACCTGATTTGAAATAACAAAGAGATTCGAAGCCTTTAATCCTGATAATACAGGGGCACATTGTAGAGATAATTGCAATTCAATTTTCTTTACATCCATCATTTTTAACAATTCAAACGTATCTTGACTCATAAGTCTCCTTTCAAGTTAGTTATTTCTAACTTATGTTTATGTTATCTAATTTACGTATTAAAGTCAATACCCTTATTGATATATTGTTCTCATATTAGGCAAAAAAAATAAGGTTAAAAAAAGAAAAGCCATGTATTTTTTCAATACACAGCTTTTCTTTTAGTCTATTTTAACATTAATTTCTCTGGAGATTACTCCAATTTCCTCTAAGGTATTTACCATACGGTATACAGTAGCAGTGCCAATCTTAGAATCTTTTTTCACTGCCTGGTAATAAATTTCCTTACAGCAGGTACATTGACCATCTAAAATTATATCAATCAATATAATTCTCTGCTTGGTAATTCGATACCCTACATCCTTCAACATATCGATGACTAGATTTCTTTTATCTATCTTTTCATCCAAATGATTCTGATTCACAGTTTGGCCTCCATTTCGTCTATTTTGTTTCAATTATTTAGTGAGAGCAGTGTCCACCACAATGTTTACAGTCAGCTCCACATTGAAGTGATTTTCCTGCTTTTTTATCCTTTATCATATGTTTGACAACAGCTGCCACTACTGCCAAAACAATAACTCCTACCACAATTGTTCCCATGACATTCCTCCTGTCTTATAAAATTCTATTTTACAGTTGCTTTCTTGTTTAAAGAAACCTTTAACTTTGAGCTTTCAGAGTATGGGCGAAATAATAAGTAAATAAATCCAAGTACCAATACTGCTGCAACAATGGTTCCAACTCCAAAGATTCCATTGATAAATAAGTTACCTAATTGGAATACACATAATGCAACTACATATGCAAGAATTGTTTGATATCCAATGGCAAACCAGAACCATTTTGCGTTATTCATTTCACGTTTAATTGCTCCCATAGCTGCAAAACAAGGTGCACATAATAAGTTAAATACTAAGAATGAGTAAGCTGCAACTGCTGTCATGCTACCTGCAAGTTGTCCCCAGATTTGAGAACCGTCTTCTGCAACTTCACCACTAAAGTGGAATAGGATACCAAATGTACCTACTACGTTTTCTTTTGCAATTAATCCAGTTACTGCTGCAACTGCCATCTTCCAGTCTCCCCATCCAAGTGGTGCAAAGATTGGTGCAATAATTTTACCAATACTAGCTAAAATACTGTAATCTAATTGTTCTGCCTCTAACATTCCAAAGCTTCCATTGACCCATCCAAATCCCTGCAAGAACCAAAGAACGATAGTTGAAAGTAAAATGATAGTTCCCGCTTTTTTAATAAATGACCATCCACGCTCCCACATACTTCTAAGAACATTCCCAACAGTTGGCATATGGTATGCTGGTAATTCCATAACAAACGGTGCTGGATCTCCTGCAAACATTTTTGTTTTCTTTAAAATAATTCCTGAACAAATGATAGCTGCAATTCCTACAAAATATGCACTTGGTGCAACCCACCATGCTCCATGGAACAATGCTCCTGCGATCAAAGCAATAATTGGAAGTTTTGCTCCACAAGGAATAAATGTTGTTGTCATAATTGTCATCTTACGATCACGATCATTTTCAATGGTTCGTGAAGCCATAACTCCAGGAACTCCACAACCTGTTCCAATTAACATTGGGATAAACGATTTTCCTGAAAGACCAAACTTTCTGAAAATTCTATCCATAATAAATGCGATTCTTGCCATATATCCACATGACTCTAAGAATGCTAAGAAAATAAATAAGATTAACATCTGAGGTACAAATCCAAGAACTGCTCCAACTCCGGCAACAATTCCATCAAGAATCAAGCTTTGTAGCCATCCTGCACACCCAATTGCGTTTAATCCTGCTCCTAAAACAGCTGGCACACTAGGAATACTAATTCCAAACAAACTCCATCCATCAGTAAATACACCATCGTTAACCCAGTCTGTTGCCATGGCACCCACAGTGGTTACAGATACATAGTAAACAATAAACATAACTACAGCAAAGATTGGTAATGCCAGAAATCGATTTGTTACTATCTTATCGATTTTATCTGAAATCGAAACTTTATTCTTTTGATTCTTTGTACAGCAATCTTCAATAATAGAAGAAATAAATACATATCTTTCATTGGTAATAATACTTTCTGTATCATCATCCAGTTCAGTTTCTATGGTGTCAATTTGAGAAGATACATCTGGAAGTGATGTGAACTCTTGTACAATTTTATCATCTCTTTCTAATAATTTAATCGAAACAAATCTCCTTTGTTCCTCAGGAACTTCAGGCCCAATTTGTGAAGTAATAGAATCAAGAACTGACTCAACTTCATTTGCAAACTTATGAACTGGAACATGTTTGGCTTTGCTTTTTGCAATTTCAACTGCCTTAGCTGCTGCTGCCTCAATTCCTGTTCCTTTTAATGCTGAAATCTCAACAACTTCACATCCAAGTTCTTTCTTTAATTTATCAAGATGAATTATATCTCCATTTTTTTGAACCAAATCCATCATGTTGACTGCCATAATTACTGGAATTCCAACTTCCATTAACTGAGTTGATAAATACAGATTACGTTCAATGTTTGTTCCATCTACAATGTTTAAGATTGCATCAGGTCTTTCATTTAACAAGTAATTTCTTGCTACCACTTCTTCTAGTGTGTAAGGTGACAAGGAATAAATACCTGGTAAGTCGGCAATTGTAACATCCTTATGTCCTTTTAACTTTCCTTCTTTTTTCTCTACTGTTACTCCCGGCCAATTTCCAACAAATTGATTGGAACCAGTCAAAGCATTAAACAATGTAGTTTTTCCACTATTTGGATTACCCGCAAGTGCTATTGTAATCTTCATATCTCTCTCCATTTCTTTTATTATCTCATTTAATTTCCCTATTCTTACTTTTGTTAGTTTTTACTAACTATTTGGTCAAAAAAATTTAATTTACTAGAATCATTTCTGCATCTGCTTTTCGAAGTGATAATTCATATCCTCGTACTGTCACTTCCACAGGGTCTCCCAATGGCGCAACTTTCCTTACAAATACATCAACGCCTTTGGTAATTCCCATATCCATGATTCTTCTCTTGGTTGGTCCTTGCCCCGTCAGCTTAGTAACCTTTACTGTGTTACCACATTTTACGTCTTTTAGTGTTTTCATACTTAAGCTCCTTCTTTCTATGTAATGAACTATTTTAAACAAAAATTTTATTTGCCATATCTTTCCCAATGGCAACCCTGGAATCTTTTACATTCACTATGATATTTCCATTAATTTGAGATACAACTGTGACCTTTCCACCTGTCACAAATCCTAAATTTTCAAGAAATCTACGTGTGTCTGACTTTCCACCTACTTTAATAATTGTACTTTCTTCTCCTGGCTGCACCATTGTTAAAGGCATCATAATCCCTTCTTTCTTATAATTTCTTTGATAATTATTATCGTTTTTATTCTTATTACATTTGTTAGTATACGCTAACTAATTTTAGTTGTCAACGACTTATTTGAGGGTTTTTATCAATAAGATAAAAAAAGAGGTGGAAATCAGTAGAATCTTATGGTATACTTTACTAATAAGTTAGATATAACAAACTATTATTAGGAGAATTCAAAGCTATGAAGATAAATGAATCTGTAGAAAACTATTTAGAAACAATTCTTATGTTAAGCAAAAAACTTCCTGTGGTACGTTCTGTGGATATTGCCAACGAACTAAATTTCAAAAAATCAAGTGTCAGTGTTGCTATGAAAAATTTACGGTTAAACAATATGATTACTGTGACCGATTCTGGTTTTATCTATCTTACAGATGATGGAAGAGAGATTGCAGACATGATTTATGAGCGCCATTCCGTATTATCTCAATGGCTGGAATCACTTGGAATTGATAAGGAAACTGCCGCAGAAGATGCCTGCCGCATGGAACATGTCATTAGTAAAAAAAGCTTTAAAGCAGTGAAAGAACACGTAGAGAAGTTTCATACAAACATTTAAAAAGAACCAGAAAACTATTTTTTGATAGCTTTCTGGTTCTTTTTTAATCGTCTTTTTCTACTCGAATATAAACAACTTTTTTGATTTTTTTGTTTGTATTTGAAGAAATTGTTATTTTAGTTTCGCCAAGTTTCTTTCCATATACTTTTCCACCACTAACTTTTACAATCTTTTGATCGTGAACCTTAAACGTCAAATCTGTACTCTGATTCTTGCCATCCACATATCTTGCTTCCATATCTTCCCATTCACCTAAATCTACATCCATATGGGTATCATCCACAACAATTTGTGGTGAACTTGTTTCATTGATATGGTCATTGTTATCTGTATCACCGATATCATCTTTGTCGGCATCATTGTTACTGACCTCTGTGGTTGATATTTCCTGAGATGTTGTCTCTTGTGTCTCATTGGTCTGGCTTTTGCAGCCTACAAGGAGAAACATAGAGAAAGCAACAGCGAATATATATAATAATACTCTCTTCATAAGATATTCCTTTCTGTTAGTCGTCGTTTTCTACACGAACATAAACAACTTTTTTGATTTTCTTATTTGCTTTTGCACGTATTGTAATCTTCGTTCTTCCAACACGTTTTCCATACACTTTTCCTCTTTTTACTTTAATGATTTTCTTGTTATGAACTTTATAGGTAAGTTTTCGGTTTTTGTATGAGCCACCTGTAAGTCTTGCTTCAATGTCATCCCACTCACCTTTATCTACATCCATGTGGGTATCATCCACAACAATTTTAGCTTTCTTTTTTTTGTTTTTAACAGTCACAGTACATGATTTAGAAATATTAGTTCCTTGAATTGTACATGTAATTGTAGTTGTACCCTTCTTTAGTGCAACAAAATCCATATCATCACCTGTGTGATCACTATCTTCAAATTTTACGATATCCTGATTTTTAATGGTCCAAACAAGATAGTCGTCGTCACAATCCCATGGTTTTGTATATGCTTTTATTTCAAAGTCATTTCCCTTCTTCACTGTCCTCTTTGAATAGTTTAATTTTGTAATTTTTGTTGGCTTTGGATCATCATCTGCATATACTTTCCCTGTTACTATGGTTGAAAAAATTAAGATGACTGCTAATAAAAATATTAAATTCTTTTTTATCACTTTCATATCTATACCTCCTGTGATTTCTTGTTATTAGTTTCTCCTTTTTGTTTTGTAATATAAGCATAACAGAGAAAAATGAAAGAAAGATTAAAATTCGTTTCATTTTTCTAATTTTCATATATAATATGAATATGAGACTACTTATTATAGAAGATCAACAAGATCTAAGGGAAATAATTAAAAAGAGATTTGAAAAAGAAAGTTACAGTGTAGATGTATGCGAAGATGGATTAGAAGCCATGGACTATCTTGCTTTGACAACATATGACGGGATTATTCTTGATATTATGTTACCAAAATTAGATGGTCTTAGTGTGCTTAAAAATCTAAGACGTGATGGAAAGGACACGCCAGTCTTGCTTCTGTCTGCAAAAGGAACCGTAGAAGGCCGGGTAAAGGGATTAGATTTAGGAGCTGATGATTATCTTGTAAAACCATTTTCATTTGATGAATTACTTGCCAGAGTTCGCTCTATGATGCGAAGAAAACCAAACTATGTTTCCAATGAACTATCAATCTCAGACTTATCGCTAAATCGCGATACCAAAGAAGTGAAACGTAATGGAACTATCATTAAACTATCAAGTAAAGAATATATGATTTTAGAATATATGTTATTAAATCAGGGACAAATTCTTTCTCGAGATCAAATTGAACAATGTGCCTGGAATTTTGATTATGAAGGAAGTTCTAACATCATTGATGTTTACATCCGATATTTAAGGAAGAAAATAGATGCAGATTTTGAACAAAAGTTAATTCACACAGTCAGAGGTATGGGATATGTGCTAAAGGTGGATCAATGAAAAAATTATCAATCAAAGTAAAGATGACAATATTATATACCACAATCATTGCTCTAATTCTTGGAATCGTTATGATTTGCGGACTATTTTATATGAACCAGTTAGAACTATCAAAATCAGAAGAACAACTGCAAGAAAATGTTGACCAATTTGTAGGAGACCTTAGCTTTAAAAAAGGTTCTTATGAAATAAATTCTGATGTAGATTTTTATGATGAAGGTATCATGTATGCCATCTATGATAAAAATGGCGTCTTACTTCATGGGGTTTTGCCTCAGGAATTTCCTACTCTCACAAAACTTTCTACAAACAACGTACGAACAGTATCCAACAACGAAAAACATTGGATGGTCTATGATACCGTATATAATTACGGAAACAATCAGACTGTATGGATTCGTGGAATTGATTCCATCCATGATATTGAAGATTTTATGGCATCTTTACGTATTTTTATGCTGGTTGCTTTTCTTGTTCTTGTAATTTTTGTTGGAATTATTAGTTACAGAATGCTACAACGCGCTCTTAAACCTGTGGATAGTATCTGTAAGTCAGTTGACCAGATTCGTGATGGAAATAATCTTACCAATCGCCTTTCCATTCCAGAAAAAAAGGATGAGATGTACAAACTAGCCATGACATTTAATGATATGTTCCAGCGGTTAGAAGAATCCTTTGAAAATGAAAAACAGTTTACTTCCGACGTATCCCATGAACTGCGTACCCCAATTGCTGTCTTAATCTCTCAGTGCGAATATATGCTTGAAAATGAGCAACTCAGCGAAGATGACAAAATGGGTCTATCTATTATTTTGCGACAAGCAAATCGAATGTCAAAGCTTATCTCACAATTATTAATGATTGCAAGAAGTGAAAATGGAACCTTAAGATTGAGCTATGAAGAAATAGAATTACATATGTTAATCGAAATGGTTTCCGAGGAGCTTGAAGAAAAAGCAACTAAACGTGGAATTGAAATCACAATAGATGGAGCAAAAGAAATCTATATTTCAGGTGATCAATCACTACTTATGAGAGTATTTTTAAATCTTATTGATAATGGAATCACTTATGGCACTGATAATGGATGGATTCATATTCATCTGGAGAAGCAGGAACATAATGCTGTCATATCAATAGAAGACAATGGAATCGGAATCTCAAAAACAAATTTGGAGAAAATCTGGAATCGACTCTATCAAGTAGAGCAAAGCCGTAATCATGGCATGGGATTAGGCTTGTCTATGGTTCAGTGGATTGTGAAAGCACATCATGGTACGATTCATGTTGAAAGCGAACTTGGAAAGGGCAGCAAATTTATTGTTCATCTACCCTTCACCCTTTGATGGGTAGATGAACTCGTAAGATTCCATTCATATCTATTTATCTTTAACCCGTTTTCCCTTGGGAAAATATCAAAAAAGTAACCGCATCCCCATGATTGTGGTTACTTTTTCTATCTTCAGAATACCACCATACCGCATCCATGTAAATTATCTACTTTACAATCAAATCATAGGATTCTCCTATCATCCTTTTTAATTCCTTTGTTGGAACACTTCCATCCAAAATAATTGTATTCCAATATTTTTTATTTTGATGGTATCCTGGAAGAACAGCATCATAAGTTTCTCTCCACACATGTCGCCATTCTGGATCCACTTTAATGTTAATTCGCATGGTTCCTTCCATCTCATAAGTCCATAAAAATGCTCTCTTATTCTTTTTGAATCGCACTAAAACCCAGTTCTTCTCTCGAAATGGTGTGTCTATATATGTATCTGGAAAAGATAATCCATACTTTAACACTTCTTCTCTTGTTATCATCTTTATTTCCTCATCTCACATTTTACACGGGCTGTTTCTCCTTTTCCAGCTCTGCTTTTAGTTTTTGAATCAACTCTTTGTCGACACCCAATTCATATAATTTTTTAAAAATTTCTTCTTTTCCCTCTATTTTACCCTCTACTTTTCCTCGATTATAAATGGCCTCTGTAGCTTTACACACTGTAACCGCCTCCTCTTCTTCCTTAATGCACACAAAACTCTTATCATTTAAAACAGATTTCAATAATTCCAAATCTTCCATATCCAATAACCTTTCATTATTAGAAACGTAATTCTGGAATTGCTCTTCTTGATCCCGGTACTTCATCATACCAAAGATATCTCTTAGACTTGTTTGAAACACGTCTAAATCCTTTAGTTTTCTCGGTTCTACTACAAGCACTTGATACTTTGGAAGGTAGGGTGCAAGCACCTCTTTAATATCATCGTCAGATATCTTTATCATATCTTGAAAATTCAACTTACCATCCCACTCATCTTCTCCCCAATATACAACAACCGTAATCACTGGGTCAAGATAATCCCTCTTATGCCATCCTGATAGGAATTCTGCTGAATTACCATATTCCTTTTTTTCTCTGTGAGAATTACGAATCTGCTCTGCTTGTTCTACATAACACATAATATCATAAGTTAAACTTTTTAATGGCATGGCATAGTGAATCTTCTCCTGATTCTCAATGCCTAGCAGTAAAAGTCTTACATTGCCTTTCCATGACATAAAACAATCTCGATATCTGTTTATACTCTTTTGGCTTTGTCTATTCTTACTCAATGATACAATATGTTCTATATTCTCCTGAATTAAATCCTTGGAATCTATGATTTGTTTTCCTTCAAATAAAATACCGTTGAATAAATCAGCGAATTTAATCTTGTTCGTAAAAAAATGCTTTGTTATATGATCAGTTTTTGACATATGAATCCTTTCTAATGCAACCATATATCATTCCCCGATTTATATTCTTTCGTTTTTATTATATTCCATTATTTGTAAACCGTCAATGTGTTATTACACAACAATGCAGAGAACATTGTTACATTACGTGTTCCCTGCATCTCATACAGTTTTTTAATACTGAGTTGATTCATGCTTTCTTGCAATTCTAACACAGACTGTCCATACCAAAAATCCTGATTCAGTTTATATTGCTTGGACATCCCCCTTGTCGATTCCTTATTCTCCACTCGTTGAAAGTAGTAAGGCATAGCTCTCTCTATATTTCAAGAGAAAGTTCGCTTGTAAATTAATATTCTGCCACTACGGTTGTTCCTGCATCTGCATTTTGTCCCACCTTGTAATCTACTTTTTGAAGATTTTCATCCTCTAAAACAATAACTAGAATATCTGGTGCGTACCCTGCTTCTTTTACAATATTAATGTCAAATTCTACTAATTTATCTCCTGCTTTTACTTCTTGTCCATTTTCAACAAATGCTTTAAAACCTTTTCCTTCTAGTTTTACTGTATCAATTCCTATGTGAATCAATAGATTTAATCCTTCTTTCGTTTCAATCCCAACTGCATGTAAAGATGGTTCGATTAATGCTGTGATTTTTCCATCTGCTGGAGCTACTACCACTCCTTTTGTAGGTTTCACAATATATCCATCTCCCATGGCACAGCTTGAAAATGCTTTATCTTTTGCTTCTGTCATAGCTAGCACATTTCCATCTGCTACTGCGAGAAGTTTTCCATGACCAATTTCCTTTTGTTTTGTAACAGGAGCTGAAGAATCTTCTATGGGTGACACCTCTTCTACAGATGGATCTGTTCCTTTTGTTGTGTAATACTGAACAAATTCTTCAAAATTACTCTTAACAATGGGTACTTGTGGTCCATAAATCACCTGAATTCCATTTCCCTTTTTTATGATTCCTTTGGATCCAGATTGTTTCAAGTAACTATCTGTCACCTTGTTTTCATCTTCAACTGTAATACGAAGTCTTGTTGCACAACAATCAATATCCTCAATATTCTTTAATCCACCTAATCCCTTTAGAATTAGTAGCGATTGCATGTCATCTGGTGCATCTTCATCCGCTGCTGCATTTCCCTGTTTTGCTTGAAAATCTGCCTTTGTATAAAGCTTCACTTCCTCTTCATTGTCATCACGTCCTGGTGTTGGAAGGTTGAATTTTTCAATTACAAGCTTAAAAACAAAGTAATAAAGTACTGCATACAGTGCAAAAACTGGAATAATCATCAACCAATTACTTCTTTGTTGTCCTTGTAACACTCCATAAAGCATAAAGTCAATCAATCCACATGAGAATGTTGTTCCAATACAGATTTTTAAAATATGCATAATTGCGAATGACAATCCTGCCAATCCGCAGTGTAGGATAAATAATCCTGGTGCAATAAATAAGAATGTAAATTCAATTGGCTCTGTGATTCCTGTAAGGAATGATGTTAAAGCTGCTGAAAACAATAATCCTCCAACCAACTTACGTTTTTCAGGTTTTGCACAACGATACATTGCATATGCTGCTCCTGGAAGTCCTGCCATCATAAATGGATATTTTCCAGTCATGAAACGACATGCTTCAACTGAGAAGTGTTTTGTTGCTGGGTCAGCTAATTGTGCAAAGAAAATATTTTGTGCACCCTCTACCATTTTTCCTGCAACTTCCATGGTTCCGCCAAGAGATGTCTGCCAAAATGGAATATAGAATACATGGTGTAATCCAAATGGAATCAATGCTCTTTCTAGGAATCCAAAGATTGCAGTTCCAATATATCCTGTTCCCATAACCAAGTTTCCAAGTGCAAAGATTCCACTTTGAATGATTGGCCAAATAAAGTAACAGATAATACCAACACCAATATGTGCAAATACACAAATGATTGGTACAAAACGAACCCCAGAAAAGAACGCTAAAGCTGCTGGTAATTCTTGTTTATAAAAACGATTATGTAGGGCTGCAGTTACAAGTCCAACAAGAACTCCTGCAAATACCCCCATTTGTAGAGAGTCAATTCCACATACACTCGTAATTTGTCCATTTAATACACTTTTTGCATAGGTTCCATCTGCTAAGATTTTTCCTGTTAGCTTAAGCATGGCATTTATCGTAGAATTCATAACGAAAAATGAAATACCAGCAGAAAGTACAGCAACTGCTTTTTCATTTTTTGCCATACCAAGTGCAACCGCTAGTGCAAAAATTAATGGTAAGTTTCCAAAGATAGTATTTCCTACTTGTGACATAATGGTTAGAAGTCCATTTAACAGTGTTCCTTCTCCCATAATTCCAGTTAAATGATATGCTGCAATGGTATCAGCATTGGTAAATGAAGCTCCTAGTCCTAACAGAATCCCTGCGATTGGCAGTACAGATACTGGTAAGAAAAATGATTTTCCTACTTGTTGGATGACCGCAAATACGGATCCTTTTTTCTTTTTGTTGTTTGACATCGTTTTCTCCTCCCTTAAACGAATTGATAAATAGTTACCGTTTCATAGACTTGTCCTGCCTCATAGACAGGTGCGTCAAATTCTTTAGTATTGATACTATTGGGGAAGTAATGTGGTTCCATACAAAATCCACATCGTTTTCCATACATGATGCCTCCTTTCCCTTTTGTCTTTTTCATTGTATTTCCTGTATAAAATTGCATACCTGGAAGATCTGAATACACTTCCATAGCAATACCGGTTGTCTCATCCACAGCTTCTGCCATTTTCCTGACTCCACAATTAGGATTTTGAATCACAAAATTGTGGTCATATCCTTTCTCAATATCTGTATTCACTGCTTTGAATCTTCGAAAATCCATTGTAGTTCCTTCTACTTTTCGAATTTCTCCTGTTGGAATTGTATCCTCATCTACTGGTGTAAACCAATCAGCTAGAATTCTTACTTTTGTTTCTTCAATTGTTCCACTATCATGGCCACCTAAATTAAAGTAATTATGATTTGTTAAATTAATAAGTGTTTTCTTGTCACTCACCGCGTGATAAGAAATCATCAGTCCATTCCCTTTTGTAACGGTATAAATAATCGATACTTGTAAGTTTCCAGGGAAACCTTGTTCCCCGTCTGGACTAAGGTATGTAAATTTCACAGCATTTTCATCAATAATTTCAGAATTCCAAAGTACTTTGTGAAATCCATGCTCTTTATCGCTATGAATATTATGTTTTCCACGATTTTTTGCAACTTGATATTTTATTCCATCAATCGTAAACGCTGCATTGGATATGCGATTAACATTTCTTCCCACGGTGGCACCAAACATGATCCCATTTTCAAAATATTCTTCCAATGTGTCATATCCTAAAGATACATCTCTCGTAATTCCATCTTTATCCTTTACCATGGTTGACACAATATTCACGCCAAAATCTGTGACTTTTACAGAAAATCCATTTTTGTTTTCAATGGTATAGATGTAGGCTTTTTTCCCATTATGAAGACACCCAAATACTTCTCTTTTTACACTCATGCTCTCCTCCGCTTAGAAACCATGTTCCATCAAATCCATAACAACTGGATCTTTAGAAGCAATTCCTTTTTCTTTTAGTTCTTTGATTTTTTCTTCAAATTGAGGTAAATACTTTGCATGAGCAACAAGCATCTCATCTAATACCTTTTGTGTATATTCGTTATTTTCAACCAATGGATTGATTACAAATGCTTCCATTGCTTTTCCGTAATCACCAGTCAATGCTGCCTCAATGGTGCATTCTTCCATTGCTTTCATTACTTGAATCCAACCTTTTTCTGCTGCTGGAAGTTGTCCCCATGCCATTGGCTGAGCTCCTGCAGAAGAAATAATACATGACACTTCTACAATAGAATCATCATCCAAGCAGGAGATTGCTCCGTTATTTTGGGTGCTCACTACCATGTGAATTTTTTTATTTCCATAAATCGCACGAATACATTCACAAGCAGCATCACTATAGTAAGCACCTCCACGTTTTCCTAGTTGCTCTGGTTTTTCATGAAGTTCTGCATTTTTATAGATTTCAAATAGTTCTTTTTCTGTTCGTTTCATTTGCTCTGCACGTGTTCCGCCTTCATTGAATTCTTCTATGGCATGCTCAAGCATTGCTTGCTTCATGTAATAATATCTGTGATAACCGCATGGTACTAAATTCATGCTATGAAGAAGTTCTAGCGGAAATTTTGCTTGATAAATATTAGCTGGCGTTCCATTATCTCTTTCATTGATATGATTGATTAATTCTGGTGTTAAATCCTTGCCTTCTTCGTCATACACTTTGTGCCAATGAAAATGATTTAACCCAACATATCTGTAATTTAAATTTTCAATTTTCTTTCCTAGAATCTTAGGTTCTGCCATCATCGAAATCGTTGGTATATTACAAAGTCCAATACATTTTTTCCATCCAAAATGTTTGATTACTGCTTCTGTTACCATTCCACTTGGATTGGTGAAATTGATTAACCAAGCATCTGGACAAAGCTCTTTCATATCTTCAATAATTTGCCCAATAACTGGGATCGTTCGAAATGCTTTGAACATTCCTCCTGCACCATTAGTTTCCTGCCCTAGCATTCCATAAAGAGATGGAATTCTTTCATCCTTGATTCTGGCATCTAAAAGTCCGACTCTAAATTGTGTCGTAACAAAGTCTGCATCTTTTAAAGCTTCTCTGCGTTCTAGCGTTGTGTATACTTTCACGTCATATGGAGATGCATCCCACATTCTTTGAGCAAGTGCTCCAACAACTTCTACCTTTTCTCTTCCATCTTCAATATCAACTAACCATATTTCTTTGATGGGTAGATTTTCGTACCGTTTGATAAATCCTTCCATCAACTCTGGTGTGTAGCTACTTCCACCACCAATTGTCACGATTTTTACTGCACCTTTCATGTATATACCTCCTAAGTTTCGTATGTCATTTCTTTTATGTTTGCATCATATGATTTTGATGAATAAATGACAATACATTACGACGAAGCAGATAGTTTTTCCCAAAAAAAGTTCCAGAAAGAAATCTCTTTCTGGAACTTTTTGAAACTTTTAATACATTTAATTCAATTCTGGCCAATATCCTTCATTGGCTTCAATCATCTCATCCTATTGAAAAGATAATCTATTCATCGTCCACATCTCGATCATCCATAAATTCTATGGATTCTTTTAGATACTCGATATTCTTTTCGCGATCCATATTATAAATGCAACCATAAATAACATCTAGCATATATTGCATTGCAATGTAGGAAGAAAATTGAGAAATGCGGTCACGTAAATTCTCTCGTCCACTAATACTAAGTGCCTGTGTTACATATTGTGGATATATGTTGCTTCCAGATTTTCCAATTAATATAACCGGAGTTTTCTTTTGATGCAACATCTTTAAGATTGGCTTTACAAAGATAGCTTTTCCAGAGTAGGATAGCACAATCGCAACATGTTCCTTTTCTGATGCCAAAGCAGTCAATCTTAATTTATAAAATCCCTTTGGACAATTCACAATCTTCCCAATGGTTAGCATCTTATCTTGAAAATTCTCTGCTGCATTCATATTGTGTGCATGTGTATATATATCAACAATTTTTGCTTTGCGTAATAATTGTGCCACTTGATGGAGTTTCGTAAAATCAAGATAATTATAAGTATCATGAATGGCTGTCTCGTATAATTTTGCTAATTTATCCGCAATTAATTGAGATCCATCTTCCCTGTCAAATGGATAGTTTACATCAATCATCTCCTCATCTTCTCGATGCTCTACTATATCTTTTGTCAAAGCGATTTTTAATTCATTGAACCCTTTTAATCCAATCTTTTTACAAAAACGATGGACCGCTGATTTTGATACATTGGTCTTTTCTGCAAGTTCTACCACAGATAACTCTGTAATCTGTTCTTGATGTTGTATAACATAATATGCAATTTCTGCTTCCACCGGCGTTAAATCATCTGCCATATGTATCATATTTTTTACTGTCATTGAATTACTCTCCCTTATCAACCAATACTACTTGATTCCAATTAGTTCCTTATATGCTTCTCCCATAGTGCCTCCTTTTCGTATAACAAAAGAAAACACTCCTTATTTTTATTATAAGATACTATCAGTAAAAATCAACTTGTTTTCTTCTTGTTTATATATAGCAATACAGAGAACATTGTTACATTTCATGTTCTCTGTATCTCATAAATTATATATCCCCTAAAGCACTTTTAATGCTTTCCTTTGTCATGTCTCCTCTTTAATGCCAAGGCACAAACCACACTAATTAATGCAACTATAGTTGAATAAATACCTACATAAATAGTATCTCCATTTCCATAATTAATTAGCAAGGTACATATGGTTGGTACCATACCAGCAACTAAAAAGCTTGGTACATGGTATACAAACGAAATTCCTGAGTAACGGACTTCAGTTTCAAAATAGGAAGACCATAAAGAACTAATAACTGCCCATATAAGATTGTAAGCAATACTCCATCCTAATACAATTCCTATGATGGTATAAACTAAATTACCATTGCTCCATTCAATTACCTTTAATGTAGGAATACTAAGAACTGCTGATGCCAAACCACCAATGACAAAAGTTCTTGTTTTTCCTAATTTTTCTGCACACCAGCCCCCGAATAAAGTAAATGGTATTTTAAAGATACAAGCTACAATTGTAATGATGTAAGTTTGAATCAATGGCATTCCAAGCCAACCAATACAATAAGATAGAATCCATACAATAAAGATATTATAGAAAGTACCATCTACCCATCTTGTTCCACATCCAAGCAATAATGTCTTCCAATAACCTCTTACCATTGGGACAAATCCAACTTTTTGTTTCTTTCCTTGTGCTTCTTGTTCCTCTAATTTTTTCTGTGCCTTTTTATAGTCTTCTGTTTCCATCATGCTGCCCTTAAGATATACAACAATAAGAGTTAAAATAATTGCTGATAAAAATGGAATTCTCCATCCCCATGTAAAAAATATTTCTTCTGGCAAAAGTAATGTTGGAATTGCAATTAGAATAGAAGATAATCCAAATCCAATTGGTAAACCAATCTGTGGAATTGCAGCATAAAATGCACGTTTATTTTCTGGTACATTTTCATATGCCATTAAAATTCCACCACCCCATGTTCCACCTCTTCCGAAACATTGGAACAGTCTCATAATTTGTAACACAATAACTACCCAAACTCCCGCACTTGCAGCTGATGGAAGAAGCCCTATAATCGAGGTTGAAATTCCCATCATTAAAAGTGATACATACATTGTAACTTTTCTACCCTTTTGATCTCCCATATGTCCAAAAAATACTGCGCCAAATGGTCCCGCAATGTATCCAATTGCAAATGACATATAAGATAAAATTAAAGCAGTCGTTGCATTTCCTGTGTTTGAAAAGAATACTTTAGCAAATACAGTTCCTGCTGCAGTTCCATATAGCAAAAAACAATACCATTGCACCGCACTTTCAAATAAAGTAACTGCTGCTATTTTCCTTAAACTATTTTTCTCTTCCATAATAACTCCTCCTTTTCATATCCATTTACTTAATCCTCTTCTCCTTCATAATACTTAAATGGCCATGGTCCTGAGTAACTTGCACCTGTTGGTATTAACATACTATGAGTATTAATTTGATTTCCTTGTAAGTCATGAATTAAATACCCTGGATTTCCTAAAAAGAACCGATCTCCTCCTCCCTTAAAGTTATCCATGGCTTCTACCTCTGTAACATCTGGACTATTTTTTCCTCTAAAATCCACTTCCATCTGCATGGCAATTGATGGACATGTAACACAAGGAATCCCTTTCCAGCTTGTGAACATACCTGTATGCATATGCCCACAACAAAGTCGTACATTTTTATGCTTTTTGAGTATTTCCATCAATCGGTCTGCCTGTGCAAACTCCTCATCCATTGCAGGAAGCCCTGTAATAAATGGAGGATGATGTGTAAATACTAATGTAGGTTTATTTGGATACTCTATGATTTTCCCCTCTAACCATTCTGCCACTTTATCTGTCAACCCTCCATAATGACACCCTTCCCTACAGGTATCTATAATAATGGAACGAATGGATCCATCATCTAAGGTATAACAAATATAAGGCTTAATATCTTCTTTTACTGGTGCATGTTCTGGAAACATTTCTAAAAAGAAATCTCTTTTATCATGGTTTCCTGGAACAATATAATATGGTCGTGGCAATTGATCTAGTCCTTGTCTAAGAAGTTCGTAGCCCTCTTTCATTCCTCCCTCTGCCAAATCTCCTGTCACCACAAAATATTCTGGCAAATCATAGGATTTTAGATTACAAAAGAATTCCACTGTTTGATCTAGTGCTTGTTTCGTGTCAGCTTTTTGGAATGATAACTTTCCATCTCCCCTTAGATGGAAATCTGAAATTTGAATAATTTTCATATACTGAAACCTCCTTCTTTTCGTTGAATCAATATTAAACTTATGCTATACTTAATTAAAATTTTAATTAAAATATGTTTGTTTCTTTATTTAAATTTTACGTCTTATTCTATACTATTTCAATTTATTTTAATTGTTTTCAATAAACTTCATGTATATGAACATATTTATATTGATTTTTTGTCTATTATGAATAATACTATTAAAATTTTAATAATAAAAAAAGGAGAGTTTTATGGCAAACTATAAGAAAATAACCATGAAAGATATTGCTGAAAAAACCGGTGTATCAATTTCCGCAGTTTCTATGATATTAAATAAAAGACATGATGTTTCCTTTACAGAGGAAACTATAAAAAAAGTTTTCCATGTTGCAAATGAATTAGGCTATAAATTTAAAACAAAAGAAAAAGATGATACAATTCGTAAATTTCATCAATCAAGATCTGCCAAAAACATTGTGGCTGTATTCTGCCCAAACATCTACAATCCTTATTACTCTATGATTGCACAATCCATCGAAGCGGCAGCATACAAGAATAATTATAAAACGATTATTATGACAACTTTTCGAGATAAAAATCATGAAAAAGAAATGATTCAAGATGTTATTGATATGAATGTAAAAGGAATTATCTTTACAATGATGCCTAATAACTTTGATTATGTTGAAAAGATTGCAAAAACTTTTCCAATTGTTATGATTGGAGACAAAGCCTCCTCTTCTAACCTTGACGTCATTGAAACAAACAATTATACTGCTGGCGTTCTACTAGCAGAACATTTATACGAACTAGGTCATCGTCATATTGCATTTTTAACTACAACTATTAACCCAGATATCTCACTTGCCATGCGTTATCAGCGTTTACAAGGCATTGAAAATATCTTCAAAAAAAATTCTATGAACGAGAATTATAGCGTCATTTTAAGAGAGCAGAAAATCAGTCCTGAATATGAGCGAAATAATTTATCTCTTGAATATGAGGTTGGTTACAATCTTTGCCAAGAATGTCTGGAAAACCGGAATTTAGACAACATTACCGCATTCATCGGAAACAATGATATGGTTGCCTATGGTATAATTGATGCAATTTTAAAAAATGGATACAGCATTCCAAAGGATTTCAGTGTATGCAGTTTTGACAATGATTTCCCATCTAGATTTTTACCAATTTCTCTCACATCCATTGAACACTATATGGAGGAAAAAGGGAAAAAATCATTTGAAACATTACTCCAAAAAATACAATGGGACGAATCTTCCGATGAAAACAGTCGATATATTATCCGAATCGAATATAAACCAACTTTAATCATTCGCGACTCTACAAACAAAGCAAGAAATAAGTAATTCCAAATAAAAAAGTAAAGGTACCATTTTGATATACCTTTACTTTTTTACAATGCACGCATCCATTCTGATTTTAAATGAATATTCCCTTGAATAGCCTGGTCTAATTCTTCTATCATTTTATTTTTATCTTGATTTAATGTTCCACTAAGATTTACATAATTAGATGCATGATTGGAACGGAAAATACTTCCTTGGCAATCCATATGCAAAAGCATTAATTTTGTCTCAATTAAGATGTCACAAGGATTCAGTAGCTGGAATCTTCCCTCTTTGATTCTCTGCTCAAGTAAAACCTCTGGTTCCACCATCAACGTCAATAATCCTATATATTCTGGCTTCATTTTTGAAAGTACCTTTCCAGTATCTATGGCATGTTCCTGCCACATATCTCTTCCACCTAGTCCAGAAATTGCTGTAACAGAAAGTCGAATTCCCGCCTTATGAATCTTGTCTGCTCCTTGAATCATATCTTCTGGAGATGCTGTCTTTTCCATATCTTTTAATACCTTGGCATTGCCAGATTCTAACCCTGTATACACCATGGAAAGTCCTAACATCTTTAAAGTACTTAATTCTTCCTGTGTTTTTGTCAATATACTTTTCGGTGACCCATAACAAGTCACTTGTTTGCATTCTGGAAAATGTTCTTGAATGTATTCTAATATGATTTTCAAGTCATCCATATTGCATATTAATGCATCTCCGTCTGCCAAAAATATTTTGCTTACATTAGAATAAGTAGCCCTTGCAATTGCAAAATCTTCTATTACATCTTCAACATCTCTGACTCTGAATTTTTTATCTTTATACATACTACAAAAAGCACATGTGTTCTGGCTGCATCCAATGGTTACCTGCACAATCAGGCTATACGCCTCACTTGGCGGTCGATATACGATTCCTTCATATCTCATAAGTTACCTCAACTCCCTATTGGGGATACACT
Organism: Anaerostipes sp.; assembly: GCA_028704435.1. Lineage (GTDB taxonomy): Bacteria > Bacillota > Clostridia > Lachnospirales > Lachnospiraceae > Anaerostipes. Next base: position 12,541 of record JAQWFL010000012.1, on the reverse strand, counting down.
AATCTTTCTTCGGTAATATTATCTAGCACTTCCACTACATACTTCTTTGCAATATACTTTGCCATTGGCAAATTCATGTCTCGATAGTTTCCACAGTCTTTTGCTGATGCCCCTGGCACTTCTCCCTGAAAATCTGCACAAAATTGAAACATATCTTTTAGCAGTGGAACAATATCCTTTGACTCATAATTCCCTGCAAGAAGCAGATAAAATCCAGTACGACATCCCATAGGTCCAAAGTAAATGGTCTTATCTTTAAAGTCTTTATGATTTCTTAAAAATGTGGCAGCAAGATGTTCAATGGTATGAATCTCTGCTGTGTTTATTACTGGCTCACGATTTGGTGCAGTAAATCTTAAATCAAATGTGGTAACAACATGATCTCCCACATAATCTTTTCTTGATACATAAGCTCCTGGCAGTAATTTATTATGGTCAATTGTAAAACTTGCGATTTTCTCCATGATTTCTATCTCCTTCATTCATTAGGTTCATTGAATGTTAATTATACACCATAATTACTTCCAGTGTCACCCCTGGTAAAAAAAGAAAAATCTGCGGCATATCCCTTTGCTGCATCATATCCTCTCTTCACATAATCATGTCCAAATTTACGCTTCACTCTTTGTACATATCGATTTCCCAAAATCATTATTTTGTCCTTTTGGTAATTTATGATCCCCTCTGCATCTTTAATATCAAGTTTTTCATAGAATTCTTCCATTTTGTTTAACACCTTCATTGCACAGCTTTTAATCGGTTGCTTCATGTCAGAGGTAATATGAATCTCAATTTCATTATCATCAAATTTTGCGGCTTCTTTTGCATTTTGAATGGCAATGATTTGTTCTATTGCACCAAATTTCTCCTTTTCCTTTGATGCCAAATATAGTAATAATAAATGAACAAATTTTAAATCCTCTTTGATAACCCCAACTTTTGAAAATGGATTTAGATCAAACATGCGAAGTTCGATATGATTGACTCCATATTGCCGCAAGCTTGTTTCATCATTGGAGCCTTTTGGTTTCAAACGCACTGGATAGTATAATTCTGAACTAGATTTCAATTTTCCCTCTTCAATATAACGATGGATGCTTTCCACGTAGCTGTCAATGGATGAAAAATCTAAAACAGGTAAAAACTGATTCCAGTAACCTCCATCCCCACATCTTGGAGATGCGTAGCCTGTGAACACGTCTACCCCTGCCATTTCGTCATAGAAAAAAGACCCATCCATGATGGGGCTTGCAGCCGTAAGATACACAAAAAACCAGCTATATTTTGTGACTTTTGCCGCTAAATCTAAATATAAATCATTTTTATAAACCTCATAAGACAGCTCTTGTTTTTTGTTTTCATATTCTTCTAACAATAGTTGTTCCGAAAAAGAAAAATTATAATGAATCCCTGAAAACAACATTTTCTTTTTTCCATATTTCTCTGCTAGATATTCTCTATATCTTTCTTTTCCTTTCATTGATTTATCATATCTTGCCACTGGAATCTGTTCTTCTTCTCCTATATAGGGTGGATTAGAAAATGGCCATAAAAGTTCTGGACCAGTTTCTAAGTTCTGTAGCATTTGTGTTGCATCTTTTTGAAGTTGGCTCATCTCCTCAAAAACTTCATCTACACTTTTACATACACCAGTAATTAATTCTGTCTGATTTTCACAAAAATCTCGTTCCATCTTTGCATTATTTTTAAAAGGATGTTTTGTTTTAGTTCCATATCCAAAAACATCTACCCGAATACTTTCTTTTTCTAGCCCAAAATTACCTTGTTTTATGTGTTTCTTTACATCTAATTTCATCCAACATCCAACCTTTCACTTACGCATAAGAACGAATAATTTCTTCTATAACTACTTTGGGTTCACGTAACAGTGACAACATCTTTTTTGCCGGATTTGTATGTTCATAGATTCTCTCATATAAAGGTTCTAAAAATACTTCTTCTCCATATCCTCGTATTTTCAATCCTTCTTTTGCTAAATCTACAATTCGTTCTGCCAGCTGATACACTTGTTCTTCATTTAAAAAAGACGGAAACTCTCTTCGATTAAATATTTTCCTTAGTTCTCCCGCATTATATCCATGATGATAAATCACTGTATCTTTTTCTAGTATTTCTTTTAATTCATACAATTTTTCTTTTAATCCTAGATGAAATGCTGCTACTACCATACTGTCCTTTATTGGCTGACAACAGACACTTCGAAATTCTATGGTCCCTCGAAAGGTTAAATCTTCAAATTTAAACGTACGTAAATATTGTAAATCTGAATACTGTGGAATCACTTTCATTTTGTGATAAGATTCATTTTCATAATATTCCCCTTCTACATACTCTTGTTCAAAATAATCCATTACTTTTTGTGGCGAAAAATTAATATATTTATCACCTCGCTCTACACAATAAATGCTAGTGGACTCAATATAAGCTCTCAAATCATCAATAGAATTAAGTTCACAGTCAAACATTCCTATGTTGTGTGAGTTAATTCCATGGGTGCTATGTTCCCAAAACATGTCCCTGCAGCAAAGAAGGTCTTCTCTTTTTCCCAATAAAACAGAATTTGAAAATAATAAAGCTTTGATTGGTTCTAACTTTGAAAACGTTCCAATGACAGCCAACAAATCTTCATATTCCACATCTAACTGCACCTGAGATGCACTTGAAAATGTTCCATACCTTGGATAGGGATGAAAATACATGGGAACATTTTTGTATTTTTCATAAGAATTCAGATGATGAAACAACATCCGATAACGTCCATTGGGGATTGGCTCATTATGATTGTACTCATAATAGGGATTCACTCCCATACCCGTTAATGTATAAAAATATTGTTCAAACTGACTTTGCAAATAATCATAGTAAGCTTGAAATCTCTTTTGAATCTCATGGAGTTCTTTTTCTCTTCCCATGGAAAGTTCTAGATTGTTGTAAGAGCAATCATATGATAAAATATCTCCTGTTTTATTATCTATGGCTGCATAAACATTTCCTTCTTCATCGGTTCCTTGAATTTCAAATCCAAATGTGCCAATGAATCTTCTTGTGATTCGATGTACCACCATAAAATCAACAGGTTCTTTCTTCAGATTTACGATGGGCATTTCTATCTCCACACCAATATAGTTTTCCTTTTTCTTCATGGTTGGTTCAATATATTTTTCAAATATAATTTCTCTTACTAATTCTCTCTTCATGCGACACTCCTTACAATGCTGAATAAATCTGATAGAGGTGTTTTACATCTTCCTCTCGTTCAATGTATTCCTGATTATGACTGGTTCCTGTCATAATCTGCTGTCCTCTTCGATAGGCAAGAAGTCTTGTAAATAAAACAGGCTTCCATTCATTTTCATCCAATGGTCTTGTGGAAAAAAGAACTCCTTCTTTCATGTCCAGATAATAGAGTGAATTCTTATAATTGGTATGCACATACATAACATCTCCATCATAAATGATTAAATTTAGTTTATTTCCTTTTGCCATTCTCCGAAGAACTAAATCAATGACGTCAAACCGTTCTCTTTCTGTTAAATCTCTATTTTTAACCTTTGTATGATAATTAATCTGATCTACGAGAAACATTAGAATCCTTTCGCTATCGGTATTCCCTTCCTGAAATTCAATATACGGTGTGAGCAGTGGAAAATCAAAAATCGTTCCATTGTGAATCAAGGTCCAAGTTCTTTTACTGTCATCCTGTCTTACATAGGGGTGACAATTTTTATATTCTACATTTCCAATGGTTGCATATCGTATATGAGCAAGAACTACAGATTCTTTCACTGGAATTGACAATCGCTCTTTCAAATAACGACTTTTTTCTGCCTGCTTTGGCTCCTTTTCTATATTCACATTTCCATTTCGGATACAAGCAAGTCCCCATCCGTTTGGGTGTTCCTTACTATGGCTGTAAAACTCCTTTAAATAATCCCCAATGTCACATCTTTTTCTGGAAGAAAATCCAAATAACTCACACATGTTTTCTCCTTCCTACTGTCATACTGTAATTGTTTTATTTTTCTTGATAATGCCACTGCAAGAATTTTATGATTTTGCGCATCCAAATGTTCCCTATCTATCTCGCTTGGTTTTGCTATGGCTGCCGCATCAAAAAAATCACACTTACATTTTCTTGCAATTTTTTCATATTCTTTTGATAATTTCTTTGCCGTCTCTTCTGAATGTTTATCAAACTCTGGATCAAATCCTTCCTCACCAACTCCTTTTCCTAAATGAATTGGTGATATAATGAGTATCTTCATACCATCTGTTCCATAGTATTTTGCTGTCTTTATCACCTCTTCCAGACCTTTTCCTATGGTCTGAACAGACGCTCCATATCTAGTCTTGCAATCATTTGTTCCTAACATTAAAACAAGTAAATTCAATGGATTATGGGATTCCACAGCAACGCTGATAAATTCACTGCCACGTCTTCCAGGTCTTAGTTCGTCTTGAAATACTGTTGTTCTTCCACATAATCCTTCTTCTAAAATGTTAAACCCATCTCCAAGAATCTTTCCTAACCTTCCAGTCCATCTTGTATTTTCATTATATCGTCCACTTCCATCTGGAATATAACCATAGGTATTGGAATCACCAAAGCATAATATATTAACCATGAAATCACCTCTTTCCTTTGAGCAACAACCTATGCTAGACTATCCGCCTGCCCTGCTGTATTTGTTTCTACTTTTCCTTCATTGTAAACCTCTAAATCTAATTGTCCTTCTGTCTTTGCAAGAAGAACTGCAGCTGTTGCCGCACCTGCCACATTAGTTGCTGTTCTTGCCATATCAACAATACTTGAAATTGGACTTAATAGTACAATTGCTTCTACTGGAAGTCCCGCTGCAACAAAGATTGCTGTTGTTGTAATTGTAGATGTTCCTGGCACTCCCACAGTTCCAACGGCTACCACAACGGCTAAGATAATTAATAAAACATATTGTGAAAAGCTATAGTTAATTCCTAAAATATGAATGGTAAATACTGCGGTTACCATTGGCCAAATTCCTGCACATGCCGGCATCCCAAGATTAGCCCCAAGAGTTGCTACAAATGCTGAAATATCTTCATTAACCCCAAGTTTTTTTGTCAATTGTTTTGTAGTAACTGGAATGGTTCCAATACTGCTTTGTGATGTAAATGCCACAACACCTGCTGGAAAGAATCCCTTTAAAAACTGGATTGGATTCAACTTTCCAACCACTGCCAAAAGCAAACTGTCCACACCAAATAATTGAATGGCACATAAAATATAAACTAATACTAATACACTTAGTAATGGTAACAAGTCGCTTAATTTATTCTGGCTCACAGCCCTTCCAATCAATGAAAGCACTGCATATGGTGTTAATTCAATGATAAATGAAACAACGCGTCCCATTACCTTATTTCCTGCATCAATAATCTTCTTAAATTCTCCAATTCCCTCAGTCTTTTCTGCCGCAAGTTTGTTGTAAGCAACTGCGATGATAATTGCAAAAATTACAATAGGAACTACTTGCCCTTCTACCCAATGACTTGCCAGATTAGATGGAACCAAACCTACAATGGTATCTATAAAGGTAGGAACTTCCTGTGCCTTATAATTAGTGGCAAGTTGATAGTTAAATCCTTTCCCTATATTTGTGACAACAGCAGCTACAATGGCTAAAATACTCGCCGTCAATGTATTTAATAATAAAAATACAACTGCTTTCCATCCAATGTTCTTTAATCTCACTTCTTCTCCAAGATTGGTAATACTTGAAATAATACTAAAAATTAGTAGGGGAACAACCACTGCACTGATTAAATTTGTGTAAATACTTCCAAATGCCGCATAATACTGCGCTCCCCCTTTAAATACCAATCCCACAACAATTCCAAATCCAACAGCTAAAATTGTAAGTGCTCCAAAGTCCACATTTTTCTTTTGCTTCAAGTAATAGATTAGTCCATAAAATACAAGTACCAGTGCCAATGCACCAAAATAAGTTAAGTTAAAATTCATAATATAAGTCTCCTTCTTGTTTTATTCATATATTTCATATCTGTTTAGTATGATAAACTGTGAAAAAATTTTTGTCAACTACAGATTTCTAGTATTTTGAAATCTGTAGTGACAATTTTCTAATTCATTTAGAACAACGTAACGACTGCTCCATTATATTTTTCTTTAATATATTTTTTTACTGCAGCACTCTTTAACGCTTTTAAAAGTGCTTTTGTCTTTGCAGTCTTTGTCTTTCCTTCTTGCACTGCAACAACATTTCCATATGTTTTTGCTCCAATTGATTTTGCATCTTCTACCGCTAGAGCATCTTTATTTACCTCTAACCCAGCCTCTAATGCATAATTTCCATTGACAACTGCAATATTAACATCTTTTAATGATCTAGGAATCTGTGCTGCCTCAATTTCCTTAATAACTAGGTTCTTTGGATTCTTCACAATATCTTTCTTTGTTGCTGTAAGCCCTGCGTTTTTCTTTAGTGTAATCAACCCTTTTGATTCTAATAAAAGAAGTGCTCTTGCTTCATTTGTTGTATCATTTGGTACTGCTACACTTGCTCCATCTTTTAAATCTGAAAGTTTCTTTGTTGTTCCAGGGAAAATGCCAAATGGTTCATAATGAATAACTCCTGCAGACACAAGTTTTGTCCCTTTTTCTTTATTAAAATCATCTAAGTATGGTTTGTGTTGAAAATAGTTTGCATCCAAATCTCCTGAATCAAGTGCTGTATTTGGCTGTACATAATCTGAATATTCCTTCACTTCCAATGTATAACCATCTTTCTTTAATTCCTTTGCTGCAACTTTTAAAATTTCAGCATGAGGTGATGGACTTGCCCCCACTGTAATCGTCTTATCCTCTTTACTGCTCTTCTTTGATCCACATCCTGTAAACGCTCCTAAGCATAAAACAACTGCTAATCCTAATACTAATATCTTTTTCATAATTCGCTCTCCTTTTCTATTTCTTTTTTTGTTATGTCTTTCATGTGATATATCATAGCACTTGCTTTCATGATTGCAAACTATAGAAATTCTATGAATAGTTATAGGTATTGACTATAACTATAAAATTCTCATCATTGGAGAGCTTTGCATATGACGCAAAAAAGCCCTCGATTTTCGAGGGCTTTATCATGCAGTTGAGGGGACTTGAACCCCTACCCAGTTATCCCGGACTAGATCCTTAGTCTAGCGCGTATGCCAATTCCGCCACAACTGCAAGTACTTGATTATCGTACTCTTTATCAGCAAAAATGTCAACTCTGTAATCCATATTTTTTATCTAATTTATTCACACAAGAAATGCATGTAGGCAGTATGTAACAAGTTGCTAAAATCCACGCTGCCTGATCAGCACAGCAAATCGCAGTAAATCCATATGTACCCACAAACGCAACACTTACAACCGTTCTTGCCACCATTTCTGCAATACCAGAGACAACTGCTCTACCCGAATATCCAAGTCCCTGAGTTGTCATTCTTGTTACGTTAAGAATTCCCAAAATCCAGAAAAAGAATCCAAGATATCTCAAATATTTACTTGAGGCATCTAGTATTTCCACCGCCGAACTACTAACAAACAACATAGACAAAGTTCGTCCTGCAAAAATCAAAATCATTCCTGCCACAATTCCATAAACCACACTGATTCCCATGGCTGATTTCAGTCCTCTTTTAACTCTCGTTATATCCCCCGCACCAAGATTCTGTCCACAATAAACAGAGGACGCTGTTGCAAGTGCATCAAAAGGGCATAAGAAAAATTGCTTAATTCTCATACCTGCAGTAAATCCTGACACATATATGCTTCCAAGACCATTGTTAGCTGATTGCATTACCATACTTCCAATTGCTGTAATGGAATACTGCAGTCCCATTGGTAATCCCATTAATAACAGATTTCCAATAACCTTTCCATTTTTTTGATAGTCATTTCTCGATAAATGTAGTATTTGATGTCTCTTCTTAATAAATAAAAGACAAAGAATTCCACTAACTGCCTGTGCTGTAATTGTTGCAATGGCTGCCCCTGCACAACCTAAACCCAAAACAATAATACAAAATAAATCCAGAAATATATTTAGTACCGTTGAAATCGCCAAAAATATAAATGGTGTTTTACTATCTCCAATAGAACGAAGAATACTGGATAATAAATTATACAAAAGAGTTGCAGGGATTCCTAAAAAAATAATCAATAAATAAGCATAGGCATTTGCAAATATATTTTTAGGAGTGGACAACACATGCAAAATCTGTGGACATAACAAAGCACAAACCACTGTCAGTAAAACTGCGGCAATCGTTGTTAAGACTGCAGCATGAAAAATATACTGTCTCATTGTTTTATAATCTTTTGCTCCAAAACATTTTGCAATAGGAATTCCAAATCCACAGCAGATTCCAATACAGAACCCCAATACTAAAAATTGAACGCTACTTGAGGCTCCTACGCTTGCAAGTGCATCGGCTCCTAATGTTCTCCCCACAATGGCTGCATCAATAATATTATATGTCTGCTGCAAAATATTTCCCATAAGAAGGGGTAGTGCAAATTTTACAATCAGAAGAAGTGGATTCCCTGATGTCATGCTCTTTTCCATAGTCTCTCCTTTTCTTTCTTTGGTGCAGGAATCTGTGCCAACACAATGGCTCCAAACATTAAGACACAACCAAATATTTCTCTATATGAAAGTTTCTGTCCCAAAATCAAGAATCCTGAAATAACAGCTACCACTGATTCTAAACTTAATATTAAAGCTGCAACTGTTGGATTTATTCCCTTCTGTCCTACAATTTGCAAGGTATATCCAATACCACAAGACATAGCTCCTGCATATAAAATCGGTTTCCATGCTGTGATTATTTGCATGATCGATGGTTTTTCAAAAACAACCATTAAACTACAACAGACAAGCCCTGCCACAAAAAATTGTATACACGCCATTTTCACTCCATCAACTCTTGCTGCAAAATAATCAATTACCAAAATATGAATCGCAAATAATACAGACCCAATTAACACAAGAATTTCTCCATGCCCTAAACTTAAAGCTTCTGTCATACATAAAAAATAAACACCCACAAGGGCAACCAACACACCAATCCATACAAATATGGAACATCTTTTTTTCAAAAAGATACTTAAAATCGGTACAAATATAATATAAAGTGCGGTTAAAAAACCAGTTTTTCCAACACTTGTCTCCATAATTCCAAATTGCTGAAAACTACTGGCTGCTGCCAGAATGAAACCACAGAAAATTCCACCTTTCAGCAACATTTTCATATCACGTTTCTTTAAAACGTCCTTTTCCTTTCCTCTATTTAAAACGAAAATGACTGGAAGAATTACAATTCCTCCAATCAGTGTCCGAATTCCATTAAACGTAAATGGACCAACTAAATCCATCCCCACACTTTGTGCAACAAAGGCGTTCCCCCACACCGCTGCAGTAATAAACAGTAAAATAATATTCTTTATCTTCATTTCCTTCTCCTTATGTCTCAAGATTTCTGTCTGACTTCTTCTTTTTGTTCCTTTGATTTCATATATAGTATCACAATTTCTCCAAGGATAACAGCCAAAATTGCACCACTGGTAACAGGAAGTGTTGAAATTAATGTTTCCCTTTTCAAATCTGTAGGAACAGCTAAGAAAAATAATGCAATACAAAGTAATGTCATTGGCACATATGCTGTTACCTTCAGAAGAAAGTCATTTCCCCTTACCTTAAAAGGTCTCTCTATCTTAGAATCTATTTTCCTAAGCTTTATGAACGCTGGAAACACTGGAAGATATGACAGTAAACATAAAATCAAATTTAAGGAGAAAAAACTCCAAAACATATCTTTGTTAGGAATCATAGGTGCTATCAATATTAAGAAAGAAGCAACAATTCCATTCATTCCTACTGCCCCTGTTGGTATATTATATTTTCCTCTTTGTGCAAACAGCGCAGGCATATCTTTCCTATCTGCAGCATATGCTGCCATGCGATTTACACCCATGGACCACGAAACCATATTTCCAAACAAGGTAAATAAAAACAATGCTGAAACAATTAGTATTAAAATACTAGTTTTATGTCCTGTCATTATTTGCACCGCATCTATCAATCCACTTGATGCACTAATCTTTCCTACTGGAATTGCTGCACTAATTCCAAAGGCAGAAAAGATATATATCCCAGCAATAACAAGTCCCCCAAGAATAATAGCCCTCGGAATCTGCTTGTTTGGCTCCTGCATATCATCAATCATAGTACAGATAACTTCAAATCCAAGATAATTAAAAATAATCACTGAAATAAATGATAAACTTTTTAAATCAAATGTCGGAAGGAGGGACTTTAAGGTATATCTTGTAGCCATACCATGCTTCATTGCTCCATAAATTCCAAGACCTCCAATCAACAAAGCTAAAGAAACCTTAACTACAGCAGTAATTTTCAATAAAAAAATATTATCACATACAGGAGTAAATGCAATTACTGTAACAATCCAGACAAAAGCAAGTTCAATTACCATACTACCAAAGATATCAATAGTAACACCTGTTGCCATTGTAATAATCTTTGGAAACATAGTTGCAAGAGATGCCATCCAAATAGGAAAATTAATCCAGTAACACCAAGATACTCTTGCACCCCACTTGTGTCCATAGGCTCTCACTACCCAATCATAGATTCCACCTTCTCCTGGATATGTGGTTCCAAGTTCAGATGTTATTAAACCAAATGGCACTAAAAAACCAATCATTAAAAAAATCTGCCAAAATAATTGCGATGTTCCAATGGCTGCGACTGGAGCTGCCGCTTCTGTTATTAGAACAACGCATATAACCGATAATACGGCCTCAAATAAATGAAATTTTTTAGGATGTTGTTTCTTTCTCATAGAAACCATTCTCTCTTTCTTTTTATTGCAAAAGAAAAGGGCGATGATATCATCGTCCTTTTCCAAATATAATCATAATTCGTCTACTTTTCTTTGCTCTGTAGTCGATCCATCAATTGATATGCATAATTGGTTACATAACCAGCCCATGTATTTCCAACACAATAACATTGGTTTACACCCTTCACACTAGGTCCATGGTAATAAGCACCCTCTTCTACAAGATACTTTTCCTTCAACAGTTTCGCTGTCATAAGAAGATTTTCTTCCTTTGTCTGTGCATTAATACCCTTAGCAGCGTCAGAAGTAACTCCATAACCTGTTAGGTTGTTGTCTTCTTTTGCCCTTCGACTGGTTCCCCATGCACTTTCGTGAATTGCAATACTTGCAACAAATACGGCATTCACTCCATATGTATCTTCACACTTCTTAAATGAACTTGCCAAAGATTCTAATGCACTACCTTGAAGCATATACTGAATCTCCTGTGTACTCAAATTGCTTTTTTGCAGTAAGTTCATTGGGTTAAACATACGATCTCTATTCTTCTTTAAAACATCTCTGTCTTTTTTCAAAGAATCAATCTCAGCTTTTAACTTCTTCATCTCAGCTTTTTTCTGGTCGAGAGGTTTTGTATTGTTAGATAATAACTTATCTATGTACGGCTTAACATTCAAATAATGAGAAGCATCTGTCATAGCTGTAGAAACATTGACTTCTCCAGTAATCTGGAAGTTATACTCCTTTAACACGTCCTTTAGATATTGACTGTTAATCTTTGTTGCCAAATCCATCAATAATGTATTCACAGTATCAGATGTATGTACACCACACTTATCTTTCTTAACTCCTGTTAAAGAGATATCCATAGTAACACCATGCTCACTCTTAAGATCAGCTAATTTCTTGTAGAATTCCATAACTGCTACGTCACTGCTATAAGAATCATAATAACTTTGCTTCTTTTTAATCTGTTTTGTAATCTTTTGAATCATAGATGTAGTAGAAGCTACTGTAAATTGCTTTGTCTCTTCTGGAGCTTTAATATCCTTAAGACCATCATCCTTTGCTTCTTCTTTATCATCTTTCTTTTTGTCTTTCTTTTTGGATTTCTCCGTGTTTTTTTTCTTTTCCGTCGTTGTTTTTTTCTTCTCTGTAGTAGTTGGTTTTTCTGTTGTTGTCTCTGTCTTCTTCTCTGTTGTTGTTTCTGTTGTGGCAACGGATTCAGACTGAGTACTTGCAGCTGTTGTCTTCTCTTCTGCAAAAACTGGTGTAACTGCAACTCCAGAGGCTAACATGCCGGCCATCAAAATTGCGGAAATCCTTGTCATATTTTTCTTCATTTAAAAATTCCCCCTAATGCTATTACTATACACCTAGATACCATATTTTTCAACTAATTGATTGTGAAATTTTTCTTAAATAAATAGATTCCTATTGTTAAATCAAAAAGGATATCACCAAAAAGTGACATCCTCTATAGTATAAATTACTCAAACTTCGCACATAGATTTTAGCTATGCACCTTGAAAATTCAATATCTGGCAGTTATTCAGTTGTCAATGTTCAGCAGGTTATGCAGCTTGCAGCTTCGATTTCAAAAGTGCAGGTATTG